>JBGVFN010000186.1:0-25239 GCA_045121095.1 Lachnospiraceae bacterium | reverse complement strand
CCACTTGGATGCTACAACCGTACTTTCCCGTTCTATCGTAGAACTTGGAATTTACCCGGCGGTAGATCCTTTGGAATCTACTTCCAGAATTTTGGATCCAAGAATTGTAGGAGAGGAACATTATCAGGTAGCCCGTGGCGTACAGGAAATCCTACAGCGTTACAAAGAGTTACAGGATATTATCGCCATGCTTGGTATGGACGAACTTTCCGAAGACGAAAAAGTAATCGTAGCAAGAGCAAGAAAGATTCAGAGATTCCTGTCTCAGCCTTTCTCAGTAGCAGAACAGTTTACCGGTCTGCCTGGACGTTATGTTCCTATTTCTGAGACAATCCAGGGCTTCAGTGAAATTCTTGCAGGTAAATATGATGATATCCCCGAAAGCTGTTTCCTGAATGCAGGTAATATTGATGACGTTATTGCCCGTGTGAAAAAATAAGGGGGTGTAACGGATGGCAGATATGTTTAAAGTAAAAGTCATCACACCCGACCGTGTGTTTTATGAGGGCGATGTGAGCATGGTGGAGCTGAAAACATCAGAAGGCGATATCGGTGTTTATAAAAACCATATTCCTTTAACATGTATTGTAGCACCCGGCGTATTAAATCTTTATGAAGCCGAAGGTGTGAAAAAAGCTGCACTGCATACAGGCTTTGTAGAAATTCTTCAGGATCAGGTAACAGTTCTGGCCGAAGTTGCAGAATGGCCCGATGAAATCGATAGAAACCGTGCGGAAGAAGCACGTATCCGTGCAGAACGCAGACTTTCCGGTGCAGGAAAAGAAGGTTCTATTGACGTGGCAAGAGCAGAACTGGCATTGAATAAAGCGCTACTGAGACTGAAACTCAGTGAAAAATAATATAAGCTGAAAGGCAGATGCCTGACAAGAAATAAAAAGACGGCACTGGTCTGCAAAAAAAGCAGGCTGGTGTCGTTTTTGTACTTTCAGGAGATAAAGGAGTATGTATTTTTCTCAGATGGATATATATTTATATCATGAAAAGCACGATGAAGTATAATAAAAACATGATGAAGTTATGATGAAAACATGATGAAGTATGATAAAAGCATGATGAAGTATGATAAATGTGATAGAATATATAATAAAAGCCAGCCCCATCAAAGAAAATAAACAATGACGGAGCCGGCTTTTATTATAATGTGAGGGAAAGCTTTTGGGATCAGCTGCTATCAGCAAGTAAGACATCCTGTAAAAACAAAACGGAGACAATTATCGGGTGATAATTATCTCCGTTGATAACAGCTAAATCTTGTTTTGTATTATACAAGAAAATGATGAAATGTCAACAAAAGTTCCGATTTTTCCTATTATATAGAAATATATAGACACTGTAGAAGTACGTATTTAACAAAAAATATGTATCGCGAGATAAATACTTGAAAATTATGGCGGAACTGCTATTTTTCGCCGGATTATTATACTTTTTTTTCAAATAAATTTCCTATTGTTTTCGGATAAATACATATGTTACAATAGGAAAAGCAGACTCGGAGTAAGCGAACATATGTATTAACAGTGAGTGCTTCGAGGCGGATATTTGGAGGGAACCATGAAGCAGATACGATTAAAAGCTATGGCCAAAATCAACCTGGGCCTTGATGTGGTTAGAAAAAGAGAAGATGGATATCATGAAGTCCGGATGATCATGCAAACGGTGAATCTTTATGATAAATTATTCATTTCTGTAAGTGAAAAACCTGGAATTCGTTTGAAGACAAATCTGAGTTTTCTTCCGGTAAATGAAAATAATCTGATTTATAAAGCGGCAAAATTACTGATTGATGAATTTGACATAAAAAATGGTGTGGATATTCAGCTGCAGAAATTTATCCCTGTAGCGGCAGGAATGGCTGGAGGAAGTACAGATGCAGCAACAACCCTGATTGGCATGAATCAGCTGTTTGATTTGAAATTATCCCGCAGACAGTTGATGGAACGTGGTGTAAAGCTGGGTGCAGATGTTCCTTATTGTGTAACAGGGGGAACTGCTTTATCTGAAGGAATTGGAGAAATCCTTACACGGCTTCCGGATGTGCCGAAAGGCTATGTGCTGGTGGCAAAACCTGGAATAAGCGTATCTACAAAATTTGTATATACAAATCTGAAATTGGATCAGTTGGAGTCCCATCCTGATATTGACGCACAGGTAGAAGCAATTCGCCAGCAGGATTTTGGAAAAATGGCAGGTTTAATGGGCAATGTACTGGAGACAGTTACGATTCCGGCATATCCGGTCATTCAGGAAATTAAAGATCTCATGATGAAACAGGGCGCAGTGAATGCCATGATGAGCGGAAGCGGTCCCACTGTATTTGGATTATTTACAAATCAGAGACAAGCAGAAGCTGCATGTGAGAGCATGAAAGATTCTGGTTTGGCAAAAATGGTATTTTTGACCACATTTATTGGACAAAATCCGTATGTATAGCAAAAATTGCAGCTGTTCAGTTTTTATTGGATGCTTATCAGAACAACAACTGTTTGTTGATTATAGTAACGTAAGGGGATGGAAATATGGTAGAAGATTTACAGCTTGTAATGGCAGATAACATGCCGCTGCGGGATGCAGTGTTTGAAACATTAAGAGAAGCGATTTTAAAAGGCGTGCTGTCTCCGGGACAGCATTTAATGGAAATGCAGCTGGCATATCAGCTGGGTGTTAGCCGTACACCGGTCAGAGAAGCCATTCGTATGCTGGAACTGGAAGGCCTTGTGGTTATGATACCCCGTAAAGGTGCCCGTGTAGCTGCTATTTCTGAGAAGAGTCTTTGTGATGTACTGGAAGTACGCCGTGCATTGGAAGAATTAAGTGTTCGTCTGGCCTGTACCCGTATGGAACGTGCAGATCTGGAAAAACTGGATTCCATCAATCAGCAGTTTATTCGTGCCTGCCAGACGGATGATGTGGTTCAGATTGCACGCATCGATGAAAGTTTCCATGCAGTAATTTATGAAGCAGCAGACAATGCAAAACTTTTGCAGCTGCTCAGTCAGATGCAGAATCAGATGTATCGTTACCGCATTGAATATATCAAGATGAAGGAACGCAGACAGATTCTGGTGGAAGAACATAAAAAGATTATTCATTCGCTGGCAAGAAGAGATGCAGATATTGCTGCAGAAGCAACACGGATTCATATTTCACATCAAGAACAATATGTCATGTCAGTGATTCAGAGCAATAAGTAGGCTGCTGGATTTTGGTGCGAAACGGACGTTCCAGCGCGGATATCTCCTTCTGGGACCCGCTTTCGCTTGCCACAAACGCAGCGGTACTACGGTTTTTCGGCAGGCAAAGCCTTTGAAAAACCTAGTGCCGGCGTTTTTTTACTTATCATCAGTCAACAGCTTTCCTACGATTTCGGCGATTTTGAATCGGAAGGTGATTCCCTGGCTGATGGTTTCGTAGTCTTCTTCAGAGAGGGTGTTCTGGAGTTTTTCCTGGGCTTCCTGAGGGAAGTTGGCGGTGGATTCGCTGGTGAAGCAGAGAGAGGGATAGAGGACGCACCACCAGTTTTGTCCTTGGCCGCTGCCCAGTGTTACCAGAAGGGTACGATAATTTCCGGGGGGAAAAGTCAGGTTTCCATAGGTCCGAATGGGGAAATTACTTTTGGTGAAGTTTACGGAACAGGAGTTAACGGATAACTTCCTGCAGATACTGTCTGCCTGTTCCTGCACAAAATCCAGATTCTCTTCAATCCAGTTTACCGCTGTATCTGCGTCAGCACAGTCATTTAAATAAGGTTTTAGTACCTCACATAATTGGGATTTAAAAGTCAGTTTTAAAGCCTGGTCTTTCTCGCTGTCACTATTCGCCACCACCCGAAGCCGCAGCACCGAATCAGAAATCGAATCCGCCTCAGCATACACCACATTTGCCTGAATCATAGCCCCATGAACCAGTAAAAGAACCAAAAAAAGGAAAACGAACCCGAAATCACCACTTTTACACCGATTAAACCAATCTTTAGCCCGGAACGAACAAACGGCACATTTAAAACACGGTACCTGATCAGATAATTTTTTATATAAACGCACAAACACGAGAAAACCCCCTACAAAAAACAGACATTTCACAAAAACAATTCAGCAGTATTTTCAATCCATTTATAATTCAACATTCAACAAGTATTCATCAATACAAAGTTTGTCTGAAAAATCCAGAATATGTAATCACTATTTCATATCATTCCATACAGTGACAAGCACCGCAATAAGGATATTCAAAGTATAGACCACAAAATAAAAACTTAAACAAACAAAAAAACAGGAGAAAAATCCCCTGTTTCACAATACAAAACAGCCAAAAAAACAAACTCAACTCATTATGCGCGTCTTTTTCTTACGCAAAAATAAAAAAAGGTAGCGGCGGAATTACTGGCATACCCTATAAAGGAGACCATCACAAACGCCGGCACTTAACGATTGCCTTTGCGCAGCAAGGGCAAGAGTTTAGTACCGCTGCGTTTGTGCACGAGCGAGAGCGGGTCTCCGTATAGGGTATGCCAGTAATGGAGCCATCCACTACCTCAATTTTATTTTATCTTATCCCCTATTTCTTCTTTTTCAGATTCCGAATTTTCTTCAGTACCTTTTTCGCCAGCGGCATTGCGTTTTCAATGAATTGGTAAGCCAGCGGGCGGAATACGTAGCGGTATTCACCTACGAATTCAGTGAATTCTGCATTGAAACCGCTCTTGAAACGGTACAGACCGTAAAGGTGATTGTCTTCGCTGCGGTCACCGGAGATACCGCGGAAGTCGTAGATACGGCAGTTATTTTCCACTGCCCAGCGGATCATTTCCCACTGCAGCAGATAGTTGGGCATGAGATTTCTGTGCTGGTTGGAGGATGCGCCGTACATATACCATACTTTGTCGTATACGTGGCAGGCGATTGTACCGGCAATGGGTTCGCCTTCAGCGCTGTATGCCATGTACAGACGGCACATATCACCCAGATTGTCCAGCATGTCTGCAAAATACTGAGCAGGACGGATCATGAACTGGTCTCTTTCGCCGGTTTCTACCATGATCTTATAGAAGTCCGGAACGGCTTCTTTGCCGCAGATTTTAACGGTTACGCCTTTTTTCTTTGAAAGGCGGATGTTATAGCGGGTTTTGGGTTTGAACATAGCCATCACTTCGTCTTCGGTTTTGCCTTCGATGTGCAGCATCATAACGTACTGGGGCTGGATATTTTCAAAATTGAGCGCCTTGGGAGCCAGAATGAATCCCAGGTCTTCCATATGTTTCATAAATGTGGTTTCTTCAAATGTAACATCGGGATCCAGCTTCAGTACGTAGCAGCGGAACTGTTTTGCCAGTTCTTTTGCGCCGTTTAAGATTTCAGTTAAAGCTTCTTTATCGTTGATATCGCAGACAGGGCCGCGGGCTGCATACATCAGTGAGAAGGGAGTAGCCGGAATTTTGCGGATCAGCACAGACATGGCACCGCGGATGCTTCCGTCGTCATTTCTGACAATAATTGCGCGGAATGTCCAGTAGGGTTTCTGTTTGCTCCATGCGTATGTCTGAAGCAGTTCTCCCTTGGGGTGATGGGTTACAAATTCTTCAAATTCCTCATGGTTATCGGGACCTATAATTTCGTACATATTAATTAACTCCTTTATGATGTCTTGGTGTTTTTTACGGCTTCCGTGTCAACCATCCGTTTTTTGGAGTTGACGTATGGAGACTTGGGTGTTATGCCTTATCTATATGGGAGACAAGACGTTACTGCTCTGTAGAAAACACCTCTTTTGAGATGGACGGATGTATAAACAATGGATTGACATTAAATTGTACAATATCATCCTCAGCAAATGCGGTGTCTGTCAGGTCGATCATGACATGGGCAACACCGCTGCGTCCCACGTAGGGAACACGGGCTTTTTTGCCATTATGTTTACTGATTACCAGAACGGTTTTCTGGTAGCGTTTCTTTAACAGTTTTACTGCAAGTAAATGAATCACGCCATGAATCAGCGGTTCCGGATTATCAGCGTATCCCAGCATGATACCATCCCCATGTCCTGCACGGACCAGACCAAGGCGGGAATCGCGTTTTAAAACAGCGCAGGCCTGATACCCCACGGTACTTCCTTTAGGAAGTTCGTGCACCAGACAGATGGGTGCTTCCAGCCAGACAGAATTTTTCAGGCGGGCACCGCCTCTGGCACATTTGCCCAGAACGGCAGAACCACATCTGACTGCATCCAGACCTAAAGTACCAAGAGACATGGTGGCTGCGGAATTGCAGATATGGCGGATGCCGGGATTGATTCCCTGCTTTTTCAGGGTTTCAGTGGCTTCAAGGAATCTCTGCAGCTGTTTGCGTGCTTCTTTTTCATAGCCTGACGGTTTTCCATTTAAATGACTGTAGCAGCCTTCGATTTTCAGGAAAGAAGGCAGGGCGGACAGGTCCGGTATCTGATTCCATAAAAAGCCGTAGCGTCCCATACCTGTTTCAATGGCCAGGTGAACGCGGGGCATATTCCCGGTTTCTTCCGAAAGCTTTTTCAGAAGAACAGCCTGTCTCATATCTCCCAGCATGAAAATAATATCATTGGCCAGAAGTGCTGCGGCTTCCTCCTGCTCCAGAGAAGGGGACATGAGCAAAATATCCTTGTCACAGCCGAAACGCCGTAAGGCCAGAGCTTCTTCGGCATTGGTTACGGCAAAAAAATCAATATTAAGATTTTTCAGAATATCATATTCCCGTTCCAGTCCCATGCCGTAGCCATTTTCCTTGATAACGGCGATCAGGCGGGCTTTTCCGATGGTTTCGCGGATTACCTTTACGTTGTGGGCAATGGCGGAAGCATCGATTTTCATCACGGTCTGCTTCTGAAAAGTTAAATTTCCATCAAAGTTCATGAATTATCCTGACTTTCTTATGTGGTAAATATACAGGAAAGAGCAGCCAAGCATCCTCCTGCGTATGAAGCGTATGTCCTGTTATGAGAAAACAGGGGCGGCCTCTGTGCCGCTGCACTTTGACCGCTACCATGATTATATAGGCTCTTTTCCACTTTTGCAAGGTTTTGAAGGTACCTTTTCGCACTTTGTAAAAGCTTTCGCGCACAATGGTACTTGAATTCTACAGGGAATGTGTGTAAAATGAGAGGGATTTAAAGATAAGAAAATCTCTCAGCGCCTGCTTCTTTTATGGTGATGCCTGCGTCAGCAGATATTTTCATTTCCGTTTAGGTGATTTTGAAGATTTATAAAGGTGCTGACAGTTACATGGTTGGAATAAATTTGAATAAAGGAGAATTGACAATGACGAAAACAAGTGTTGCAGTTATTTTTGGTGGATGTTCATCCGAACATGATGTTTCCTGCGTTTCTGTACAGACAATCATCCGTGCAACGGATGTGAATAAATATGATATTACGATGATCGGTATTACAAAGGATGGTCAGTGGAAACTGGCAGATTCCCTGGAATCCATCGTTTCCGGTGCATGGCGTGAAAGCAAAGTAAGTGCTATGATCCTGCCGGATCGAAAAGTTCAGGGTGTGATGCTTTATGAAGAAGGCAAAACTCCTTCTTTTGTAAAAATTGACGTGGCTTTCCCGGTTCTGCATGGACTGAACGGTGAAGACGGTACCATTCAGGGGCTGTTTGAACTGGCAGGTATTCCTTATGTGGGCTGCGGTATTCTTGCAAGTGCAGCATCTATGGATAAGTTTTACACCAAGATCATCGCTGCAACCACAGGCGTACGTCAGGCAGCGTATACTCCTGTAATGGGAGAGGAACTGGCTGCTGATGTGGAAGCTGCCTTAGATAAAGTAGAAGCAGAGCGTACTTACCCTGTATTTGTAAAACCTTCCCGTGCAGGTTCTTCTCAGGGTGTTTCCAAGGCTCATGACAGAGCAGAGCTGAAAGCAGCTCTTTTACTGGCAGCAGAACATGACCGTAAAATCCTGGTGGAAGAAACCATTAAAGGCCGTGAGATCGAATGTGCCGTTCTGGGTGCATATGATCCGAAAGCCAGCGGCGTAGGCGAAGTTCTGGCCGGCGATGTATTTTACAGCTATGAAGCAAAATACAGCAATCCCGAATCTCAGACCGTAATTGACCCCGAAATGCCGGAAGAAACCGTAGAAGCGATTCGCAATTATGCAGTAGCTATTTTCAAAGCACTGGATTGTTTCGGCCTTTCCCGCGTAGACTTCTTTGCATGTGAAGACGGAAGTGTTGTATTTAATGAAATCAATACACTGCCCGGTTTCACAGCCATCAGTATGTATCCCATGCTCTGGGGTGCAAGAGGCATCGAAAAAGCAGAACTGGTTGACCGTCTGATCGCCATGGCAGCACAGCGGTAAAATAATAGATAACATAGAATTAAATTCATAAATAGAATTGAGTTAAATAATGAAGAAAGAAGTACTACTGACTATAAATGGAAAGCACAGAGAACGGGGCGCTGACTGGGATGGCATGGAAGTCATGACCACAGGAACCTTATATGAAAAAGAGAATGCCCTGTATCTGATTTATGATGAGGTTATGGGGGAAGATACAGAAGATGTAAGCCACAACCGCATTAAAATTGAGCAGGACCCGCTGACCATTACCATGACAAAAAGTGGTGCCGTAGCGAGTATTATGTCCTTTGCTGAAAATATAAAAGAAAAATCCAGCTATGAAACTCCTTATGGAAGTCTTCTGATGGAAATTGATACAAAAGAAATTCAGTTTGAAAATCAGGAAGATCGTATGTATCTGCGGATTCGCTATAATCTGGAGATGAACTATGAACCCCTTTCTGAAAGTGACATCAGCATTGAAGCAAAGACCGTAATGTAAATTGTAGGGGCTTAACTGCCCTGAATAATTACTGTAAATTTATAATCTAAAAAAGCCCGCAGATCAAAAATCTGCGGGTTTCTTTATTATAGATTTGGTGTTATTAAGCTTCTTTTTTAAAACGATCCAGGAATTTCTTTTTCTTGGGCGGAGCCAGAAGAGAACCACGAACCGGTTTTGCAGCGGTAATATAGAGACCGCTTACGGTTGCTTTTAACTCTGTCTTTAAGGGCAGTAAGTCAAACAGCTTGTCATCACACATCATGGTCATAACCCTGGGTCCTACCTTAACTTTTACAACCGGCACTTTGGAACGCTTCAGATACCAGGGAGTCTGTTCCAGAACCTGTTTGGGAAGGCTGGTGGCTTCTTTAATCTTCATACGTTTTTTATCAACGATCATCAAGTTAACGGTCTGTGCCATGGAATCCATCATAGCCTGCTGTTCGGCCTGTTTCTTTTCCATCCTCTTGCCCAGGAAATACAGAACGACAAGAGCGATGATGGTAATAACCAGAATTACGATCAAAGTGATCCAAAATGGTTTCATAGAGAGTATCCTCCTTTAATAATCACATACATTTTTACATTATAACATTTATAGACATTACTTGCAATAAAAAAAAGGATAAAAATACATGAAATGTAAAAAAACTGGTTGACATAATATTGTCAGAATGTTATAGTGTAAGATGCATTATTGAAAAATGGTAGAATGCCCTTATGGGGCTTTGAGTTTAAATTAGGGGTGAAAGATCAATGGAGAAAAACAGAATACGACCGGTTCCTGCCGGTAAAAGCATTCGAATGAGTTATTCCAGAAAAAAAGACGTCATTGAGATGCCAAATCTGATTGAGATTCAGCGTAATTCCTATCAGTGGTTTCTGACAGAAGGTCTGAAAGAAGTTCTGGATGATATCTCACCCATTTCAGATTTCAGCGGTGATAAGAATCTGGAATTTGTAGATTTCGTTCTTCGTACAGACAATATCAAGTATACGATCGAAGAATGTAAAGAGAGAGATGCAACATATGCAGCTCCTTTATGGGTGACCGTACGTCTGAAGATCGCTGCAGAAGACGGCGAGATCAGAGAAGATACTCATGAAGTCTATATGGGTGAACTTCCGCTTATGACTGATACCGGTTCCTTTGTCATTAATGGTGCTGAACGTGTTATCGTAAGTCAGCTGGTACGTTCTCCTGGTATCTATTATGGTATGACCCATGATAAACTGGGAAGCAACGAACTGTACTCCTGCACCGTAATCCCTAACAGAGGCGCATGGCTGGAATATGAAACCGATGTCAATGATATTTTCTATGTTCGCGTAGATAGAACCAGAAAAGTTCCTGTAACCGTTCTGATTCGTTCTCTGCTTGGTGAAGGACATGCCAGCGATGAAGATATCTACGAATTATTTGGTCATGAGTTAAAGATTGAAAAGAGTATCGAAAAAGAATCCAATAACGGCAGCATCACATGCGATTATAAGACCGGTATCCTGGAACTGTACAAAAAAATCCGTCCCGGTGAACCGCCTTACGTTGAAAATGCAGCCAGCCTGATTGAAGGTATGTTCTTCGATTCCAGAAGATACGATCTGGCAAAAGTTGGCCGTTATAAATTTAATAAAAAGCTGCACCTGAAGAACAGAATCACAGGACGTATCCTGGCAGAAGATGTTGTATCACCTGTAACCGGTGAAGTTCTGGCAGAAGCAGGTACCTGCGTAAGCAAGGAACTGGCAGCTGATATCCAGAACAATGCAGTACCTTTTGTTATGATCCAGGCAGACGAGAAGAATGTTAAGGTTCTGTCCAACATGATGGTAGACCTGAAACAGTACGTATCCTGCGAACCCAGAGAACTGGGCATCACAGAAGACGTATTCTGGCCTGTTCTGAAAGAACTGCTGGATGAATATTCCGCTTCTGAAGAAGACCTGTTTGCAGCAATCCGCAAAAATGTACATGAGCTGGTACCGAAACACATTACCAGAGATGATATTTTTGCTTCCATTAACTACAATATCCATCTGCAGTATGGTATTGGTAATACAGACGACATTGACCACCTGGGCAACAGAAGAATCCGTGCGGTAGGCGAACTGCTTCAGAATCAGTACCGTATCGGTCTGTCCAGAATGGAACGTGTTGTAAGAGATCGTATGACCACTCAGGATGCTGATACCATTACTCCTCAGAATCTGATCAATATTAAACCTGTAACTGCAGCAGTGAAAGAGTTCTTCGGAAGTTCCCAGCTGTCACAGTTCATGGATCAGAACAACCCGCTGTCAGAACTGACTCATAAGAGACGTCTGTCAGCCCTTGGTCCTGGCGGTCTGTCCCGTGATCGTGCTGGTTTCGAGGTTCGAGACGTACATTATTCCCACTACGGACGTATGTGCCCGATCGAGACCCCCGAAGGTCCCAACATCGGTCTGATCAACTCTCTGGCTACTTATGCACGCCTGAACGAGTATGGCTTTATCGAAGCACCTTACCGTGTGGTTGATCATTCTGATCCGGCAAACCCCAGAGTAACAGAGGAAGTTGTTTATATCACAGCAGATGAAGAAGATAATTACATCGTAGCACAGGCGAACGAAGAGCTGGATGCAGACGGACATTTTGTACGTCCCAACGTATCCGGTCGTTTCAGAGAAGAAACTGCTGAGTTCGACAGAAGAAAAGTAGACCTGATGGACGTATCTCCTCGAATGGTATTCTCCGTGGCAACAGCCATGATTCCCTTCCTGGAAAACGATGATGCGAACCGTGCGCTGATGGGATCCAACATGCAGCGTCAGGCCGTACCGCTGTTAACTACAGAAGCTCCTGCCGTTGGTACTGGTATGGAATCAAAAGCAGCAGTAGACTCCGGTGTATGTGTAATTGCACGTAACTCCGGTACTGTTGAACGTGCAACATCCAATGAGATCGTTGTTCGTACTGTTGACGGTCAGAAAGATGTATATCACCTGACCAAGTTCAAGAGAAGCAACCAGTCCAACTGCTACAACCAGAAACCTATCGTCTTCAAGGGAGACAAGGTTGAAAAAGGCGAAGTAATCGCAGACGGACCTTCCACATGCAATGGTGAGATCGCTCTGGGTAAAAACCCTCTGATCGGTTTCATGACCTGGGAAGGTTACAACTACGAGGATGCGGTTCTGTTAAGTGAACGCCTTGTAAAAGATGATGTTTACACCTCTGTTCATATTGAAGAATATGAAGCAGTGGCAAGAGATACAAAGCTGGGACCGGAAGAAATCACACGTGATGTACCCGGTATCGGCGAAGATGCACTGAAAGATCTGGACGAACGCGGTGTTATCCGTATCGGTGCAGAAGTGCGTGCAGGAGATATCCTGGTAGGTAAAGTTACACCGAAGGGTGAAACCGAACTGACTGCAGAAGAAAGACTGCTGCGTGCGATCTTTGGTGAAAAAGCAAGAGAAGTAAGAGATACTTCCCTGAAAGTTCCTCACGGTGCTTATGGTATCGTTGTGGATGCAAAGGTATTCAGCAGAGAGAATAACGACGAACTGAATCCTGGCGTAAATCAGTCTGTACGTATTTATATCGCACAGAAGAGAAAGATTTCCGTTGGTGATAAGATGGCTGGTCGTCATGGTAACAAGGGTGTTGTTTCCAGAGTACTTCCGGAAGAAGATATGCCTTTCCTGCCCAATGGCCGTCCTCTGGACATCGTTCTGAACCCTCTGGGCGTACCTTCACGTATGAACATCGGACAGATTCTGGAAATCCATTTAAGTCTGGCATCCAAGGTTCTGGGCTTCAATGTAGCAACACCTGTCTTCGATGGCGCAAACGAAATTGATATTCAGGATACTCTGGAACTTGCCAACGACTATGCAAATATGGAATGGGATGAGTTCCAGGAAAAATATAACGATACGTTACTCCCCGAAGTTATGCAGTATCTGGGAGATCATCTGGACCACAGAGCACTGTGGAAAGGTGTTCCGATCTCTAGAGACGGTAAAGTACAGCTGCGCGATGGCCGTACCGGCGAACCTTTTGATAACCCGGTAACCATCGGACACATGCATTACCTGAAACTGCATCACCTGGTAGATGATAAGATCCATGCACGTTCTACCGGCCCTTACTCACTGGTAACACAGCAGCCTCTGGGTGGTAAAGCTCAGTTCGGCGGCCAGCGTTTCGGTGAAATGGAAGTTTGGGCACTGGAAGCATACGGTGCAGCTTACACCTTACAGGAAATCCTTACTGTGAAGTCCGATGACGTTGTAGGACGTGTTAAGACTTACGAAGCAATCATCAAGGGTGAAAATATCCCTGAACCCGGTGTTCCGGAATCCTTCAAGGTACTGCTGAAAGAAATGCAGTCCCTGTGTCTGGATATGAAGCTTCTGCGTGAGGATGGTACAGAAGTTGAAATCAAGGAAAGCGTTGATTACACTCCCAACCCCAACAGCATGAAGATGCTGGAAAACGGTGAATCCGGTTATTCCGAATCTCAGGAGAACTTCAGCGCCAAAGGTTATCAGGTAGGAAGCAGCAATGAAGAAGGTGAATTCGTAGCAGAAGAACCTACTGATGAGATGATTTTCGAAGAGATGACCTTTGAAGAAGATGACAATTACGGTGATGAATAAAAACCGATAAGGTAACTGTAAAGAGACAATAGTTATCTGACAAGTTGACTTTAGTAACTGTTCAAAACAGCAGCCGTTTTCAATATGGCAGCTGTCTGGCAGTGTTTTGATTGATATAGATGGATGAATCGGAGTCTGTACCTTTTTGTGTGCAGACTCCGGTAATAGAAGGGAGTGCCGCTCATGTCTGATTCCGTTAATGAAACCTATCAGCCTTTGGTGTTTGATGCAATTAAAATTGGTCTTGCTTCCCCCGAGAAGATCTTAGAATGGTCCAAGAAGAAAAACAGCGATGGCGAGGTTAAAAAACCGGAAACTATTAACTACAGAACTCTCAAACCGGAAAAAGACGGTCTGTTCTGCGAGAAAATTTTCGGACCCAGCAAAGACTGGGAATGTAACTGTGGTAGATATAAAAAGATCCGTTATAAAGGCGTAATCTGTGACCGCTGTGGTGTAGAAGTAACCAAATCCAGTGTTCGTAGAGAGCGTATGGGTCATATTAAACTGGCAGCACCTGTATCCCATATCTGGTATTTTAAGGGTATCCCCAGCCGTATGGGCCTGATTCTGGAAATGTCTCCCAGAACTCTGGAAAAGGTACTGTATTTTGCTTCTTATGTAGTATTAAATCCGGTTCCCGCTCCGATTGTTGATCCCGATCCGGAAAAAGATAAGAAGATTCCCAAACTGAAATATAAGGATGTTCTTTCTGAAAAAGAATATCGTGAAGCATATGAATATTATGGTGAAAGCCTGAATGTTGGCATGGGTGCAGAAGCTGTACAGCAGCTGTTAAGAGATATTGATCTGGAGAAAGAATCTGCAGAACTGAAAACAGCATTAAAAACTGTTACAACCAGCCAGAAGAGAGCTAAAATCATCAAAAAACTGGAAGTAGTAGAAGCATTCCGTAAATCCGGCAACAAGCCTGAATGGATGATCCTGACTGTAATCCCGGTTATTCCTCCGGATCTGCGTCCCATGGTTCAGCTGGACGGCGGTCGTTTTGCAACCTCCGACCTGAATGATCTGTACCGCAGAATCATCAACAGAAATAACCGTCTTGCAAGATTACAGGAACTGGGTGCTCCTGATATCATTGTAAGAAATGAAAAACGTATGCTGCAGGAAGCTGTAGATGCGCTGATCGATAACGGCAGAAGAGGCCGCCCTGTAACAGGCCCCGGTAATCGTCCTCTGAAATCCCTGTCTGATATGTTAAAGGGTAAACAGGGTCGTTTCCGTCAGAACCTGTTAGGTAAGCGTGTTGACTACTCTGGTCGTTCCGTTATCGTAGTAGGTCCCGAATTAAAGATTTATCAGTGTGGTCTGCCCAAAGAAATGGCAATCGAGCTGTTCAAACCTTTCGTTATGAAAGAACTGGTTGCAGACGGTACTGCACACAATATTAAGAGTGCCAAGAAGATGGTTGAAAGACTTCAGCCTGAAGTATGGGATGTCCTGGAAAAGGTTATCAAAGAACATCCTGTTATGCTGAACCGTGCTCCTACACTGCACAGACTTGGTATTCAGGCATTTGAACCCATTCTGGTAGAAGGTAAGGCTATTAAGCTGCATCCCCTGGTATGTACCGCTTACAACGCCGACTTCGATGGTGACCAGATGGCTGCCCATCTGCCTCTGACTATGGAAGCACAGGCTGAATGCCGTTTCCTGCTGCTTTCACCCAACAACCTGTTAAAGCCTTCTGATGGTGCGCCTGTAGCCGTTCCTTCACAGGATATGGTACTTGGTATCTACTATCTGACTCAGGAACGTCCTGATTCCAAGGGTGAAGGCATGTTCTTCAAGAACCTGAATGAAGCAATCCTGGCTTATGAAAATGGCTATATCACTCTGCAGACCCGTATTAAAGTACGTGTAACCAAGAGTATGGAAGATGGCCGTATTCTGTCCGGCAATGTAGAGTCTACTCTGGGCCGCTTCCTGTTCAATGAAATCATCCCTCAGGATCTTGGTTTCGTTGACAGAACAATCCCCGGCAATGAACTGAAGCTGGAAATTGATCAGCTGGTTGCAAAAGACTCTAAGGGCGAAAAGATTGGTCTGAAGGAAATCTTGAAGAAAGTTATCAACGTACATGGTGCAACTGAATCTGCCGAAGTACTGGATAACATTAAAGCAATCGGTTACAAATATTCCACACGTGCAGCCATGACAGTATCTATTTCTGACATGTGTGTACCGAAGGATAAGAAAGAAATGATCGCTGAAGCGCAGGCTACTGTTGATAAGATCGCTATGCATTACCACAGAGGTCTGTTAACAGACGAAGAGCGTTACAGAGAAGTTATTAACGTATGGAAAGCAACTGACGATGAGCTGTCCAGAAAGCTGATGGACCTGAGCAATATGAGTGCTTACAATAACATTCGTATGATGGCCGACTCCGGTGCCCGTGGTTCTGCAAAACAGATTAAACAGCTGGCTGGTATGCGTGGTCTGATGGCTGATACAACTGGTAAGACCATCGAGCTGCCCATCAAGTCCAACTTCCGTGAAGGTCTGGACGTACTGGAATACTTCATTTCCGCTCATGGTGCGCGTAAAGGTCTGTCCGATACCGCTCTGCGTACAGCCGACTCCGGTTACCTGACAAGACGTCTGGTAGACGTATCTCAGGATCTGATCATCCGTGAAATCGACTGCTGCGAAGGTGCTGAAGAAATTCCTTACATGGAAGTAGCAGAGTTCCCTCGTGTAGAATCTCTGGAACAGCGTATTACCGGCCGTGTAGCCGCTGAAAATATTGTAGATCCTGCTGATCCTTCCAATATTATCGTGAAGAGAAATCATATGATCTATCCTGCAAGAGCAGAAAAGATCGTAAAAGCAGGTATTAAGAAAGTTAAGATCCGTACTGTATTGTCCTGTAAATCACACATCGGTGTTTGTGCAAAATGTTACGGTGCCAACATGGCAACCGGCCGTCTGGTACAGGTTGGTGAAGCGGTTGGTATCATCGCTGCACAGTCCATCGGTGAACCTGGTACACAGCTGACCATGCGTACATTCCATACCGGTGGTGTAGCTGGTGACGATATCACACAGGGTCTTCCTCGAGTTGAGGAACTTTTCGAAGCAAGAAAACCGAAAGGTCTTGCGATTATTTCCGAAATCGATGGTGTTGTAGCTGTAAAAGAAACCAAGAAGAAACGTGAAGTCATCATTACCGGCAGTGATAAGACCGAAAAGGTATATCCCATCACTTATGGTTCAAGAATCAAAGTATTTGACGGCGATGTAGTAAGAGCTGGTGACGAACTGACAGAAGGTAGTGTAAATCCTCACGATATCCTGAAGATCAAAGGTCTGCGTGCCGTACAGGATTACATGATCCGCGAAGTACAGAGCGTATACCAGTTACAGGGTGTAGATATCAATGATAAGCATATCGAAATCATTGTTCGTCAGATGCTGAAGAAAGTGAAGATTGAAGATCCCGGTGACAACGAAGATATGCTGCCCGGAACTTCTGTTGATGTACTTGATTTCAATGATATGAATGCGAAACTGGCTTCTGAAGGCAAGAGAGTTATGACCGGTAAGCAGGTTATGCTTGGTATTACCAAGGCTTCCCTGGCAACTAATTCCTTCCTGTCAGCAGCTTCTTTCCAGGAAACCACCAAGGTTCTGGCAGAAGCAGCAATCAACGGTAAGGTCGATCCTCTGATCGGTCTGAAGGAAAACGTTCTGATCGGTAATCTGATTCCTGCCGGTACCGGTATGAAGAGATATCGTTCCGTAAAACTGGATACAGATAAGCCCGAAATTATCGATATGGCAGATGATTATGAAGCAACTGAAGAATCTTCTTACGCAGATGTACCTGCGGCAGAGGAAGAAACAGTTATGATTCATGAAGATGAAGAAACTGTAGAAGATAATATAGACGCTGGATTCAGCGAACTGCTTGCAGTTTTGAGCAGCGATAACTTCTCAGATGAAGAATAATTTATCAAAATTATTTTTAGAAGTTACATTTTACAGTGTAAAAAAATAGACAAAGCAATAAGTGAACAGCAGACTCAGGTAAGAGTGCATTTTACCTGAGTCTGCTTTTTTGTTTGCAAAAACAGCATTTTCCACTACATTGTGTATGGGGAAAATACGATTCCGTGCTACATTGTGTATTTCAGAAAAACAGCGTATTATCAAGGGATTTGAAGGAGATTTTGATATGGGCATATAGAAAGATTGAAAATGGCTGAACCAACTGCAAAATTGAAGAAAATTTCAAAAAAAATTTAGCTTTAAATTATCTGAAAAAAACTAAAAAAACAAGAATATTCTATTATCTTTTAAAAATACATAAAAACAGGTACAATTTAGACTGGAAAATTGTATTAAATTTTATACATAGATAAGCTTGCAATGAAGACGATTTGGTGATAATATCTATATATATAAGGGGGGAATTGGTCAAATGGAGCACAATTCCCGAAGAAAACTAAAAAAAATGAAAATCAAATAAAATTATGACAACATTTTGCTTGCCTTTTTAAAAAAATGTGATACACTATTTATAGTTCATACTATAAAGAAACGATAATACAAATTATGGAGGTAAGCTTATGAATTTAATGTATGTGGCAGTGGCAGCTGGTGTCCTGGCGCTTCTGTTCGCGTTTGTGCTGACCGGAAAAGTAAGCAAGGTCGACACAGGAACAGATCGTATGAAGGAGATTTCAGCTTTCATTGCAGAAGGTGCAAGAGCATTTTTATTCGCGGAGTATAAGATTTTAGTTATTTTTGCGATTGTACTTTTTGTTGTAATTTGTTTTCTGAGAGGACCGTTGACTGCTGTCTGTTTCCTGTGTGGTGCGGCATTTTCCACGATCGCAGGTTACTGTGGTATGACAGTGGCAACCAAAGCTAATGTAAGAACAGCTAATGCGGCAAGAACGAGCGGAATGAATGCTGCATTAACCGTTGCATTTTCCGGCGGTGCCGTTATGGGTATGTGTGTAGCTGGTCTTGGTCTTCTGGGTGTAAGTTTAATTTACGCAATTTTCCAGGATGCAGATATTTTGTTCGGTTTTAGTTTAGGAGCATCATCCATCGCATTGTTTGCGCGTGTAGGCGGTGGTATTTATACAAAGGCAGCTGATGTAGGTGCCGATCTGGTAGGTAAAGTAGAAGCTGGTATTCCGGAAGATGATCCGAGAAATCCGGCGGTTATCGCAGATAACGTAGGCGATAACGTAGGTGACGTAGCTGGTATGGGCGCCGACCTGTTCGAATCTTATGTAGGTTCCCTGATTTCTGCTATGACACTTGGTTTAGTATGGGCGAAATCTAATGAAGTTGTGATTGACAATGGTGCAGTCATTTTCCCCGCTGTTCTTTCAGCACTGGGTATTGTAGCATCAATTCTGGGTACTTTCCTGGTAAAAGGCAAGGAGGGAAGCAACCCTCAGAAAGCTCTGAACCGCGGTACATATGCGGCATCCGCTATCGTTATTGTAGGATCTTTTGTTTTAAGTAATGTATTCTTTGGCGGTATGAAACCTGCATGGGCAATCATTGCTGGTCTGATCGTAGGTCTGCTGATTGGTACCGTTACTGAAATTTATACTTCAGGTGATTATAAATCTGTTAAAAAGATTGCAGAACAGTCTGAAACAGGTTCTGCAACTACCGTTATTTCCGGTATAGCAGTTGGTATGACATCTACTGCTGTTCCGATTATCCTGATCTGTATTGGTATTTTTATTGCATATAATTGCTGCGGTCTGTATGGTATTGCGCTGGCAGCTGTTGGTATGCTGTCCACAACCGGTATTACCGTTGCAGTAGATGCATATGGTCCCATCGCTGATAATGCAGGTGGTATTGCTGAAATGTCCGGTCTGGAAGAATCTGTTCGTGAAATCACTGACTCTCTGGATGCAGTTGGTAATACAACAGCAGCCATTGGTAAAGGTTTTGCCATTGGTTCCGCTGCACTGACCGCTATGGCATTATTCATGTCTTACGCAGAAGCAGTAGAACTGGCAACCATCAATATTTTGTCTTACACCACAATCATCGGTCTGCTGATTGGTGGTATGCTGCCGTTCCTGTTCTCAGCTATGACCATGGATTCTGTATCCAAGGCAGCTTATCAGATGATCGAGGAAGTAAGACGTCAGTTCCGTGAAATCCCTGGTATTCTGGAAGGCAAAGGAAAACCGGATTATACTTCCTGTGTAGCTATTTCTACTACTGCAGCATTAAAAGAAATGCTGGTTCCTGGTATTATGGCAGTGGCAGCTCCCGTTCTGGTTGGTGTTCTGTTAGGTACAGAAGCAGTAGGCGGTATGTTAGCTGGTTCCCTTGTTACCGGTGTTCTGATGGCAATCTTCATGTCCAACTCCGGTGGTGCATGGGATAACGCAAAGAAATACATCGAAAATGGTCACAATGGCGGCAAGGGCAGTGAAGCTCATAAAGCAGCAGTTGTTGGTGATACCGTAGGCGATCCTTTCAAGGATACTTCAGGTCCTGCGATCAACATCTTAATCAAACTGATGACTATCGTAGCACTGGTATTCTACGGATGCTTCGTTGGTATTTTAGGTTAGTTATGGTAACAGTTCAGCATGAGCTGAACTGTCTGGAATGTATTGGCAGAGCATTCACAGAGCATTCGCACTTTCCTTTAGAAAGTGCTCATTCGGCTAAACGCCGAATATATTTGCCAATTAAAGTTACTGCTTACAAGCAAGCTTGACACAGTAACTTTATTGACAAACATGCTCTGCTAGATAGTTATGCAAATTCCTTTCTAAGTGTTCATTTACATAAAAAGTCCACCTGGTGTGTTATGCACCAGGTGGACTTTTTTGTGCAGCTGCATATATTGAAAATAAGAAATCTGCAGGATGATTGATGATATGCCTGATTGGAGCAGGACGGGTTCCTGTAAATTATTATCGGAATTGGAGCCGGGACAGACATTTCGTGTTATGGGATTTAGGCAGACTATAGATGGATACGGGGAATTGGGAGAAGATGCTCATGTAGATATAGGTATAGGTATCAGCGCAGGTAAAAAGCGGGATATCAATATAGATACCGATGACGATACAAAATTGCTTTTATATCGTCTGGAACAGCTGGGGTTTCGTGCTGGGAATCAGGGCATTTGCCTGTATGAAAATATGGGAAAGGGCTCACTGGCCTATCGGATTCAGGGCAGTGTGATTGCGCTGCGGGTGGAAGATGCGGCACTGGTTGTGGTGGTTTGTGAGGAGAAAGAGGACGGGGAACCGGAAATTTGTGTTATGCTGACGGGAAATCCAAATGTTGGAAAGAGTACGGTATTTAACCGGTTGACAGGGATGCGTCAGCATACAGGGAATTGGCCCGGAAAGACGGTGGAGTTGGCAGAAGGCAGTTATCAGTATGGGATAAAGGAAAAAGAACCATGTGAGCGGCGGTATAGAGAGAAATATAGAGGACAGTATAGAGAGAAAAATAGAGGGCAGTATAAAAATTATCGGCTTATTGATCTGCCGGGGACCTATTCTTTAAAAGCGCGGTCAGAGGAGGAGATTGTTACAACAGAGGCGCTGCAATCGGGAAAAGCAGATGTGGTTGTGGTGGTTTGTGATGCTTCCTGTCTGGAGAGAGGTCTTCGATTTGCTCTGGAAGTTCAGGAATTATGTGAATGTAAATTAAGAGGTGAATTGTGTAGTGAATCAAGCGGTGAATTAAGCGGCGAATTGTGTAGTGAATTAAGTGGCGAATTGTGTGGCGAATTACGTGGTGAATTGTGTGGTGATTTACGTGGTGACCTGCCGGTTATTATTTGTGTAAATCTTTGCGATGAGGCTGAGAAGAAGGGCATTCAGATTGATTTTGAACTTCTGGAGCAGTTGACAGAATGTAAAGTGGTTTCTGCCAGTGCAGCCCGGGGGAAAGGTCTGGAGCAGTTAAAGCAGGCGATTGCGGAAGCGAGTTGTGGGATTTGTGAAAAAAAGATTCTGATAAAAGCCTGTGAAGCAGACGAAAACAGAGGGGGAATTACTGCTGGAGAAAATCCGGCGAAAATTATTGCCGGAGAAAGTCCAGCGAGAAGAACTGCTGGAGAAGATTCAGCAAAAAGAACTGTCGGAGAAGATTCAGCGAAAAGGGCGGCTTTTATTGTGGAACAGACCGTACAGATAAAAAATCAGACATACTGGCACAGGGATTATGGAATTGACCGTTTTCTGACTTCACCGGTTACAGGAAGTATCTGCATGCTGGGGATGCTTTTTGTTTTGTTCTGGCTGACGATGAAGGGAGCAAATTATCCTTCTGCGCTGTTAAGCACCTTTTTTGGCTGGATTGGAGATGTTATGGAGGCTGGTTTAACGGAAATTTCCTGTCCGGAACTGTTAAAAAGCCTGTGGCTGGATGGAGTCTGGAGGGTGAGCAGCTGGGTAGTATCGGTGATGCTGCCGCCTATGGCTATTTTCTTTCCATTATTTACGATTCTGGAAGATTTGGGCTATCTTCCAAGAGTGGCATTTCATCTGGATGGGTGTTTTAAAAAATGTCACGCCTGCGGGAAGCAGGCGCTGACCATGTGTATGGGATTGGGATGCAATGCAGTGGGAGTGACCGGATGTCGGATTATCGATACGAAAAAAGAGCGGCTTCTGGCAATTTTGACTAATTCGCTGATTCCCTGTAATGGCCGTTTTCCAGCCCTCATTGCCCTGATTACCATGTTTTTTGCCGGCGGCAGTGCGTGGGCAGGAGGTTTGCTTATGTGTCTGGCCATTTTGCTGGCTGTTGGGATGACATTTCTGGTGACGAGGCTGTTGGCTGCAGTATTAAATAAAGGAAAGAACTCTACTTTTATTCTGGAGCTTCCGCCTTATCGAAAACCACAGTTTGGGCAGATTTTGATCCGGTCACTGGTGGACCGAACCTTGTTCGTTTTGAGCCGGGCAATTCTGGCGGCAGCGCCGGCTGGGCTGATCATCTGGCTTCTGGCGAATATTCAGGTTGCGGGTGTATCGGACATTTCTCAGATTTCTGCTGTCACGGATCGTTCTTTAGCTGGTCATACCGGGGGGATATCTTTATTGCAGCTATTTACTTCCTGGCTGGAATATCCAGCGTCCTTTATCGGTCTGGACGGAGCAATTTTATTTGCATTTATATTGGGCTTTCCGGCCAATGAAATTGTACTTCCGGCAGTTCTCATGTGTTATATGGCCAGGGGCAGTCTGGTGGAAGTGCCGGCTTTGGATCAGCTGAGGCTGATTTTAATTGACAATGGATGGACTGTGGAGACCGCCCTGTGTATGCTGCTATTTACTTTATTTCACTGGCCTTGTGCCACCACCTGTATGACAATTCATAAAGAAACAGGCAGCTGGAAATGGACGGCGGCGGCGTTTTTGCTCCCTGCCATCTGCGGATGCGTGTTGTGCGGGCTGGTGCATATGATATTTGGGTTTACGGAAGTATATTTGGGGTTATGATATAGAGGCGCAGGATGCAAAATCCTGCGTTTTTTTATTAGAACTTTCGGGCAGCGAGCAAATGGCAGAGGGAACAGGATATTTTTGGAAATTTTTGGAAGGTATTGCAATTTTTACTATTGTCCGTTAAAGTAGAACATAAGTAACCATTCAGCAAGGCTAAATGATGCTAAATGATATGGAAGCAATTCAGCAGGGGCTGAACCGTATTGATTAATTTGGCAGGAATGAACTGTTTTAAAATCGCTGATTTTGAAATAAAACATGACGAGGTAAGAATGGCTGATTTAAAGGATTATATCAAATGGCGCGGTGATCTTACGTTTGAGCAGGCGCCGTTTAATGAAGTGGATAACATTATTTTTTCATTTATTTCTTATGTGGATTTTGAGGGAATTGTGCCGCAGGCAGGTGAAAATGGAGGAATTTCTATTCGCGAGGCTTCAGAAATGTTCTGGCAGATGTATACGGAAAAACAGATTATGGATAAGCCTACGCTGACCAAAATGTCGGCATTTGCTCTGCGGGAGATGGCAGACAGCAGGCGGTTTGGCGGGCTGATGCTGTCGGAATATGTGAATGAGATCGATGAGGATGAGCAGAAGCAGTTTTCGGCTATGCAGGTCCAGCTGACAGAGGATGTGTATTATCTGGTTTTTCGCGGGACCGATGAGACTATTGTGGGCTGGCAGGAAGATTTTAATATGGTTTATCTGCCGGAGGTGCCTTCTGAGAAACGGGCGGTGGCCTATATGGATTATGTGATGGGGCAGAATCAGGCCCGTTATTACATTGGTGGTCATTCCAAAGGCGGTCATATGGCTGTTTATGCGGCTGTGCGGAATTTCGAAAAATACGAAGACCGGATTTTAATGGTATTTAACAACGATGGACCGGGCGTAAGTGAGGCCATGGCAGAAACAAAAGCATATCAAAAGCTGTTGTCACGGCTGGTGTCTTATGTACCGGAGCAGACCTTTTTTGGATTGATGCTGATCCATAAAGAGGTCATTTACGCAGTAAAAAGCAATCGCTCCGGCCTTTTGCAGCATGATCTGCTTTCCTGGGAAGTAATGGGGCCGCGTTTGGTGAAAGTGGAGCAGGTTTCCCTGTCCAGCCGGAGTATCAATGACGGATTAAAAAAATGGCTCAATGATCTTGTGCTGGAGGAACGGGAGGAGATTATAAAATTGATTTTCAATTCCCTGTGCATGGCGCAGATTCGTACTATTGGTGATTTCACCACACTGACACCTAAGAAAATTTATGATATGATCCGCAAGCTGAAAGGGCTGGATGCAAAACAGAAGACGCTGGTTACCAGGTGTTTCCGTCTGCTGGTACAGGAACTGAAAGGAAGAGGGCCAGGAACCGCCAAACGCAGTCTGATCGGATGAAAAATTCATTTGATTTGACCACTCTTCGCCAGAATTATCACAGTGTTCCCCTGCATCTGCATGATTATCTGCAGGCGGAGATTGAGCGGATTGAGAGAAAGGATGATCCTTACACCAATAATCTGGAGGAATTTGATGCCATCGTTCTGGGGTATGGCCTTTGTTCCAATGCGCTGATCGGTCTGCACAGCAGCCGTTATCCACTGGTAATTCCAAGAGCTCATGACTGCACTACTTTATTTATGGGCAGCAAGGAAATGTATCAGGAGTATTTTGATACCTATAAGGGCACATATTTTTACAATCAGGCATGGATTGAACTGGGCCAGGGCATGGATGAGCAGTACATGAACCGTAAATATCGTGAATTTATGGAGCAGTTTGACGATGAAGATACGGTAGAATATCTCATGGAAATGGAAAAGGAAATGGTGGCGAATTATCGGTACGCGGCTTATATAACCTGGCCGGATTTTGAGGATGAGCCTTTCCGGGAGAGGGTCAGAGCATTGGCACGTGAGAAAGAATGGGAATATCTTGAGGTCAATGGCTCCAACCGCCTTCTGAAAAAGATGTTAAACGGAGAATGGGATGAGGAAGATTTTCTGGTTGTAAAACCGGGATTTAAAGTAGCTGCTGATACCGAAAAAATTGTAACAGTTCAGCCTTGCTGAACTGTCTTGAATAAATTCAGCAAGCATTCATAATTTTCTTCGAAAATTATTCATTTGGCTAAACGCCAAATACGATTTTCTGCCCAAAATACCGTTTACAAACAAGCTTGACACGGTATTTTGAACAAAAATCATGCTTGGCTGAATAGTTACAAAAAATTATCTGCGCAGTACCCATGGA
>JBGVFN010000185.1:0-7639 GCA_045121095.1 Lachnospiraceae bacterium | reverse complement strand
AAATCAACAATGCGGTTCCATTCTTCATCGGTTAATTCGTATCGTCTCAACATAATGAACACCCCTTTTTCTTTATTTTAACATAGAAAAGGGAGATAAAACATCTGTTTTGTGCAATTTTTAATTTTCAAACACGCTCTAGTATCATAAAAAATCTCCTCAGAAAATCCCTGAGGGGAATCGCCATCTCATTATGTACTTAAAACCGCAAAGACAAACAGCTCAATCCACCGTCCAGCTTCCGATATTCTGAAGTATCTGTAGTAATTACTTCATACCCTGCATCACGCACCGCCTGCGCAGTCTTCGGAAAACCCTCCGGTACGATCACTTTGTCATTTACCCAGATGCAATTGGCTGCATAAGCCTCATCTTCCGGAATGAGAATCTGTCTTGCATTTTTAAATTCTTGTTTTTCAACAAACTCTCCCGCCACCAGAAATGTATTGTTTTCCAGATAATTTACACCTGTTTTCAAATGAAGTACCTTTTCCAATGTTACTTCTGAACCGGTCAGCCCATAACTTTCCAAAATCTCAATAAACTGACGAATTCCTTCCTCGTTAGTTCTGGCAGAACGTCCCACATAAAAATGATCCCCTACCATCATAACATCTCCGCCTTCCAGCGTTCCTGGACTTTTAATATACGCAATTTTGTCATCATCATAAAATTTACGAACTGTTTCAACAATATGTTCTTTTTCACCATTTCGAGAAGCAGCTCCCGGATTGGTGATAATCGCACATTTTCTGGTTAGAACCGCAGCATCCTCCACAAAACAAGCATCCGGATATTCTTCCAGTGCCTCCAGTTCAGTTACTTCCACACCGCACTGTTTCAAAGCTTGAATATACGCATCATGCTGTTTTATTGCCAATTCATAATCCGGCTTTCCAAGCTCAGGCGCAGAAGTAATTCCGTCTACCATGGACTTTGCCGGTTTTCTTACAATTACATTTTTAAATTTAGACATGTCCTTTTCCTTCCGAGTTACATAGTGTGACTCATTTATAATATTTTTTAATCCTTATAGGTAGCATCTTAATCGCACTTGGTGCAGGTCTTGGAATCTGGGGAGCCATGTTTCAATTCCTCATAGGTATTATCTTAACAGCGAAGGCAGAGACATAAATAAAGCATCCGGATTGTTTCAATTCCTCATAGGTATTATCTTAACCAAGAAACTTGCGTACGGTTTACAACAATGTTTATGTTTCAATTCCTCATAGGTATTATCTTAACGGACTCCATACATTTTTACGCTATATACAGTCGACGCAAAAAACAATAACTTGTTGCATTCTCTGATTTTATACAAATTCCTGATCACACTGTGCAGTCATCTTCTTTTTGCTTCTTTGCTCCTTTATTAAATCTGTGACTGCCCAATAACATATAAGCCAAAATACCAGTATTGCAAATAATAAAACGCCTCCATATTCCTTAAAATTCCGATTAACCTCGTATTTCATAGCATTAACCTCATCAATTGAAATTAATGGTTCTCCATTAACAGCCAGAGAATAAATGGTTGGCCATTTCTCATCCTGTTCATTTTTCCTAACTGCATAGCTTAAACAATCCCCTGTCTGTAATTTGTCAATCCAGTTGGTGATATCCTCAACATAATGATCTTCATTTTCATCCTGATATTCGCCATCAAGATAAGTTAAAAAAATCAGATAAAGTTCATTTTCTAATTCCAGAGTTTGTCCATTATCTAATTGAAAATCATAACAAATATGTTCTGCGCCAAATTTGCTGATATATGATTCATTCGTTATCTTTTTAATTTTCCCTTGACAGATAACTGCATCTTCTGCTGCAAGATGATCTTTATCTGGGTGAAAATATCCATAAACTAATGAAATGACTAATATTGCGAAACCGAGTGCTGCCAATATATAACTTACAATCACCAAATTAATCAGCCGGCTGCTCCATATCTGATATCTCGGATGTTTTTTTAAGCGATCATGTGCAGAAACCATTTTGTCATGTTTTCGTTTGCTTTTTTCACCGTATGTTTTTTTAGATTCATCTTTATTCAACATCGTCATGCAAATCCACCCGGCCTTTCCTGTATATCTTTCAAATGTTCTCCGTATCTTGCTATATTTTTTCAACAATAGTATATCATAAAAATTATATTTTTTATATATTATCAAAAAATATAAGCCCATGCAGATACTTCCACATGGGCTTACTTTTGTTTATTATTTTTGTGTACTGATTGTTTTATTTGCGTATTGCCACTGCGAATTCAACAATCTTACACAATCTTGATTTTTAAAAAACTTTGTTTTTAAAGAATCTCTTAGAATTTACCAGCTGTAGCTGCTTCTTCGATAGATACTGCAACTGCAACAGTCATACCAACCATGGGGTTGTTACCTGCGCCGATCAGACCCATCATTTCTACGTGAGCGGGTACAGAAGAGGAACCAGCGAACTGTGCGTCAGAGTGCATACGGCCTAATGTATCTGTCATACCGTAGGAAGCAGGACCTGCTGCCATGTTATCGGGATGCAGTGTACGGCCTGTACCACCACCGGATGCTACTGAGAAGTATTTCTTGCCCTGTTCGATACATTCTTTCTTGTATGTACCTGCTACAGGATGCTGGAATCTTGTAGGGTTGGTGGAGTTACCAGTGATGGAAACGTCAACGCCTTCTTTGTGCATGATTGCAACACCTTCGCATACATCGTTAGCGCCGTAGCAGTTAACTTTTGCACGAAGACCATCGGAGTAAGATTTACGGAATACTTCTTTAACAGTGTTGGTGTAAGGATCGTATTCAGTTTCAACGAAAGTAAAGCCGTTAATTCTGGAGATGATCTGTGCAGCATCTTTGCCCAGACCGTTCAGGATAACACGCAGAGGTTTTTTACGAACTTTGTTTGCTTTTTCAGCGATACCGATTGCGCCTTCAGCTGCTGCGAAAGATTCGTGACCAGCCAGGAATGCGAAACATTCGGTTTCTTCTTCCAGAAGCATTTTACCCAGGTTACCATGACCCAGACCTACTTTACGTGTATCAGCTACAGAACCGGGGATACAGAAAGCCTGAAGACCTTCACCGATTGCTGCTGCAGCGTCAGCTGCTTTTCTGCAGTCTTTTTTGATTGCGATTGCTGCACCTACAGTGTATGCCCAGCAAGCGTTTTCGAAGCAGATAGGCTGAATGCCTTTGATCTGGTTGTAAACATCCAGACCAGCATCTTTTGTGATTTTTTCTGCTTCTTCGATGGAAGCAATACCATAGCTGTTTAATACAGCATTGATCTTGTCAATTCTTCTTTCATATGATTCAAATAAAGCCATCTTTCAGTTACCTCCGTATTATTTAATTACTTCATCAGTTCTGGGATCGATAATCTTAACTGCGTCTGCAACACGGCCGTACTGACCTTTTGCTTTTTCGTAAGCAGTTGCAGGGTCATCACCCTTCTTGATGAAGTCTGTCATCTTACCAAGGTTAACGAACTGATAGCCAATGATTAAATCTTCTTCGTCCAGAGCGATACCTGTTACATAGCCTTCAGCCATTTCCAGGTAACGAGGACCTTTCTTTAATGTACCATACATGGTACCAACCTGTGAACGGAGACCTTTACCCAGATCTTCCAGACCAGCGCCAACGGGCAGACCATCTTCAGAGAAAGCACTCTGGCTGCGGCCGTATACGATCTGCAGGAACAGTTCTCTCATAGCAGTGTTGATTGCATCACATACAAGGTCTGTATTCAGAGCTTCCAGGATTGTTAAACCGGGAAGGATTTCAGAAGCCATAGCTGCTGAATGAGTCATACCGGAACATCCGATGGTTTCAACAAGCGCTTCCTGAATGATACCTTCTTTAACGTTCAGAGTCAGCTTACAAGCACCCTGCTGAGGTGCACACCAGCCGATACCGTGTGTTAAAGCGGAGATATCAGTTACTTCTTTTGCTTTAACCCATTTGCCTTCAACGGGGATGGGTGCTGCGCCATGTTTTACGCCCTGTCCTACCGGACACATTTTTTCAACTTCATGTGAATAAATCATTGGTTCTACTCCTTTCGAATATGTACTGCGGTAAAAGTCCTCCATGGGGGCCGAACTTTTCCGCCAGCATAATCAAAAACCCTTATTTGGATTACACAGACGAGTCTCCTTGACTCGCCTTACCGATGTCATTTTCTCACAAAAACGATAAAATGTCTATTCAAAAATCCGTTTTTTCAGCGCAAATAAACAAATTCGTCATTTTTGCTGGATTTACCTGCGGATTTTGTATTTTTTTTGACGCATACTGTTTTTTATTTTACAGTCTGCTGCAACACATTGTCGGAGTATCTGCTAAAAAGGGGATACTGCATTACTGCGTATCCCCTAAAAACATATTTTATAATGACTCAGCTTAGATAAAATTACGGTGTCAAACTTGCTTGTAAACAGTAATTTAAATCGAAAATCTTATTCAGCTGTTGCGGCTGCCAGTGCCTGTTCGATATCTGCGATGATGTCATCTGCATCTTCAAGACCTACAGAGAAACGGATCAGATCCGGTTTTACGCCTGCTTCGATCAGCTGCTCTTCGCTTAACTGTCTGTGTGTATGGCTGGCCGGATGCAGAACACAGGTCTTAGCATCTGCTACATGTGTTACAATGGATGCCAGTTTCAGGTTATCCATGAACTTGATGCAGGTTTCCCGTCCGCCTTTCAGACCAAACACAATAACACCGCAGGTGCCTTTGGGCATGTATTTCTGTGCAAGTTCATAGTATTTGTCACCTTCCAGACCAGGATAGTTAATCCATGCGATCTTATCATTGGCTTTCAGATATTCTGCAATTTTCTGTGCATTTGAACAGTGTGCTGCCATACGAACGGGCAGAGATTCCAGTCCCAGATTCAGCAGGAATGCATTCATGGGAGCAGCGATGGAGCCCAGGTCACGCATCAGCTGTGCAGTTGCTTTGGTGATATAGCCTGCTTTGCCAAATTTTTCTGCATAAACAATTCCGTGATAAGAATCATCGGGTGTGGTCATGCCGGGGAATTTTTCTGCATGTGCCATCCAGTCAAAATTGCCGCTATCAACAATTACACCGCCTACCTGAGTTGCATGTCCATCCATATACTTGGTAGTAGAATGCGTTACGATATCTGCGCCAAACTGGAAGGGTTTGCAGTTAACAGGTGTTGCAAACGTATTATCTACGATTAACGGTACACCATGTTCATGTGCCAGTTTTGCAAATTTCTCGATATCCAGTACTACTAAAGAAGGATTGGAGATACTTTCGCCAAATACCAGCTTGGTATTGGGTTTCATTGCTTTACACAGTTCTTCGTAGGAAGCATCGGGATCTACCAGAGTTACATCAATGCCCATTTTTTTCATGGTTACAGTCAGCAGGTTGGATGTACCGCCATAAATGGTTGCTGCAGATACGATATGGTCTCCTGCATTACAGATGTTGAACATGGCAAAGAAGTTTGCTGCCTGTCCAGAAGAAGTCAGCATTGCTGCTACGCCGCCTTCCAGCGCACAGATTTTTGCTGCTACTGCATCATTGGTGGGGTTTGCAAGACGGGTGTAAAAATATCCATCCTCTTCCAGGTCGAATAAGCGTCCCATCTGATCGCTGTTATCATATTTAAATGTAGTACTCTGTATAATGGGAAGCATACGGGGTTCCCCTTTTTTCGGCTGATATCCAGCATGCAGACATAAAGTTGCGTCTTTTAAATTTTCCATAGTTGTTATTTGTGCATCGCTGCACATACTCCTTTCCGCCCTTATCCGGACAAACATTTATCGCAATTATTCAGTACCTTCATAATTGCGATGCAAAAATCCATTAATAATTGCTTCGCAATGGGATTTTTGAATTCCTAGGTGTTTGCTGATTACATTATGATACCGGTGTACCAATATAATAAAATCCTTTCGCTTCATCCAGTCGAACATTTACAAACGTACCGATCATGTCCTCACTGCCGGGCAGATGAACCACGGTGTTGTTGCTTAAACGACCGGAAACCATTCCTTCGTGATTGCTGGTGGTTTCTACCAGAACTTCCTGAACCTGACCGGTCAGACGGCCACATTCCTCGGCTGCAATTTTCTGCACCAGATCCAGTAATCTGCCAAATCGTTCTTTGGAAACTTCTTCCGGAATCTGATTTTCCATGGCGGCCGCAGGTGTGCCGGTTCGTTTGGAATAAATAAAGGTAAATGCACTGTCATAACGTACTTTGCGTACCACATCCAGTGTATCTTCAAAATCTTCCTCTGTCTCACCGGGGAATCCCACAATAATATCCGTTGTCAGGGAAATATCCGGAATTTCCTCTTTGATCTTTGCAGCCAGCGCCAGATATTTTTCCTTATCGTAGCGGCGATTCATGATCTTCAGAATCCGGCTGCTTCCTGACTGGAGAGGCAGGTGCAGATGACGGCAGATCTTCTTGCTTTCCTTCATCACCTGAATCAGTTCATCCGATAAATCCTTGGGATGAGATGTCATGAAACGAATTCTCTTGATTCCGTCAATTTTTTCCACTTCTTTCAGAAGCTGTGCAAAAGTCATGGGTGTTTCCAGGTTTTTGCCATAGGAATTTACATTCTGTCCCAGAAGCATGACTTCCACAATCCCTTCATCGGCTAATCTGCGGCATTCATCCAGAATTTCTTCCGGTGTTCTGGAACGTTCCCGGCCTCTTACATAGGGAACGATACAATAACTGCAGAAATTATTGCAGCCATACATGATATTGACACCGGATTTAAAGGTATATTTGCGGTCCACAGGAAGTGTTTCCACACTCATATCCGTATCTTTCCAGATATCAATGATCATACTGCGGCTGGTCAGATGGGCATACAGCAGCTCTGCCAGTTTATATACATTGTGGGTACCGAAAATAATATCCACAAAGCGGTAGCTTTTCTTGATTTTTTCAATAACTTCCGGTTCCTGCATCATACAGCCGCAAAGAGCCACGATCATTTCCGGATTCTGCTTTTTAAATGTTTTCTGATATCCCAGACGTCCGTAAACTTTCTGGTTTGCATTGTCACGGACTGTACAGGTATTATACAGTACAAAATCCGCAGTTTCTTCTTCTGTAATGACATAACCGATTTTTTTCAGAATTCCGCGCAGTTTTTCTGCATCTCTGGCGTTCATCTGACATCCAAAATTAATTACCGCTGCGGTCAGCGGTCTTCCTGCCGCCTGAGACTTTTCTTCCACCAGTTTGCGGCATTCTTCCATAAATACCAGCTGTCTTTCCGGCTCCTGCATGGGAACACCGGGAATCAGATCTCCAACAGCCTGCATATCTTTAATCTTCTTCAAACGAAACTCTCCCTGATATACGATTTATTTTGTATTGATCCAGCATACTGAACCACCGTTTTCTTTCAGAAACTGTTTTATGCTTTCCGCATAGAAAGAAATACACAGCCACGGGCTTTGTGTCCCCTTTTGTATACTCATAATCTCTCGGAATCTTTAAGCCAGTAAAATCAAGGCTTTCAGATTCCTTTTTTATAAAAATCCCCCACTTTTTGTCAAAAAAACGCTTGACAAATCGCCAAAAATTTGCGGCGAAGCCGATTAAATATATTTTATTT
>JBGVFN010000184.1:0-5215 GCA_045121095.1 Lachnospiraceae bacterium | reverse complement strand
CAAATACATTGATTTTGCCTTGTCCAGGGCATTTATGGAGGACGAAAATGGTGTGTCGGTTTCTTATTCGAAAGAAATGAGGGAAAATCCCCCTGAATTTGTCAAGGTTTATTTTGACTGGCTGAAAGAAGCCCGTGGTATCACCATGGATGATACGATTTATATTGGCATGTTTGCTCATGCAGCAAATGGTGGGATTCAAACTGCGCCGGATACAGGGACTGGAGTGGAGGGCCTTTTTGCAGCAGGTGAAGTGACCGGGGGTATGCATGGAGCTGACCGAATTGGTGGCTTATCCACAGCAAATGGATTGGTATTTGGAGGGAAAGCCGGATTATCTGCTGCACGTGCGTGTGAACAGAAAGTGGATTGTCCCAAAACGTATTCTTTTAATGCTCTTGCCTGGAATATGGAGGCATGTAAAGCAGCCCGTAGAAAATTGCAGCATACCATGAATCAAAATGCGATGGTAATGAGAAACGAAAATGGTTTAAGGGAAGCTCTGGAACAGGTGCAGAATCTGAAAACAAAATTGTACATAGAACGAAAACCTTCTGACGATATAAAAGCAGTATCAGAAACCACACATCTGGAAGGACAGCTGTATACTGCGGAATGTATTTTAAAAGCAGCACTTCTTCGGAAAGAAAGCAGAGGATCTCATTATCGGACAGATTATCCAACTGAAAATCCGAAAATGGGAGCGCCGATCGTAATATCTCTTCAGGAAAATGAAGTGGAGGCTGTTTTTAAGGTTACTTCGTGAAAATCCTATTTGCTTTAGCGGATGGATCGTTTACTAGAAAATAATAGCAGTTCAGCCTATCACAAAGCTGAACTGCTGCCAATTTTCACTAATTTGCAGTAAATTCACCAGAAGAAGAACCAACTGTTATGGTATACGTCTCTCCGGAAACAATATCAGGACTGCTGAGAATGACTACCGCAAAATCCAACTCGGGTGTGTGAGTGATGATAGTATTTCCGTCACGATCAGTCAGTTTAATTTCTGTACCGGCAGACTGATTGCCTGTGCTGACAGCGATGACACCTTGATCAGAATCACTGAAACTCTGTGCCATATCAGCACCGCCTGTTCCAATAAAAGTACCGCCTGTGATAACACCGCTCACATCGTAATCCAGTGTGGCAGTATCACCCTGAGTAGGGCCGCATACCGTTGTAGAGCCGCCGGTGATTTCCAGAGTTCCGTTGGCATCAAGACCGTCACCGGATGCGGTTACATGGATCGTACCGCCCGAAATAACGATACTTCCTGAGGAGGAAGAGGAGCTGCCGCCAGGACCGCCGCCAAAGGTCTCATTGCCCCGCTGGCCGCCGAAACCGCTCTGGTCGGTACCGCCAGCAGCATTAAGGCCATCATCGGAAGCTGTTAAAGTAATCTCACCGCCGGAAATATTAATATGAAGACCTTCCAGACCTTCGTAGCTTTCACTGATATTGATGGAAGCAGATGTGATGGTCAGTGTTTCATCTGCATGGAATCCATCATCACCGGAAGCAATATCAAAAGTACCGCCATGAACGGTTATGGAAGCATTGGAATGAATGGAATCGTCGGCGGAGTCAATGGTGAAAGTACCTCCATTAATGGTTAAATTGCCGGACGCTTTGATGGCTTTAATACTGGTGCTGTCATCGTCGCTGTCGGTATCAGTCGTAGCATCAGCGCCGGTATCAGTCGCAGTACCATTACGATCAGTACCAGCAGAACCGGCTGCAGAAGCTTTTCCAGCAGAGTTCCCCATGGTGCTGTTTCTGTCGCTGCCACGAACTCTGCCGCCGCCTCCCATGCCGCCGCCCATAAAATTCCCCCAGGAATCGGAGGTTTTATCTTGGGCATTGGCACTTCCGCCGCCGGAGATGATATTAAAATTGCCATCGTCAATCTGCATATAGGAAGCTGCGCTGATGCCATCACCTTCTGAAGCAATGGTAAATGTGCCGCTTTGGATATAAACAAGTCCAAGTGCGGTATCGTCGGTATTTTCTGCATGGATTCCGTCTTTGCCGGAAGTCAGGGTAAAATTGGCATTGGCAGCGCATACATCGTCTTTGCCGGTAAGGGCATGGGAAGCAGAGCTGATATCATAGGTTCCGCTGGTAAGTTTCAAAGAATCTTTGGATACGATACCGTGACCGGCAGGAGAGGTAATGGTCAGAGTACCAGCTCCATTTAATGTCAGATCTTCTTTGGAAAAAATAACGGCATCAATGTTGTTATCATCAATTGCGGTAAAAGTACCACCGTTAGAAAGGGTATTGGAAGAACCTTCTGCTATGGTGATAAATACCTTATCTGCCTGCAGGATGTAAACAGGTGCAGATGTTTCACTGTGAATCGATACATTATTCAGAACCAGCTGTGTTTTATCTGTTTTATCTGCATTGACGATAATCATACCGTTATCCAGAGTACCAGAAAGAATATAGGTTCCTTCATCTTTGATCGTAATAGTACTGCCGGAAATTTCAACCGCATCTGAACTGCAGGACGCAGAATCACCACTTAAAGTGATTTTGGCACTTTTACTTTCATCATAATCCGTTTCAAAATCCCGGTCTGAAAACAATTCGGATACATCTGTAGTATTTTCAGCAGACGTATCGGAAGAAGCGTTATCGCTGTTTTCAGAACTGCTTACCGCGCTGTTGCTGTCATCGTTGTTATCGGAACCTGTGGAACTTTTTTGACCACAGCCGCTTAATAGGCTTAACAGCAGCGTACAGGTCAGCAAGAAAGATATAAACGGAATCCGTTTTTTACGTATTTTTAAATTGTTTCTATACATAAGCTCTCCTTTTACGATCATTTCGGGGTGTGGCATTTATGCCATTTTTACAGTTCCGTTACAGTGGTTTCCTGACGTGAAACAGTAATTTCCAGATTGCCATTTCTGCAGCGCAGTTTATCAATCATTTCCTTTTCTTTTGTGACATCTTTTAAAGTCAGGTTATAGGTAAGTCGGAACATACTTCCCATGTTGGTGGTTTTTACACGAATCAGTTCAGCGGAAGTGGTATATGTTTTAAGGATATCCTCAAATACATCTGTGTAATCCAGATCCTCAGGGATTGTGATATTCAGGGTTTTATAAGAGGCAGCATTTTTTTTGGCACCGAAGTCCAGCTGGTTGTAAAGGGTACTGAGCAGACACATGATAATCGTAAATAACAGTGCAAAGCCCAGATATCCCATACCGGTGATCAGACCTGCACCCATGGCCAGAAACAGCATGGTAATTTCTTTTGCGGTACCGGGAACAGAACGGAAGCGGACCAGGCTGAAAGCGCCGGCCACAGCAACACCTGCGCCTACATTGCCGTTAACCATCATAATGACGACACAGACAACGGCCGGCAGCAGAGCCAGGGTTACGATAAAGCTTTTCGTATAACGGGTGCGATACATATAGCCAAATGCCAGGATCAGGCCGATCAGCAGTGAACAGCCTATACATAATAAAAAGTCAGAAATACCAATGACACTGGTCATATCTGTGTCAAATAATCCGTGAAAAATGGAATTAAGCATACAAAAGTTCTCCCTTCGTGTTTGAATTTTTTGAGTTTGTATTTGAACTTGTAGTAGTTGTTGTATTTGTGTCTACATTTGCGTTTAAATGTGTATTTGGATAAATCATGGTCTGGTAAGCTGTACCATATTTGGAAAAGGATGTTTTGTAAATATGTTCCTGAGACAGGATATGAGTCATCCATAAAGGGATTCCGCCGGAACATTTAATTTCCATCAGAACTTTTCCTTCTTCCAATAAAGAAGTTCCCCATACATCAGCTTCCAGAGACAGTTCCTCCTGACGGCACAGAATGTGGTCATCAAAGGTTACGCGGAAATCACCCCCATCTTTGGCATAAAATGCCTCTCTTTCATAAGAAAGAAATACTACCGGATGCAATGTTTCATAATAATTAAGAAAATAATCAATCTCATCAGAAATCTGTGTTTCCTGTTCACAGTGCATTGTGCCGGAAACCCAATCAATGGCTTCTTCCTCGGAAAGAGACAGGCGGCGCTTGTATACCACGGAGTCATATTTTTTCTTTAACTCCACAAAAACCGTACTTTCCGGATTGGCTTTATTGTAGCTGCGGATACGCAGTTTTTCCTTGTAAGCAGGTTTTTCAATGGAATGACGAATCAGACGGTAATTGTCTGTGTCATAATAGATATTTCGAATGGTGGTTCGTCCATATTTATCAAGAGCCATGTAAGGTTCCATCGCTTCGACAACTTTGTTTTTCTGCTCTGCAGTAAGCATGTATTTCAGTTCGTATCGTTTAAAAACGGATTGGTATGCCATATAAACTCCCTCCTATGGGAAAAAGTATAAAAGCTGAACCTTAAGCGAACTTAAAAAACACAAAAAGTTCATAATTGGTTTTTGCACCAGTTTTACATTGGTTTTTTATTGTTTTTACATGAGCTCATATGAGAATTTTGGTTTTTGTCCATGTATGGTCCACATAAAAAATCATAAAAAGTAAAGATTGGGAAATGTTTACATGAAAAGGCGCATGATATGGTCTAAAAAATCCATATCATGCGCCTTTTCTGTATTTTAAGAAAGAATTAATAAGAATCGCAAAACCTTCGATTTCTACCATACACATACGGCAGGATGCTTCCGGGAAAAGTCCCTTGATGTAACACAGGGTTCATCAACTGTTTCAATAAAAGTATATAATAGTATGTTTTATATATAATTGCTATTTACAAATATTACTTTTTGTGTTATTTTATATACATAAAATACATTAGAGGTGGTTTTTATGTACAGATGTTCGGAGTTTACAAAACGTACTTACAAGACGGGTGAAGTGGCGGACATTCTTCATCTTCATTATCAGACCGTGATTAAGTACGATTGTGCAGAAAAGAGATATTATTTATTGTCGTGTCAGCAGTCACCAGCAGCAGGCCAAAAGTGATTTGGACAGACAGGTTGTAAAGGTGGTATGATTCGTGGTGAAAAAATGTTTTACGGTTGAGACAAGGTTAGCGAACGGGCAGTTTCCAATGGAATATTTTGCGTGGGATATGGCGAAGCAGAACCGCCTTTTTCGCATTGTCTGGAAATTGATCCAGGAAAAGAAATTCTCACAGAGTCAAGTTGAACACCTATTTACAAGCTGCTTATCATATTGACAAGCGTACGGCAAATACTTTGATCCA
>JBGVFN010000183.1:0-8260 GCA_045121095.1 Lachnospiraceae bacterium | reverse complement strand
GCTCGGCGCCATTCCGCCAATCCCCCGCAGACTGCTGCCCCGAAATAAATTGTGCAGAATCGTTTCACAATTGTCATCCCGGTGATGAGCCACTGCGATCTTATCCGCCCCAATTTCCTGTGCCACCTGAAAGAAACAATCATAAGGGGCTTTGCGGGCCGCTTCTTCCTCAGAAAGTGATTCTCTGCGCACCATCTCAGGCACATCCACCTGACACACATGCACAGGAACTTCCCATTTCCCGCACTGACTGCGTACAAACTCCACATCCCGTTCAGCCGTCACACCACGAATTCCATGGTTCACAGTAACCGCTTCCACATGAATATCCAAAATCCTCTCCAGATTTTTCAAAATCCGAAGCAGGCATATAGAATCTGCACCACCGGAAACAGCAATCAAAACACGAGTGCCCGGCACAAGCAGACGATTCTGCCGGATAAAACACAACGTCTGCTGTTCCAAAATGGTTTGAGGCTGTCTAATTGCAGCTGTTTTTTCTGTTGTATGTACTTTATCTGCTATATTTATGTTTTTCTTTTCTGTAAAACTATAATTCACTTTTTTCTCCGCATATTATAAAGTTTAATTTAAACCGTATTTTCTTCCTGTACATGGAGGATACCCCCATATGCAGGAGGATATACCCACACTATACTACTTTCGCCAAATCCCGGCAACTAATATTGTCATATCGTCCTGAATAGTTTCATCCAGAAGAAGAAGCTGCTCCATGAGCCAGTCGGCGATTTCCTGCGCATTTCGCAGGGTACAGCCTGCGATCAGATCCTTCAGGATTTCATCAGCGGCCAGACCGGCCTTTTCCAGAGCACCGTCCGTCATCATAATGAGCATGTCCCCTGACTGCAGGTTTTCTTCCGGTACCAGATTTTCTTCCAGAGTTTCCCAGGGAATCATTCCCAGAGGAATAGACTGTCCGCGTATGGCAGAGACATTTGTCCCCCGTTTCAGATAGCCGGCAGCGGCACCCATTTTTGCAAACTGACAGGTGCCGCTGTAAAGATCTGTCAGACAAATATCCAGGGTGGTGGGAGTCTGCTTGCTGCGCCAGTTCAGGAGAATGTGATTGATCATACTGATGGCAGCCATGAGGGAAAAACCATTTTCCAAAAGCTGTTCCAGAAGTTCCACCACCATTTTACTTTCCAAACCGGCTTTTTTACCAGTACCCATGCCATCCGAAAGACACAGAAGCATTTTTTCCTCTCCCAGCATTTTTACAGAAAAGGAGTCACCAGAACAGGTTTCTCCTTCTTTTTTCTTTCTTGACAGCCCGTGAAGAATCTGATAGCTCTGCTTTTCAATAAAATGTACATCCCCTTCCTGATGTCCCACAACAGAACGGCAGTCATACGCCGGACAGAATTTTTTGCCGTGTTCCGTGTGAAATAACGCCGACACTTCCTGCGCAGACATATGCGTCCCTTTTTTGCAGGTCAGGCGGGCAAAAATCTCCTGTCTTCCCCGGGGATTTTGCATAATCTGCAGATGATGGAGCTGGAGCCGATGGCGTTTCAGAGTCAGTTCTATCTTGTCCTCATAAAGTTCCGTTACGTCCTGCAGCGCATCTATTTTCTGCTGCTGCTCCCGTATCACCTTCCCCACTTCCATAAATTGCAGACGGATGGCCTGTCTGCTTTCCAGAAAACGCTGTTTCCATTCAATGGCCGTCAATTCTTCGTCCACATCTGAAACCAGCAAAAGGCTCTGGTCATCAAAACAATTCCCCAGAGTCATAAAATTATCCGCCAGACGCCGCCAGCTCTGTCCCGCAGCAGAAAAATCTCTGGAAGGAGCAACTGTCAGCGCCATTTCTTCTGCAGCAGCCGAATTTCCTGTGTTATTTCCTATATTTCCCATACCAGGTCCGGAAGTTCCATTCCCCGGATGCAGACGGTTCCTCCTGCGGATTTTTTTCGGTGATACAATCAGAAATACGATAGATGCCAGCAGCAGCGAATCAAACATTTCATAAGGAATGAGTTCCTGTAAAAACAGATAACAAAGAGCCGTTCCTGATACAAAGGCCAGACAGGATGCACCTTTTCCCAGCTGCCGAAACAATGCACCACAAATCCCTCCGGCTGTCATTGCAGGAACCTGGATCAATTCTCCGCCAAGCACGTACCATCTGACCAGCCCGCCTATTGTACCTGCTGTCAGTCCGCCTGCAAACCCTTTGTAAAAGCCACCTGCCAGTATTCCAATCATCACCAGGGTTTCTACCCAGTTATAAAATGCATTCCGATCTCCCAGAAGCAGCATCAGCGCCACTGCTCCTGCTCCTGCCAGAATCGTCTTGATCCACTCCTTCTTACTCACCAAAAAGCTCCCTCCCTATCAATTCATAAATCACCGTTTTGCAGCAGATGCCCATAATCCGGTAAATATGATTTTGCTCTATCACGCAATTATACATGCCCCAACTGATAAAATATGTAGAAGGATGGGAGCAGAAAAGATTTCTTTCTGCTGAAAAGAAAAAAATACTCCCGATTAACAAATACTGATTTATTTTTTGTTAATCGAGAGTAATCATTTAATTTTTCATCAGCTTTCCATCTGTTTGCCAAGAAAACCGGCTGCCGCTGCCGCCAGTTTCTGCTCGGTTTCACCCATTTTCTTGCGGGTATCCTTACTCATAAGGCTGACCGCTCCAATGGCATCTCCTTCACAGATAATGGGATATACCACCATACTGGTGTACTCGCCCTGGTCTCCGGCTGTCAAAGCCACCTGCTTCTGACCATCTCTGGAATTGGGAAGGATCACGGTCCGATTGGTAATAACAGATTCCATCTGTTTACTGATCTGTTTACCCTGAATTTCCTTTTTCGCACCGCCGGAAGCCGCAATAATCTGATCCCGGTCCATGATACATACCATATGTCCTGTGGTCTGAGCCAGAGTATCTGCATACTGCTTGGCAAAAGCCCCCAGATCCTCCATAGGTGAATATTTTTTCAGAACAATTCCGCCCTCTGCATCCGTATAAATTTCCAGAGGTGTTCCTTCGCGTAATCTTAATGTTCTCCGTATTTCTTTCGGGATGACAATTCTTCCCAAATCATCAATTCTTCTTACAATTCCTGTAGCTTTCATGTTTTCTTCTCCTTATACTGATTTTTATCAATAACAAGTAACCAATTACCCGCCATTAGTATCACTCATTTTTTAGAAATTATGAGTGGATTTACCAGTTTTCGGAGAATTTTAAACCCCGAAGCCATCGCTCCGGGGTATATAAGTTCCAAACTACCTTTTTCTATAACTTTTCTTATATTATGCTTCTTCAATCTCTTCTTTATACTTTTCCACTGTACCTGCAATATGGCAAATACGTTCTTTTGTCTTTGCACTTACAATATATAAACCTTTTCTGTCTTTCATTTTTTCAGAAAGCATTAAATAAGGAAGAGCAACCAATCCAATCATACCCATGATCATCATTGGCCAGAAAATATATGTTATACAGGAAAAAACAGAGACAGCGATATACGCTATACCAATCAATGGTTTGCCTATGTAGAAAAACGGTCCTCCATAACCAAGTAAAAACATAAGCATTGCCACAACCTTTATTTTTTTCTCTGAGAAAATCGGTAGATTGCCATATTTCTCCACAACATCCTGATGCTGCTCAATATATTTTTTCTTCATTTTCTTTATAAAATTCCGGTCATACAGCGGCTGCATTTCTCCGGAGTCAATTTTGGCTTTTACCTGGATCATTTCTTCCAGCGTTTTTTTATTAAAACGAATTTCCTCACTATAGTTCTCCCATTTTTCACTCGTAAGTTCTCTTTTCGTTTCTTCCAAAAAACTGCTTTCTATGTATTTCTGATCAACGATCAGGCCTGCATATCCGCCAATTTTCTCGATTACATTTGGATCGGTTGCGACAGCGACCAGCTTCCAGCCCGCCAACGTGCAGATTGTACATTTGCCTTTCACAACGAATAATTCTTCGATCAAATTATGCTCAAAAAATGGCTTTAACTCTGTTGTATATAATGACATCTTCTCTTACCTCTATAGAAATCCTGAATAGGAACTGCCGCAGGAATTACTGGATGAAGTACCAGGATTCCTGCTTTTCATTTCTAAATTTTAAACGGTTTCAAAAATACATGCTTTTCCCTGTCAGCTTCCGCCGGAATCGTCATATAATCCCCATACAATCTCTTCAGATATCGATCCACTTTTTTCGGACATCTGGCATAGAAGTCTTCGAATGGAACCTTCTGTGTCACACACATATTCTTACGTAAATATAATTCGCCAAAGAAATACTTACGCCCTGAAGGAATCGTTATATACCGGGAATTGTGATTTTTACAGATCCGATTCCAGTTATTAGCCAATCTGGTCCATGTCTGCATAGACAAAAAAGAAGTAAAAAAGCCAATAAAAATCTTTGTTTTAAATACCTTTTCCAATTCTTTGCTGCCATTTGCAAGTTCCATCAACTGTTTTCGATCACGGTAAAATTTACGGCAGGACTGCAGCAGTCCAAACGCCATAGAACCTAAACCGTGAATATAACGCAAAAGCTTATTATCAAACGTATTTTCCATTACGAAAATATCGATGAAAGCACCGCACTCATCATTAAAAAAGTCTTCACGGGTAACTACAGAGGTTCCTTTTAATCTGACTCTGGCTAATAACAAATTGTAACCCGGAGTGTATTCCGGAGTATGCAGCCAGTATTTGTCCCCCTTTTGTTCCTGAAATAATTTGATAAATCTGTCATAATCGGCCCGGGGCATGTTAATATCCATGTCATCATCCCATGGAATAAATCCCTTATGGCGTACTGCACCTAATGCAGATCCGCCGCCCAGCATATAATTAATATTACCGGCATCGCAAACCTCGATAATATCCTTTAAAATATCACACAAGGTCATCTGCAGCTTTTTCAGCTGTACATCATCAAGGACAACACAACTCTCGGTATCTATATGCTTAAATGTATCTACCGTTGATAGCTTCATTTTATTACATCCTCTCCATGCTTTTTCGTTTCCAAAGGAACAATAAATAATCCGGGCCAGCACATACTGACCAAACTATTTCAAAAATCTAAAATGAACATCCATCCGGTCCACAGCCGCCGAATCCACCTGCAGCTGCTTTTTCCGAAGGATTCTCATCCGTATTCGTTTCCTGCCAGGGATCTAATTCTATCATTTCCTCAAGTTCCCCAACTTCCTGCTTTTCTCCGGAAACAGAACCTGAAGGAGTCTCTAATACACGTGTTAGAATCCGAATCATCTCTTCTTTTGTATATTCCTTTATCTCCACTTCCTGTCCATCCATGTAAATAGTAGGAACATGTCTTACCTGCAGTACTTTTTTAGAGTATGCATTATCTTCCTTTTCCGCTTCTTTATACGTACCATTCAGAAGTGCATTTCTGAATTCTTCCGTATCCAATCCCAGTTCACCAGCAATTTTTACAAGAATATCCAACTCACCAATGTCCAGTTCATCTGTAAAATATGCCCGATACATGCGGCTCGCATATACATCTCCCAGGCCTTTTTCTTTTGCGTAATGCCAGCCTTCCCAGGCCAGTCTGGTATACGGGCGCGGAATAACAGCAGGAGGCAGCTTCACATCCAGACCAAGTTTTCTTACCGGTTCGTCAAGCACTTTATAATGTTCACGACGCACAGGGTCATTGTAAGTATCTACCCGCTCCTTTGGTTCCTCTGTCAGTTCCATGGGCCAGAACCGAACCTGAGCCAGTAATCCCATCTCGTCCATTGCCTGATTTAAAGCTTCTTCTGCTACTATACAATATGGACACACAAAATCTGTAACAAATAATATATCCAGCATAATTTTTCCTCTTTTCACAAAATTTCTCTCTATTATTTTTCTCAGTATAAAATGATACCGCTCTCCTGTCAATTCCCGTCTTTTGTAAATAACTTCCAAACATTTTCCAGTAATTTATTTTTGTTTTCTCCGTCTTTTTTACATTCTATCCTTGAAATTCTCTAAAAATTGTACGATAATGAATAAGAATAGTACGGATTATTCTCAGGAGATTTTTAAATGAAATATGATAAAGAATTACAATTTGTCCAAAAACTTCTCAACAAGTTTCGTCTGAATATGCGCTATGTGAACGCTCCCCATATGATGGAACCCCTGCTGGATGTTTCTCTGGACGCTATGTTTCATGCTTTGCTGAAACTGGAAGTCAATACCCAAAACAGCTTTCAGATTCTGCAGAGTTTCTGTAAAACGAACACCATTTACCGGCTCCATGATCGCTTTCGATGTAACTATATCCTGTTCCAGCTGCCAGACAGCGAACCGGTAACTTATGTTACCATTGGTCCTTATATTCTGGAAGAACTGCCCAAAAATTATCTGCTGGAGCTTGCGCAGGAATACTCTCTGCCGCCGGAAACCTATACACAGATAGAAAAATACTACTCCGATCTCCCCTTTGTTGCAAACGAACAGACACTTCTCACCATCCTCTACACACTGGGTGAGTATCTCTGGGGCGATGTAGATAATTTCTCCCTGCAGGACAGTAATGATCTTCTTGATGTAATCTGGGAACCCATTACATCTGCGCCCAAAATAAGCGAACCGGTAGAACCGGCACTTACCATGCAGACCATGGAAGAACGCTATGGTGTAGAAAAAGCATTATTCCACGCAGTGTCTTCCGGTCAGATTCATAAAGCGGAGATGGCTTTAAATACTCTGGACGCACGGCAGTATGAGCAGCGTACCGCCGACCCCATCCGTAATTTAAAAAATTACACCATTATTCTTAATACGCTTTTAAGAAAGGCAGCCGAAGCAGGTGCGGTTCATCCCATCCACATTGACACGCTGTCCTCGCGATATGCCCGCAAAATCGAGCTGATCCATACAGAAGCCGCTGCAACAGCACTGCAAAAAGAAATGATTCACAAATACTGTCTGCTGGTCACAAACCACTCGCTGAAAGGATATTCTCTTCTGGTCAGAAAGGTCCTTACCCGAATTGATACAGACCTGACTGCCGACCTGACTCTCAAAACTCAGGCAGAACTTCTGAATGTGAATCCCAGCTATCTGTCCACGCTTTTTAAGAAGGAGACAGGAAGTACCTTAACCGAATATGTAAACCGCAAGCGCATCGAACATGCCATCTTCCTGCTGAATTCAACGGATATGCAGATTCAGCTGATCGCACAGTACTGCGGTTTTCCGGATGTAAACTACTTCACCAAAACCTTTAAAAAACATGTGGGCAAAACGCCAAAAGAATATCGAGACACTATTGTCCCGCATAAGTAGTTTCATAAAAACAATATAATCTACAGTATAATCTTATGAGTGAATCCTCAGGCAATTGCTGCCTGAGGATTTTTGGTATTATTCCAATCCTGCTGCCCACTCTGCTTCCTTAAAACCGGTCAGCACTTTTTCGCCGTCTCCAAATACCAGAATCGGGCGTTTTACCAGCATGCCATCTGACGCCAGAAGCTGCAGTTTTTCCTCCAGAGTCATGGTGGGAAGCTTTTCTTTCAGGTTCATCTCACGATACAGCATTCCACTGGTATTGAAAAATTTTTTAATATCCAGACCGCTGTTTTTATGCCATTTCTTCAGTTCCTCATAGGAAGGATTTTCATCTTTAATATGGCGGGCAGTGTATACTGCCTGATGATCATTCAGCCATTTTTCTGCTTTTTTGCAGGTAGAACACTTGAGGTTCATCAACTGTTTCGATAAAAGTATATAATAGTATGTTTTATATATAATTACTATTTACAAATATTACCTTTTGTGTTATTTTATATACATAAAACACATTAGAGGTGGTTTTTATGTACAGATGTTCGGAATTTACAAAACGTACTTACAAGGCGGATGATCATCTTCATTATCAGGCCATGGTTAAGTACGACCGTGCAGAAAAGAGATATTATTTATTGTCGTGTCAGCAGTTACGAGCAGCAAACCAAAGGTGATTTGGACCGACTGGTTGTAAAGGGGGGTGTGATTCGTGGCGAAAAAATGTTTTACGATTGAGACAAGGTTAGTGAACGGGCAGTTTCCAATGGAATATTTTGCATGGGATATGGCGAAGCAGAACCGCCTTTTTCGCATTGTCTGGAAATTGATCCAGGAAAAGAAATTCTCACAGAGTCAAGTTGAACACCTATTTACAAGCTGCTTATCATATTGACAAGCGTACGGCAAATACTTTGATCCA
>JBGVFN010000182.1:0-13419 GCA_045121095.1 Lachnospiraceae bacterium | reverse complement strand
GTCTCAACATAATGAACACCCCTTTTTCTTTATTTTAACATAGAAAAGGGAGATAAAACATCTGTTTTGTGCAATTTTTAATTTTCAAACACGCTCTAGGCACAGAGGGATTTACAGTTCGTAAATCATTTAATTCCGTTTTCACTCTTGACATACCAATCCATCTCATGAATACATCAATGTTTGAACAAAAAAACCTCAAGACATAAGTATTTAAACTTATATCTCAAGGTTATTTTCTATTGGTAAACAAATCGTTTTTGTCCTTTTGGGGAAACGGTTGTTACCTTATTAAAAATGACAGTTTTCTTGCTATTTTACCAGTAAAGATTTACCAGTCATTTCTGCAGGCTGTTCCATATCCATCAGATCGATCAGAGTAGGGATAATGTCAGCCAGGCAGCCGTTTTCAGCCAGTCCAACGCCTTCGGGACCATTTACCAGAATAAAAGGTACGGGATTGGTTGTATGTGCAGTATGAGGGTTACCTGTTACATAATCTCTCAGCTGTTCTGCGTTACCGTGGTCAGCACAGATAAACATGGTACCGTCTACGGATTTCAGTGCTTCTACTGCTTTTCCTACACATTCATCAACGGTTTCGATTGCTTTTACTGCAGCATTTTCTACACCGGTATGACCTACCATATCAGGGTTTGCAAAGTTGCAGATGATCACATCGTATTTGTCAGAAGTAATTGCTTCTGTTAATTTATCGCATACCTGATAAGCGCTCATTTCGGGCTGCAGGTCGTAGGTAGCAACCTTGGGAGATTTTACCAGAATACGTTCTTCGCCTTCATTGGGAGTTTCTACACCACCGTTGAAGAAGAAGGTTACATGTGCATATTTTTCAGTTTCTGCAATACGAGCCTGAGTCATGCCATGTGCTGCCAGGTATTCACCAAATGTATTGTTCAGCATTACTTTCTTAAATGCAACGATCTTGTTGGGAATGGTTACATCATATTCAGTAAAGCATACATATTTCAGATCCAGTCTCTTTTCTCTTTCGAAACCGCTGAATTCATCTGCGCAGAATGCACGTGTGATTTCTCTTGCGCGGTCAGGACGGAAATTAAAGAAGATTACAGAATCACCATCTTTTACAGTTGCTACAGGTGCGCCGTCTTTCATAACAACCATGGGCATTACAAATTCATCAGTCTTGCCATCATCATAGGAAGCCTGTACGCCTGCTACTGCATCGTCCTGCTGTACGCCTTCGCCCTTGGTCAGTGCATTGTAAGCCAGCACAACTCTTTCCCAACGATTATCACGATCCATTGCATAATATCTGCCCATAACAGTTGCAATTTCACCAACACCGATTTCTTTCATCTTGTCAGCTAATTCTGCCACATAGTCTTTGCCTGATGCGGGCGGTGTGTCACGTCCGTCCAGGAAGCAGTGTACATATACTTTGGAAAGTCCCTGACGTTTTGCCATTTCCAGCAATGCGTAAACGTGGGTATTATGGCTGTGAACGCCGCCATCAGACAGAAGGCCCCACATATGAAGAGCAGAATCGTTCTTCTTGCAGTTTTCTACTGCTTCCATGAACGCTTCATTCTCAAAAAATACGCCGTCCTGGATTTCTTTTGTAATTCTGGTCAGTTCCTGATAAACAATACGGCCGGCACCCATGTTCAGATGTCCTACTTCAGAGTTACCCATCTGTCCATCCGGCAGACCTACTGCCAGACCGCTGGCATAACCCTTCTGGAAAGGACAAGTTGCCATCAGTTCGTCCATAACAGGAGTTTTTGCTTCTGCTACTGCATTGGCATCCTGTTTATCATTCAGACCATATCCATCTAAGATTAATAATACAACCGGTTTTTTACTCATTTTATTCGCCTCGAAAATTATTTATTGTACTTTACGATCTTGCCGAAATCAGGTTTCAGAGAAGCACCGCCTACCAGACCGCCATCGATATCTGCCATTGCAAATAATTCAGGAGCGCTTGCTGCAGATACACTGCCGCCGTACTGAATACGAATTGCTGCAGCAGTTGCTTCATCATAGATTTCTGCGATGCAAGCTCTGATTGCTGCACAAACTTCCTGAGCCTGTTCAGAAGTTGCAACTTTGCCAGTACCGATTGCCCAGATGGGTTCGTAAGCGATTACAGCAGCTGCAGCCTGTTCAGCAGTTACGTTCAGGAATGCGATCTTGATCTGCTGGCGGATCCAGTCGATGGTGATGCCCTGTTCTCTCTGAGTCAGAGATTCACCACAGCAGATGATGGGTGTGATGCCATGTTCGAATGCTTTTAATACTTTCTTGTTAACGGTTTCATCTGTTTCAGCAAAGTATTCTCTTCTTTCAGAATGTCCGATGATAACGTATTTAACGCCTGCATCTACCAGCATTTCAGGAGAAATTTCACCAGTATATGCACCTTTTTCTTCAAAGTACATGTTTTCAGCACCGATGCAGATGTTGGAGCCTTTTGCAGCTTCCATAGCAGGAATGATGTCAATAGCAGGTACGCAGAATACTACGTCTACTTCATCATTTGCTACCAGGGGTTTTAAAGTATTAACCAGTTCTACTGCCTGGCTGGGAGTCATATTCATTTTCCAGTTGCCTGCAACAATTTTCTTACGCATAATCATAATTCCTTCCTTGTTATATAAAACTGTAACAGGAGAGAGCATCTCCTGTTACATATAAGTGGTTACAAATATTACATGTTATTGTAACGATTCAGTCCCTGCTGAACTGTTACATATTATTTATCGTTGATTGCTGCTACACCGGGCAGTTCTTTGCCTTCCAGGAATTCCAGAGAAGCGCCGCCGCCTGTGGAGATGTGAGTCATCTTGTCACCAAATCCCAGTGTGTTAACAGCTGCTGCAGAGTCACCGCCGCCGATGATTGTGGTAGCTTCGATTGCTGCCAGAGCTTCTGCTACTGCAACAGTACCTTTTGCGAAGTTAGGCATTTCGAATACACCCATAGGTCCGTTCCATACAACAGTCTTAGCATCTGCCAGAGCTGCTTTGTACAGTTCACGGGTCTTAGGTCCGATATCCAGACCCATTTCATCAGCTTCCATGTTGCCTTCAACTACTCTGGAGGGAGCATCGTTGTTGAATTCTTTTGCAACTACTGTATCGATGGGAAGCAGGAATTTAACACCCTTTGCTTCTGCTTTTGCGATCATTTCTTTTGCGTATTCCAGATAATCATCTTCTACCAGAGATTTACCGATTTCCTGGCCCTGTGCTTTTGCAAAAGTATAGGACATACCACCACCAATGATCAGAGTATCAACTTTTTCCAGCAGGTTGTTGATAACGGAGATCTTGGAAGAAACTTTGGAACCGCCCAGGATTGCTACGAAAGGTCTTGCAGGGTTGTTTACTGCATTGCCCAGGAAGTCGATTTCTTTCTGCATCAGGTAACCTACTGCACAGGTATCTACATATTCGGTAACACCAACGGTTGAGCAGTGTGCTCTATGAGCAGTACCGAATGCATCGTTAACAAATACTTCAGCCAGAGAAGCCAGGTCTTTGCTGAATGCTTCGCCGTTCTTGGTTTCTTCTGCTCTGTAACGAGTGTTCTGCAGAAGTACGATTTCGCCATCGTTCATAGCTTCTACTGCTGCTTTTGCATTGTCGCCAACTACACAGTCATCTGCTGCGAATTTTACTTCCTGTCCTAACAGTTCAGTCAGACGTGCAGCTACGGGAGCCAGAGATAATTCCGGTTTCGGAACCCCTTTGGGTTTGCCCAGGTGAGAGCAAAGAATTACTTTACCACCATCAGCAACCAGTTTCTTGATTGTGGGCAGAGCAGCAACCAGACGATTTTCGTCTGTGATCACACCATTCTGTAACGGTACGTTAAAATCGCAGCGGCAAAGAACTTTTTTGCCTTTTACATTGATATCATCAACACTTTTTTTATTTAACATGGGAATCACCTCATAAACATAAAATATATAATAAATGCAGCGACTGCAACAAAAAAAGTGTTTCCGGCGGAAGCCTGTCCGTCGGAAACACCTTCCGTGCCGCCTATGCAGCTTAATGTCAGGTTATGCTGTCAAGCATCCTATATGATATGTGTCAGGATCAGACACATCTTTGTTCTGTTTCGTTCAGAATTATGCTAATTCAGCGAAGTATTTGATTGTTCTTACCATCTGGCTTGTGTAAGAGTTTTCGTTGTCATACCATGAAACAACCTGAACTTCGTATAAGCCATCGCCGATTTCAGCTACCATAGTCTGAGTAGCATCGAATAAAGAACCGTATGTGATACCTACGATATCAGAAGATACCAGCTGTTCTTCTGTGTAACCGAAAGATGCGGAAGAAGCTGCTTTCATAGCTGCGTTGATGCCTTCTTTAGTTACGTTTTCACCCTTAACTACTGCAGTCAGGATAGTTGTGGAACCTGTAGGAACGGGTACACGCTGAGCGGAACCGATTAATTTGCCATTCAGTTCGGGGATAACCAGACCGATTGCTTTAGCAGCACCAGTAGAGTTGGGAACGATATTAACAGCAGCTGCACGAGCTCTTCTTAAATCGCCTTTTCTGTGAGGACCATCCAGTACCATCTGATCGCCTGTGTAAGCATGGATAGTAGCCATGATACCAGACTGGATGGGAGCGTAGTCATTCAGAGCTTTAGCCATAGGAGCTAAGCAGTTTGTTGTACAAGAAGCAGCGGAGATGATAGTATCTTCAGCTGTCAGAGTCTTTTCGTTAACGCTGTAAACGATAGTAGGCAGGTCATTACCAGCGGGAGCGGAGATAACAACTTTCTTAGCACCAGCTGTGATATGAGCGGATGCTTTTGCTTTAGAGGTGTAGAAACCTGTACATTCCAGAACTACATCAACACCGATTTCGCCCCAAGGAAGGTTTGCAGCATCTTTTTCAGCATAGATTTTGATTTCTTTACCAGCTACTACGATAGCACCTTCTTTAACTTCAACGGTATCGCCTAAAGCATATCTACCCTGTGAAGAGTCATATTTTAATAAGTGCGCAAGCATCTTAGGATCTGTTAAATCATTGATAGCTACTACTTCATAACCTTCAGCACCAAACATCTGTCTGAAAGCAAGACGGCCGATACGACCAAAACCATTAATTGCAACTTTTACTGCCATTTTTTATTCCTCCTAGAATAATTTGTAAACATACTGTTTACGATTGTTTCTGTATTGCCTGAGCGTGACTCAAGCACTACGGATATTGTACAAAATCAAGGACAATTATGCAAGTCGAAAATGTTACAGAATTTTGCATGTTTTTTATCAAAATGTCTAAATAAATAATTGTTGAAATTCTTGACATTCGTATTACTTATTGAATTTTCCCATGTTTTTCCTGGTATTAATTATCTATTTTGTCTGTTTGTTTATTTTCTGTCAAGCATTCCACCACAAAATTCATCTTCTTTTTTTCATAAAAATTCAGTACCCGTCAAGCTGCTGCCGCTGCCCCGAAATGGTTTGACAGTATACTATACTGTTCATTTTTCTGTTTTTTATTCCTTTTTGCTGTACTTTTTTCTTTTTTAGGCTTATTATGATGTAGATGATGCGATGTAAAGATAAAACGTTCGTTTTTTCTCTTATATCATCGCAGATGCTTTTCATGTCAGCATCATAAGAACTACAGGAGGTCACTCATGTACACAGACAGCCATATTCATACTGATTTTTCCAGTGATTCCGATACACCGGCCCGTGCACAGATTCAACGGGCCATTGATCTGGGCATGGACGCCGTATATATTACAGATCACCAGGATTTCGATTTTCCCGAAGATGTTTATCATATGTCATTTCAATTTGACACAGAAACCTATATAAAAGAACTTCTTCAGCTGAAGTCCGAATATCAGGATCAAATTCATGTACGCCCCGGCGTAGAACTGGGACTCATGACACATCTGAAAGAACAGTTGGAGGATTATGTATCCAGCTGGCCCTTTGACTATGTCATTGGCTCCATCCATCTGGTCCGCCGTATGGACCCGTATTTCCCGGAATTCTATGAGGGCCGTACCAGCCAGGAAGCTTACCTGGAATATTTTGAGACCACGCTTGAAAATGTTCGCCTGCACAACTGCTTTGATGCACTGGGACATCTGGATTATGTGGTACGTTATGGTCCCACACGTTCCTGCTACCCTTCCAACGTTTATGCAGAAGTCATTGATGAGATCCTGCGCGTCCTGGTACAAAAAGGAATTGCACTGGAATGCAACACTGCCGGTCTGAAACATGGCTTGGGATTCCCTCATCCTCACGCAGACATCATCCGGCGTTACCTGGAATTGGGCGGAGAAATGATCACTCTGGGTTCCGATGGACACCAGCCAGCCCATTTGGGATATGCATTTGATACCATAGGGGACTATCTGAAAGCCTGCGGAGTCCGGTATCAAACTGTTTTTTGTAACCGAAAACCGGAGTTTATTCCTTTATAATGATCACTTTATAATGATTACTTATGCATACTCTCCATGGACAAAGGAATACACATCTTGATCCACAAAGTGTGGAGTGATTACGCAAAGCATAGGTTTCTATTAAAATTACTGAGTTAAGAATGTGAGGTATTTATGAATACAACAACTGCTATTTTAAAAAAAGGGGAAGGACGCACCATTAAATCCGGCGGTTTATGGATTTTTGATAATGAAATCGCTCAGGTAAATGGTTCCTTTGAAAACGGTGATATTATTGCCGTGGAAGATTTTGATGGCTATTTTATGGGATGGGGCTACATTAATTCACATTCCAAAATCCGTATCCGCCTTCTTTCCCGTAAAAAAGAAGACCGCATTACCGATGAATTTCTGGAAAAACGGGTTCGTGCCTGCTATGAGTACCGGAAAAATGTGATCGACCTGGAAAGCTGCCGCCTTATTTTCGGAGAGGCGGATTTCCTTCCCGGCATTGTAGTGGACAAGTTTTCTGATATTCTGGTGGTGGAATCCCTTACACTGGGAATTGACCTCTTAAAGCTGAAAATTATTGATTTTCTGAAAAAAGTCCTGGCTGAAGATGGTATTATGATCCGCGGCGTATATGAGCGCAGCGATGCCAAAGTCCGCGAACAGGAAGGCATGAGCCGCTACAAAGGTTTTATCGGAGAGCCTTTTGATACCCAGGTTATCATTGAAGAAAATGGTGTTAAGTATTATGTAGATGTAAAAGATGGCCAAAAAACCGGCTTTTTCCTGGATCAGAAGATCAACCGCCGTGCCGTTGCCCGTCTTTGTAAAGATAAAAAAGTTTTGGACTGTTTCACACATACCGGCTCTTTTGCATTAAATGCCGGACTGGCAGGAGCAGCCTCTGTTCTTGGCGTGGACGCTTCTGACACAGGGGTACAGCAGGCCAGACGCAATGCCGAACTGAACGGTCTTTCTGATACTGTGCAGTTTACCTGCGCTGACGTATTTGAACTGCTTCCTCAGCTGGAAAAACAGGGAGAACAGTATGATGTGGTCATTTTGGACCCGCCTGCCTTTACAAAATCCCGAAACTCCATTAAAAATGCGGTAAAAGGTTATCGTGAAATCAATCTCCGCGGTATGAAGCTGGTGAAAAACGGCGGTTATCTGGCTACCTGCTCCTGCTCTCACTTCATGGATCCTCAATTATTTGCCAAAACCATTCGGGAAGCTGCTGCAGGCGCTCATAAATATCTGCGTCAGGTAGAATTTCATACCCAGGCACCGGACCATCCAATTTTATGGACATCTGATGAATCTTATTATCTGAAATTTTATATTTTCCAGGTAGTAGACCGATTCTAAAGGAACGAAAAAATTAAGCATGAATGTCTGCTGAATTTACTCAAGACAGTTCAATCCCTGCTAAACTGTAATATATTGGGAATTAAAAAAGGGATATGCGTTTTAAGTTCCATTTAAAAGAACTTATGACTGGCATATCCTTTTTCATTTATGGTGATCTCTGCGTTAGAGCGTGTTTATTTGTAAATTTCCAGACACGATTTAAACCGTTTTTTCCGTTAAAATCAACAGACTGTCCAGTACCTGATCCAGTTTTTCATACGGTGCTTCGTTAAGAAGTCCCAGAATCTTCATCAGACTTTCATCCAGTTCCATATTGCTGTTCTTCTGAAGCTCCTGCTGTACAATTTCTTCCAGTACACCTACCAGTTCATCAAACAGCATCAATGTTTCAAAAGTCTCCGGATCGTTCAGATCACAGCTGCCGGGCAGTGAAAAAGTATGATCCTCCTTTTCCACCAGATAAAACTGCAGTTTCTGGCGGCGGTTCAGAATCAGCTGCAGCAGACCCTGACGACGGTTCAGCTCCTGATTTTCGCTTCCACATTCCTCCAGAAGTTCTTGAATCTTCTGTTTCTTCACGGTAAAAGACTGCCAGGTATCCACATCCTCCAATTTAAAACCATTCATCCCCAGAATCGTCTCTGCCAGAAGTCCATCTCCAATCCCATTCATATCCAATATACGTTCCTTCTCTCTTTTTTGAATTCTATCTATTTGCGTAACTATTCAGCAGAGCATAATTTTTGATAAAAATACAGTGTCAAGCTTGCTTGTAAACAGTATTTTTAATCAAAAATTGTATTCGGCGTTTAGCCGAATGAATAATTTTCGAAGGAAATTATGAATGTCTGCTGAATTTATTCAAAACAGTTCAGCCCCTGCTGAACTGTTACCTATTTGCAAAATAAAAGTCCTTTGTCCTGCACTTTGTGCTCTTACAACAGACCTCTACAAAGTGCCTTTTGTGGACAATACATCTGTGATCCGCTCATCATACATGGTTGCCATATCCAGCGCTTTGGCAAATGCTTTAAACATGGCTTCCATGATATGATGGTTATTGCTTCCATACATTACTTTCATGTGCAGATTCATGGCGCCTGCATAGGAAATGGCATAAAAAAATTCTCTTGCCATCTCTGTATCCATATCTCCGCATCGATCACAGGTAAACTCTGCGTCCCAACAAAAATAAGGGCGTCCGGACAGGTCGATGGCACACATCACCAGTGTTTCATCCATGGGAAGAAGAGAATATCCATAACGCTTAATGCCTTTTTTATCTCCTACTGCTTCTTTAATGGCATTGCCCAGCACAATACCTGTATCTTCAATGGTATGATGGGAATCCACATACAGATCACCTTTTACCTGCAGATTCAGGTCAAACAGACCATGTCTGGTAAATCCATCCAGCATATGATCAAAAAAACCGATACCGGTTTCCAAAGAGGCTTTTCCGCTGCCATCCAGATTCAAAGTTAATGCAATCTGTGTTTCTTTCGTATTACGTTCTACTGTGCTGATTCTCATTGTATAGATACCTCCCGTTCCTTCAAATAAAACATAAGGCTGCCCTCAGAGGACAGCCTGTTATTTGCTGTAACGGAGACGGAGGGATTCGAACCCTCGTGCCCGGATCGGACAAAACGATTTCGAGTCGTTCTCGTTATGACCACTTCGATACGTCTCCACGTCACACTGGATAGAATTATAGCATTTCCATCCAGGTGTGTCAATCTGAAAAAATCCAGGAAATACTAGACTGTCGTTATATGACCTCCGCCTGCAATGGCATTGTCCTTATAAAGGACAATGGACTGACCTGGTGTTGCTGCCCGAACGGGTTCTTCAAACTCTGCCTCATACAGACCATCGCCCAGATGACGGACCTGACACCAGTTTCCTTTATGTCCGTAGCGGATGCGGCCCCACAGGCGTCCTTCCGCTGCAAAGTCAGTACTTCCCATGAATGCAGCATCCTGGAAATGCACAATTGTGCTGAATACGTCTTCATTGGATCCAATGATAACCTCATTGGTTTCCGGACAAATGCGGGTAACAAATACAGGATGTCCCATGGCCAGATTCAATCCTTTTCGCTGTCCGATGGTATAGTTGATGATTCCTTTGTGTCTGCCCAGAATTTTGCCATCTGCGGTCACAAAATTGCCTTCCTCCGGAAATTCTTTTCCTGTATATCTTTGAATAAAACCTGCATAATCATCATCTGGAATAAAACAAATTTCCTGGCTGTCGGCTTTTTCCGCCACCGGAATTCCTGCTTTTCTGGCAATCTGGCGGATTTCTTCTTTTTCATAATTTCCCAGAGGCATAATGGTATCTGCCAACTGCTCCTGTGTCAGGCGATACAGTACATAAGACTGATCCTTTGCTACCGATACGGCTCTTTCCACCGCATAACGACCATTTCCCTGCTGTCCAATACGGGCATAATGTCCTGTTGCCAGCTTCACCGCTCCCATGCCACGGCAGCTTTCCAGAAGGCCAAGCCATTTGACCGTATGGTTACACATAACGCAGGGATTCGGTGTCATCCCTTTTTGATAAGCTTCCACAAAATAACGTACAACAGATTCCTCAAATACTTTTGATAAATCCCGGGTGATAAAAGGAATCCCCAGATAGTCTGCTACCTGTTTTGCATCTGCTGTTGATTTTTCTGTATTTGCATGATTAAACATGTGTACGGTTACCCCTGTTACATCATATCCCTGTTCCTTCAGCAGCAGGGCTGTAACAGAAGAATCCACACCTCCGGATAATCCTACGATTACTTTACCTTTCACCAATCAATCCCTCCCGTATTAACTTTTAATTGCTCCATTGTACAGGATTCTTTCTGAAATAGCAAGAATATCCAGCTATGTTTTCCCATAATCTATGTTGTAATACTTTTTCTGGAGATGCCTATGTCCCGGAAACTTCCTTCTGTTATCACCGGCACGCTGTATTTAAGCGCAGCCGGTGTCATTACCCGTTTTATGGGATTTCTGTACAAAATCTGGCTGGGAAACCTGATTGGTCCGGAAGAACTGGGCATTTATCAGTTGGTATTTCCAGTATTTGCCATCTGCCTTTCCATCTGCGGAGCCCCTTTTCAGACAGCAGTATCCAAATTTACTGCCGAATACCAGGAACACCACCCTCAAAAAGCCGGTTGCTATCTGAAACTCTCTTTATTCCTGTCCCTGACACTGGCTTTCCTATGTGCAGGCTTTCTTATGCTGTTTCGAGAACAGGTCGCTACATACTTTTTGTTAAATAACCGCTGTACCCGCCTGCTTCCTTATATCGCCGTCTCCATTCCATTAAGTGCTGTACATAACTGCGTTACCGGCTGGTATTATGGGCAGAAAAAAACGGTCATTCCTGCTGCTGCCAATTTAATCGAGCAGAGCACCCGTATTTTGTTTGTTTTTTTCCTGCTTCATACTTCTTTGGAATTTACTGTCATTCAGGTGGTATGGGCTCTGGCAGTCGGAGAATTGACCTCTGCACTGGTAACATCTGTTTCCTGTTTTTTCTGTTCCCACAAACAGAAATCAGCCAATTCACACCACACTCCCATTTCCCAAAGAAAAATCCTGCTTGAAATCCTCTTTCTAATCTGGCCCCTGATCGCCAACCGCCTGGTTATGAGTGTGCTGCAAAGCGTGGAATCCATCATGATCCCCAGCCGCCTGATTCTTTATGGCTATTCGGAAAGTACCGCTCTTTCCATGTATGGTGCATTGACTGGTATGGCGCTTAGTTTTATTATGTTTCCTACTGCTTTTACCGGTTCTTTTTCACTGATGCTCCTTCCGGACATTGCCAAAGCCTGCGCAGAAAATCGTACTTCTTATATTCAAAAGGCTTCCAGACTTTCTCTGGGAACCACTTTTCTCATGGGATGCATTTTTTCTGCTGTATTTTTCCTGCTGGGAAAACCATTAGGCGAACTGTGTTTTCCAGGAACACTGGCCGGAACCTACATCCGTTCCTTATCATGGCTCTGCCCATTTCTTTATCTGAATAATGTGCTGACCAGTATTCTTCACGGAATGGGTATGACAGCCCTTACTTTTAAAACCCAGCTGTCCGGTTTGATCCTGCGCCTGGGTGTTACTGTATTTTTAATTCCCCTTTATGGAATGAAATGTTATTTCCTGGCACTTCTGGGCAGCCAGCTTCTCATGAGTATTCTGAATTTGCGTTATCTCTATAATAGTCCATCCATACGGTAGTAAAGTTCGCTGTAAACTGCTGAGGGTATTTCGGATAAAAGAAAAACTGCAGTTTACAACGATCATCTGCATCTAACCGTTATAAACTACAGCCTTCAAAGGAGATTTAAGAAATACAAAGGAGGATTTCCTGCAGATGTTTCACGCACAACATCTGATTCAGGAAAACATAAGGTCCAGCAGATTATCACGCACCACTCTGCTTTTCCTTACACGCATATTATATAATTACCGTAATTCAAAGTCAATATTCAAAACCTTTTTCATGCATTTGCATAATTTTCAGACATTTTTGAAATATAAATCGCAAATATCGCCAAATATCGCCCGGTTTTTTTTATGCATTCTATACGATTTATGCATCATTTATGCATTATTTTGAACGATTCCGCCCAGAAAAAGTCCACTTTAACCCTTTATTGTATTACCACATCAGTCTCCCAAATATTGTACAAAAACAAATACACGCCCTAACGCAGCCGTGAGCCTTCATAACGATTCCGGGTTCTCAAAAACCGTTCCAGCGCATAATATTTTTCCTCTACGGAGCCGCCGCCCAATTCATAATCCATGGAAATCGCCATGGATTCCAGCATGGACTCTGTGGCTTTTCCTTTCATAAGTCCTAACAGTTCCAGCTTTTCACTGCAGGAAGATGTTTCCAGAAAATGAAGCATCAGACTCTGCAGTTCATCTGCATTCTGAAATTCAGCCGCTTCGTGTTCTGTTGACTGCACGGTCTGATTCTGGTCTGATTGCTTTATCCGTGATTCTGTCGGTGTCTGTTTTGACCACAGACCTGACTGTCTGGACTTGCCCCCATTCAAGATTGCCTGACCCGTCCAGACCATCAACCGATAAGCTCCTGACAACTCCTGACACAGATAAACCTGCTCTCCATCTTTCTGGTTAATAGCATCTCCAACAATCAAAAAACGGCCTTCATCTGCCGATTCAAAACAATATCCTTTTTTTAACCGTTCCATCTTCGGTTCCTCCTGTCAATCTTTTTCATCCTGCCCAATTTCCCTCAGGAAACCTTCTGTTGATCAAAAATACCTTTTCAGCAAAGACTGAGAAATGCACTTAAATTGCCTCTTTTTCCCTTTGTATAACGATGGGAAAATAAAAGATCCGGATTACAGCAGGTACATACATTGGTAATGGCCATATGATTCCTGCGAATCCCTGCACGCTCCAAAATCAATGCATTGGCTTTCCATAAATCCAGTTGATATCGTCCTGCCTGATTTTTCGCCAGAATCTGTTCTGCTTCTTCCTCTGTAAATGCTTTATAAAATTCTTCTGCGACTTCCGGTCCGATTTCATAACAATCCTGACAGATGCTGGGTCCCACACA
>JBGVFN010000181.1:0-5844 GCA_045121095.1 Lachnospiraceae bacterium | reverse complement strand
CTGTTCAAAACAGAATTTTTCAAGTATAATAAGCGATAGATACAAATACATCTCCTTTCGGTTATTTTTGTTTTGTCGCTTAAATTATACTACAAAGAGATGTATTTGTATTTTTTTATTTAAAAAGTTGTAAACTGGTGTTTATTTTTTGTATTCACGTTCTTATCTCTATAATAATCCATAGAATTTCTTATTCCTTATCATCTGTTTCTATAGTCTTTTATCGCCATCGTTTGTATTATAACAGCATTCTATTGTGATTGCAAACTTCTTTTCCTATATTTTTTCGTATCTTTAAGAGATTTTTCCAAAATTATGCCTGGCTGAATGGTTACAAAAAATCCTGCTGGTGTTTCACATCTAAAACCAGCAGGATTTTTGTAACCATTCATATATTTTTATATGATATAAAATATTTTATTTATCAACCTCTATCCTTTTATTTCAATCTCTCAATCGCCTTTTCCACACGCGCCTTTTCTTCTTCATCTAAAGCTGCATGTGCGGTGGTAAACTTTTCCAGCATCTTCTGGTCTAGCCCGCAGAGTTCAAGCTCATCCTGTTTTTCTCTGATTTGTTCCGTTTCCTGTTTCTTTTTCCTTTTCTTCCACATAAGCTTCTCCTTAATGCGAACAGATTGCTACCCCTTTAAAAGATACCGTCCGACTGCTGGTATTCATGATAAACACTTTATAGTATCCCGTACTGGGAATTGTAATTGTAGCAGAAAAATTACCTGTCCGCTGTACACCGATGCGTTTGTTATCACTCATCCGGCAAACTCCCACCTTTAAAGTTCCGTTTCCATTTACCGCAAACTGTACGCGATCACCTTTCTCCATTTTAGTCCAGGTATAAGATATGCAGCTTCCGGGGATCATAACAAGACCGCCCTGAAAATAAAATCTTTTATACACTTCTGCAGCCTGTGCTTCTATGGTTCCCACAGAATCACCAGCTGCCCCCAGATCTGACAACAGAGGAGACTGCAGCATACATACTGCCAAAACCAGTATAACACATTTTTTCACCCATTTCTTTATGGATTTTCCCACATTTTTTTTCGATTCCTTGTGCATTACTACCCTCCAGATTCAAGTTTCCTCTTTGAATTAAATTGAAATGTTTATTGTTTTTTATTATGATTTGCACCCTTATGGCCACTGAAGTGTATTACTAGTTTACCCCCCCTGAAAAAAATGTCTACCTTTTTTTCTCGAAAAACTACGTTTTTTTAATTCGATATTTTAGAGCCACATCACACGTAGACGCGCTCTCGCTCTACAAAAAAAGAGCCACTGTTTTATCAACAATGACTCAAAAGAATGTAAGAATTTTTAATTTTCTGTAATGACATATGTTTCCACCAGTTCTTTGACCAGCAGTTTCGTCTCATCTGCGTCTTCATGGGCTTTTTTCAGCAGATTTTCCAGCCTGGGCAGAAAACTTTCTTCGTCCAGCTCAATGGGATGTCCGATATGAATCAGTTTATTGGGAGTGTCCTGCATGCCTTCTTCGTTCATCAGAAGTTCTTCATACAGCTTCTCACCAGGGCGCAGACCTGTGTAAACGATTTCCACATCATCCCGTCCGGACAGACGAATCAGATTTTTTGCCAGATCAGCGATTTTAACGGGATCACCCATGTCCAGCACAAAGATTTCTCCGCCTTTGGCGTAGGCACCTGCCTGAATGACCAGGGATACGGCTTCGGGAATCAGCATAAAATAACGGATGATATCCGGATGGGTTACGGTTACAGGGCCGCCTTCTTCAATCTGCTTTTTGAAAAGCGGGATGACGCTTCCGTTGCTGCCCAGTACATTGCCGAATCGTACTGCCACATATTCCGTTGCAGAATGACGGTTATAGGTCTGAATGATCATTTCACAGAGACGTTTGGTAGCTCCCATGATGTTGGTGGGGTTTACTGCTTTATCGGTGGAAATCAGTACAAATCGTTTTACCTTCCACTGATCGGCCAGGCGTACCATATTATAGGTACCGCCCACATTATTTTTTACAGCTTCATTGGGACTGTCCTCCATAAGCGGTACATGTTTGTGGGCTGCTGCATGGTAAATGATGTCCGGCTGAAATTTGGCAAAGAGCTCATTCATCCGGTGATAATCTCTTACAGAAGCAATCCGCACCTCCAGATCCAGTTCGGGATATTTGCGTTTCAGTTCCTGCTGAATATCGTAGGCGTTGTTTTCATAAATATCCACAATGACCAGACGTTTGATGGGGTGCGAAGCCAGCTGACGGCACAATTCGCTGCCGATGGAGCCGCCGCCGCCGGTAACCATGACGGTTTTATTATTGACATAACCCATAATAGATGCAGTATCCAGTTCCACCGGTTCCCGTCCCAGCAGGTCCTCAATCTGCACTTTTCGCAGCTGAGAAACGGTGACTTCGCCCTTTATGATCTGATACAGACCGGGAACGGTCATCAGTTCACAGCGGGTTTTCTGACAGATTTCCAGAATCTGCCTTACATCCGTCCGCTTGGCAGACGGCATGGCAATAATGATCTGGTCAATGTCATATTTTTCTGCCATTTCCACAATATGGTTGCGGTTTCCTACTACGCGGACCCCCTGAATATAACGCCCATATTTAAGAGGGTCATCATCAATGACACAGCAGACCTCTCGATTCAGAAAACTACTGTGTCGGATTTCTTTAATCAGCATGATGCCAGACTGACCGCCGCCAATAATCATGATATTCCTCGGATGGGAAATTTCCACATGTACAGGCAGCTGCGGCATCCGTTTCTGTATATACAGACGCGCCATACGATAACTCAGACGGGTAGCAATGGTCATGCAGCCCAAAATGGAGTTGGACATAATATAAAAACTTCTGGGAACATGAAATCCCAGGATATGTATTCCTGCAAATTGAATCAGACTGCCTGCCATACAGGCCCAGACAATGTTCATGCATTCCTGATAACCGGCATATTCCCAGAGGCTGTGGTAGACCCGGAAAAACCAGTACAAAAGTATCATGGTGATGATATGAACAGGCGAGTAACGAATAAATGCCTCCAGAAACTCCGGCTCTATGCTCTGAAATTCAAACCGTATCAGCAGTGCCAGATAACCAGAAATCAGCACACAGATTACATCGAGCAGGATCAACATGATCATTCGACTCTGTTTCACGGGATTTTCGTATAATTTTTTAATAATCTTTATCATACTACCTCATTTCTGATAATCCATTACTCTTTCTCACTTCCGCCATATCCATACCGTCCATAACTTCCGTATTTTCCGTACTTACCATAGCTTCCGTACTTACCATAGTGTCCGTAACGGCCACCGATTCCTGATCCACCGTTCAGATCATCATTCAGTACAGCTCCAAGGATGCGGCAGCCATTTTCTGCCATCTGGGTAAATCCATCCAGGATCACATGGCGTCTTGCCCGTTCACGGCGTACCACATAGATGCATCCATCTACGTATTTGCCCAGCGCCAGAGAATCGCCCAGCACCATGACCGGCGGAGTATCCACAATCACATAATCTGCATAATCCTGTACCTTCAAAATCAGCTGATGCATCTGCTTTGAAGAAAGAAGATCGGTAGATTTATTGGTCACACCACCTGCTGGAAGTACATACAGCCCGGAATCCGGAAGTACTGTAATGGCATCTTCTACTCTGTTTTTACCGTTGAGTACTTCGCAAAGTCCATCTGCACTGCTGTTCATCTGCAAAATAGCAGTTACAGAAGGATTTCTCATGTCTGCATCGATCAACAGCACCTTTCGGCCTTTCTGGGCCAGAGACATGGCCAGATTGACTGCCACAGTGGTCTTACCTTCTCCGGGAATGGTACTGGTTACCAGAACCACCCGGCTTTCGTTTTCTTCCATGACACGTTCAAAACGGTTCCGTAGCATACGGAGAGACTCTCCAAATCGAAATGGAACCCGGGAATTGTCTACCGTCAGCTGATTTTTCCGGCTGTTGCTGCGCTTTTTAAAAGTAACAGAAGGGAGTACGCCCAGATTCGGCGCATTGAGATACTGTTTCATTTCATCAGCATTGGCAATGGTGCGGATGGTCAGACCATACAATGCAAGGAGCAGCACACCCATGATATACAGCTTCGCAGCATATATCCCTGCAAATTTGATAAAATCCAGTTCCGATGTTTGGGAGTTAGCGGGCTCCGCGGGGACTCCCATATCTTTGAACATAATAAATTCCGTAGGGCCCGCAATATAGCTGAGAGTATCCGGCAGTACTTCGATCACCGCCTGTAAAAGTGCATAAATTTCCTCCGGATCGGAGCCGCTGACATAAAAAGTCAGCAGATTGGTGGAGGAACTGACTTCCAGACTTACACTTCCTGGAAGTGCTGCGCCTTTTTCCAGGCCCATTTCATCTTCAATGGCATCTGTCAGAACACCATTCTCCATCAGATAAGGGAACAGAGTCACCATCTGATTGGCAGTCAGACAATTCTGATAGCTTTTGCTGCCATCACCAGCCAGATTGACAAATACCGTAGCAGAAGTTTCATAATAGGGTGTATAGCTTCGATCATAACGGAAAAACTGATACACACCTGCTGCCAGCGCCAGAATCAGCAAAATCCACCAGCCGGCCTTGATGCCCTTCCACATATCCGTCATAATTTTAAATAAATCAATTTTGCCTTCATCCCCCTGCAGAGAGGTCTGGTATTTGGATGTCCCTATTGTTTTCGTTTCCATATCCTATACCTCCTCTCCGTGAGATGCTCCATCCTCTTCCATCCGGGCCTTTTTTACAGGTTTTTCAAAAAATCCATCACCGGAAGAAACTTCCCGATAAATATTTTTTGAACTTCTTTTATTTTTACCGTTTTTTGAGGAAAATGAACCATATCCGTCCTTCTTTCCATAGCCATAGCCATAACCATATCCGTAACCACTTCCATAGCCGCCGAATTTACCGTAACCGGTGTTCAGAATGCCACTCAGGTTAATACCCGTCATCTGACGCACCAGCAGCTGAATGGTGTAAACATTGTTTAAAACACAGCCCAAAAGCTTGGCATGACAATCATTTAACTGATCAATACAGTCATTGACTGCTTTTGTCGGGGCATAGTCGGGGCTGATGACCAGCAGAGAATAATCTGCATATTCTGCCAGTGCTTCTGCATCTGCTACCAGCTCCATGGGCGGCGTATCAATAATAATATAATCCATCTGCTCCCGCAGTACAGAAATCAGATTGCCCATCCGGCTTGTGGAAATGATTTCACTGGAGTCTTTATGATACTTCTTATCGCACATAATATAAATACCATGTTCTTCATCCCAGATCAGGCAGTCCTCCAGCGGTTCTTTTCCCCGCAGAAATCTGCTGAGGCTTCCTTTTATCTTATCCTGGCACTGGAAAATCTTATGCTGGGCAGGTTTACGCAGATCTGCATCCAGCAGAAGGACCTTATCAGATACCCCTGCCAATGCCAGTGCCAGATTGGCTGCTACCGTGGATTTTCCTTCATTTTCCAGCATACTGGTAATAAGAATAATCTTTTTGCCGCTTCGTTTGCAGCGTGACACCAGCTTCTCACGAAGGCGGCGATAACTTTCCACAAATCCAAAGCTGGCCACCGGTGAATTGATCAGCAGAGCTGATTTTCTCTTTTTCAAAGAAAATGCCCGGCGTAATGTCTTATTTTTCCGCTCATGATAAATAGCCGCCATCAATCGTGTATCCAGCTTATTTTCCACATCCTTTTCATTGCGGACGCTGTCATAAAAATAGGACAAAACCAGTATGAGTGCTGCCACACCAGCCATCACAAGCAGCGTACAGCGTTTTC
>JBGVFN010000180.1:0-4147 GCA_045121095.1 Lachnospiraceae bacterium | reverse complement strand
CGGTCAGGCGCTGGCAGCAATTCCCGGTGCAGCAGAGCATCCTTTTTACGGGGAATGGATTCAGGGATACGCTTCCGAGGATTATGCAGCATCCAATCAGGCATTAATGAAGTTAATGGACACTCTGGCAGAAGGCGCCACAGAAGAACAGATTGCTTATTTAACGGATATTTTTGTAAACTGCAGCCGTTATGAGCTGGGTTTCTGGGATATGGCATGGGAAATGCGCATATGAGCTTCTTGGAATATGGCATGGAAAATGCGCGTATGAGCCTTTTGGAATTTGATCATGTGTCCTATCAGTACCCCGGTGAAGATTTTGATATTATCGACCAGCTTTCTTTTCAGGTGGAACCGGGCTCCTTTCATTGTATTATTGGCGTCAGCGGGTGCGGAAAAAGTACGATTTTCCGTATGACCAATGGTCTGTTGGAACCGAAAAGCGGGACAATCCGTGTAGGTGGGGAGTCCATTGCGGGACAGAAGCATTACTGCGGTTATATGCCGCAAAAAGATCTGCTTTTTCCCTGGAGAACCATCGGAGAAAATCTGGCACTGCCCATGGAAATCCGGGGCGGATATTCGAAAAAAGAGCAGCGGGAGCGGATTGATGCCGCTTTAGCAGAGGTTGGACTGGAAGGCTGTCAGGATAAACGTCCGGATGAGCTTTCTGGCGGTATGCGTCAGCGCGCTGCCTTTGCACGCACCATGCTCACCGGAAGTGATTTGCTGCTGCTGGACGAACCATTTTCTGCCCTGGACTTTTTGACCCGCATTTCCATGCAGGAATGGCTGCTGGAACAATGGCAGCGCCATAAAAAGACCATTCTTTTTATCACACATGATGTGGAAGAAGCCATTTTTCTTTCCTCCAGTGTGCTGGTGGCAGAATCCACACCCATACGCACTTTGCGGGAAATCCCCATACCGTTGGGCTATCCCCGCACCCGTCAGGACCTGAAACGGTCTGAAATTGTGGATTTGCGGGAACAGCTGGTGGACATGCTGAGAAAGCAGGTGGAATAAAGATGGCAGAAGCGATGAATAAAAAGAACGGGATGAATAAAAAGAATGTGATGAATAAAAAGAACGGGATAAATAAAAACAGAATAAATAAAAACAGTAAGGTCAATCAGGTGAATAAATACAATGTGTCTTCTTTGATTTTCCTGTTTGTTCTGCTGATGCTCTGGCAGCTGGGGGCGATGAAGGTAAATGCAGCCTACATTTTACCTACGCCGCTGCAGATTTTGAAGAAAATGTGGGAGCTTCGGGAAATTCTGATTACCGTACATCTGCCGGCAACCATGCTGGTTACATTAATCGGCATGGGTATTTCACTGGTGCTGGGCCTGGGGTTGGCGGTATTGATGGATGTCAGTCCATTCTGGCAGAAAGCGTTATATCCTTTGGTGGTGGTATCACAAACCATTCCCACTACAGCCATCGCCCCCTTATTTGTACTTTGGTTCGGGTATGGAATCTGGAGTAAGGTACTGGTGACGGTGCTGATCACATTTTTTCCGATTACTATAACGGTTTATGACGGTCTGCAGTCCGCAAAAGTGGAAATGACAGAGCTGCTGTTGACCTACGGAGCTTCGAAAAAGGATATTTTTCTGAAAATCAAAGTTCCATGTACTTTGCCATATTTCTTTTCTGCTATTAAAATGGCAATTCCCATGAGCATCATCGGTGCGGCCATCGGGGAATGGCTGGGCGCTCAGAGTGGTCTGGGCTATTTTTCCAGAAGAATGATGACACAGCTGGACGGTGCAGGTGTATTTGCACCCATTGTATTGCTGTCCGGGGTGGCTATGCTGGCAGTGGGATTGATTACAGTGGTGGAAAAGAAAGTAGTCCGCTGGCGGGGCGAATTTTAAATTTATTTCGTGAAAATACCATTCGCTTTAGCGGCTTTTTCAAACACGCGCTAATGGATAGGCAATTTACATGAAATATCTTTTGTACATTTCAACGAAGAAGGAGAATTAACGTATTATGAGAATAAGACGTATTATATCAGTCTTGTTAGTATGTGTGCTGTTACTGACAGGCTGTACAGCGGGTTCTGGTGAAGAATCCAAAAAGAAAACGGAAAAAGAACTGAAAGAATTGAAGGAGCTGGATGTGGTTCTGGACTGGTATCCCAATGCACTTCATGCTTTTTTATATGTAGCGATTGAAAAAGGGTATTATGAGGAAGAAGGACTGAAAATAAATATCCGTTTTCCGTCCAACGCCAATGATGCCATGTCTCTGGTGGCCGCCGGTCAGGCAGATATTGGACTCTATTATCAGCAGGATGTCATTCAGGCCAGAGCAAATCAGGCTGTGCCGGTAAAATCCATCGGTGCCGTCGTTCAGGGGCCTTTGAATATCATACTTTCCTTAAAGGAGAAAGGAATCGAATCTCCAGAAGATCTGGTAGGGAAAACAATTGGATATTCAGGAACAGAACTTTCAGAAGCACTCATCCGCAGTATTATGCAGGAAGCAGGAGCAGATTACAGCGATGTAACCATGATCGATGTTGGATTTGACCTGATGAGTTCCATGACCACCGGCAACGTGGATGCAACTATCGGATGTCTTCTGAATCACGAAGTACCCCAGATGGAAGAAGAGGGCTTTGAAGTAAATTGGTTTGAACTGGATGATTACGGTGTACCTGTTTATTATGAAGGGATCTTCCTGGCAAGCGATGAAGCAATCGCCAACGACAGCGAAACATTGAGCGCATTTCTGCGCGCATCCAAACGGGGATTTGAAGACATGAAAGCAGATCCCAACGGCGCACTGGAAACACTTCTCGCCAACCAGAACGAAGAAAATTTCCCTCTGTCTGAAACCGTAGAACGGGAAAGCATGGAAATCCTTCTTCCGTTGATGGAAACAGAAACCGCAGAATTCCTCTCACAATCCGACGAATGCTGGCAGGAAAATATTGACTGGATGCGTTCACAGGGATTGATTGATCAGGATATCACTGTAGATGAAGTACGGGTGAATCTCGTGTACTGACATATTCATTTTTCAATGAAAATATCATTATCTGGAGTTATTTTTGGAATTGGAAAATAATATTAGAAGAAATTAATATCAAAAACTCCTATAGAAAAGGGCGCGGTGTCAAATACCGTGCCCTTTTTAAAAGATGCGTCAGTTTGTGAAAAGGCTGAGGATTTTAAACTCATATTACATTGACAGATAAAGGAAACTGTTCTATTCTGGAGAAAATCCATGAACAAATAAAAGCCTTTCCGGTGATTTGGCTGGAAATTGAGGTATGTCTTTACAAATCACGGGTAAAATAGAATATGGGCGATCATTTCCGCTTACTTTGAAAATAATTTTAGAGCATGTTCGAATGATTTTTCAGACACGCTCCAGCACGTTCCAGCGGATAAAGATAAAGGGAGTATCCCACTGTTCACTGGGGCATAGAGCAGAAAGGAAGAAAATGAAATGAAGTATGTATGTGATGTATGCGACTGGGTTTATGACGAAGAAGAAGGTTATCCCGAAGGAGGTATTGCACCGGGTACTAAATTTGAAGATTTACCGGATGACTTTGAGTGCCCTCTATGTGGTGTAGGAAAAGACGAGTTTTCTGAAGAAAAATAGGTGGTTTGATTTCGAGATCATTGGTGATTTATACCTTTTGAAGTAGTGAATTGGGCCATGGAGGAGAAAAATGATTGTGTGGCCCAGAGAAAACAGAAAATCTGGGCCATGGAGGAGAAAAATGATTGTGTGGCCCAGAGAAAGCAGAAAATCTGGGCCATAGAAGAGAAAAATGGCTGTGTGGCCCAGAAAGAGAAGAAAACCTGGGCCACAGAAGAAAAAAGTATCTGTGTGGCCCAGAAAGAGAAGAGAACCTGGGTCACAGAAGAGAAAAATGGCTGTGTGGCCCAGAAAGGACAGAAAACCTGGGCCACAGAAGAAAAAAGTGGCTGTGTGGCCCAGAACAGCCAGAAGAAAAAGCAGTTAAAAGGAGATATATTTACACATGATAGGACAGGGAATTATAGAATTGGATGTTCACGGCATGACTGCTGAAGAAGCGGTCAATGCTGCATTAAAAGCGGTACATAAAGCAAATAGCGGAGTCTATCGTATCCGCGTGATTCATGGATACCATGGA
>JBGVFN010000179.1:0-7620 GCA_045121095.1 Lachnospiraceae bacterium | reverse complement strand
TTAGAATGATATATACTATTTGCAACGAACATCTCCTTTGTAATGTGTGTATCTTGTTTTGTGGTTATTACAATTATACATCATTACTCTGGAGATGTTTGCATTTTGTGCAAAATTTGTTATTTAATCATTTATAGTTTTAAAAATATTTTTCTGTTATTACGCCTGACTTACTTAATTTTTTATTTCCGCTGATTTCTATTTACTGATCTTCACACTCTTCACCGCACTCCACGCAGAATAATATTTCACGCCAGATACGGTTTTATAACCGCGCACACGCACATAATAGGTCTTTCCTTTTGTCAGACTGGTGATTGTCTTTGATACATTCTTATATCCGGTAATGGTCTTTGTTGTTGTGCTGCTGAACTTACTGGATGTTGAATACTGTACCTGATAACCGGTAACTTTGCTGTTCTGCGCCCATTTTACAGTCATTTTCTTAGTAGCATAGTTTTTCAGACTGGAAATGGAAGAACTGGTCAAACGGACAATTATCTTTCCGCTGGCAGCACTGCTTACGGTCTTTCCAGAATAAGCCTTTACCATATAAATATATTTCGTACCGTTTTTAGCCTTCACAGCAGTATCCTTATAGCTGACGGTACTTCCGCTCTTAATGGTAGCAATCTTTGAATAACTTCCGGAACTGGTCTTACGGTATACGTAATAGCCGGATGCACCGGTTACTTTGCCCCATTTCACAGTCACACCTGTTGATGTGTTAGATGCACTGGAAACCTTCGGTCTGGACAGGTATTTGATACTCTTTCCAGTTGTGTTATAACTGCTGGTATAAGTTTTTCCATCACTGCTGATACAACGAACGGTGTATGTATAGGTTGTTCCGCTCTTTGCTGTGGTGTCTGTATAACTGGTGGAGGTTGTATTTCCTACTTTCGTCCAGCTGCCGGAACCGGTTTTGCGGAGCACACGATATTTGGCTGCTCCAGTTACTTTGGACCATTTAACCGTTACACCTTTTGCTGTATTTGAAACACTGGAAAGGGCGGGCTGGGCGATATATTTGATACTTTTACCGGTTGTATTATAACTGCTGGTATTTGACTTTCCGTCACTGCTGATACAACGAACGGTATAACTGTATGTTGTTCCGCTCTTAACTGTAGTGTCTGTGTAACTGGTCGATGTGGTATCTCCTACTTTTTTCCAGTCTCCGGAACCGGTTTTACGGAGCACACGATATTTGGCTGCTCCACTAACCTTTCCCCATTTAACCGTTACACCTTTTGCCGCATTTGAAACAGAAGACAATTTCGGTTCATCAAATGTACCTTTTACTTTATATGGAACACATTCTACATGACCACCCTCCGGATCCACAAAGTCATCCATATCCGGAACAGATTCCCATGTATTTGGATAATATATTGTACCTGTCATAAAGTCCGCCAAAAAGCCACTTTTAAGTTCGGGCATACCACCCATAAACCTGATTGTACTCAGACAATATTCTCCCCAGCTGTCTCCCAATGAAGAAGACTCCACCGTGGTTACACTGGCAGGAATTGTTAATGATTTCAGAAATTCATTGGAACCAAAGGCATATTTTGCAATTGTTTTCACTCCAGAAGGAATGGTATACGACTCACCGCTTTTTCCATTGGGATAATAAATTATAATTGTCTTATCTTTATTAAACAGCACTCCATCTTTTGATGAATAATTTTGATTTTCACCCTGTACAATAACCTTCTCCAAACTGCTGCAGTCTCTAAATGCTTCTTTACCAATCGCAGTAACATTAGACGGAATTGTGATATTTGTAAGTTTACCACAGCCTAAAAAAGTACCGTTTTCTATACGAGTCACTTTTGATGGTATTTCTATACTGGTAAGGCCAGAGCACGCAAAAGCATATTCACCAATATATGTAACATCAGAAGGAATACTAACATTTGTAAGTTTATCGCAATAAAGAAATGTATCTTCTTCTATACTGGTTACTTTTGCCGGTATTTCTATACTGGTAAGATTACAACAACTAAACGCGCTTTTGCCAATAGCTATGATACTGGAAGGCAGATTAATTTTTGATAATTGCCAACAACCTTCAAATGCTCCATCACCAATAGAAACCAAACCATCGTTCAATTGGACATTAGCTAAATTCTGCAATTCACAAAAAGCATAATTTCCAACTGTTGTCACACCTTTTTCAATTACAATAGATACAATTTCATCTGCATAATCATAATCACACCCCCAGGCAGATTCCCAATACTCATAATCCTCCATCTTCCCGGTTCCACTGATGGTTAATGTTCCTTTCTCATCCAGAACCCAAGTCAGATTATCTCCGCAGGTACCAGATTTTTTTCCTGCTGCTGTGGATGAAATCTGTATCATCCCGGTCATAGCAGCTACCACAAAAAGCAGTAGAAACCATTTCTTCATTTTCTTTTTCATACTTATCCTCCTTGCATTATTTTATATCTTCACTGAACAAAAATTGTTCATTTGAATTTTTATTATTAAAATTGTTCTCTGATAATACATAAGGAAACTCAAACAGCACAGAGTCCTTTGCTGGAGTCCATAAAGTTCTTTAAAATCACTTCTTCTTAAATATAATTTAGTTCTTCAATATTTCTATTTTCGTCATCCAATTGGACGATTTCAGTATACCACTCCTTCATTTGTTTCTCCCTCTAATTTGCTCGAACTTATTTCGAAGAACATTCTCGACCTTTTCTTCTTGTAATTCGCAGCCCATTTGGCTATTATTATGGTATCTTTTCTGTAACTATTTAGCAGAATAAGGTACATTTTCTTAGAAGTTTTTTTTTCAATTTCTAACAACAACTGAACGGTTACACTTTTTTATGACACAGAGGATTTGACACTATGAAGGACGCTAAATTAACTCTAAGCAAAATTCAGTTTGCTTTTTATTCATATACACAGGATGGCCCGGCGATTTTTACGAATATACCTGAACATATGAAATATTCTCGTCATCCTGGACCGACTCAGACTGTTTTTTGTTCCATGATTTTCCCCCAGGAAATTATGAATAATTCAAATCCGAAACTGAATACCTGGTCTATCTGGTCTCATTCAGGTTCTCTTTCTCTATTAATGAATGGAAATACCAGGGAGCCCTCTACCAATTATTTTCGAAATGGTTTTAAACGGTTTACAGAACGCACCATCGCTATTTTTCAGGATCCGGAGAATATCTCCCTGCTGGTTAAAAAGTGCCATGAGTTTCTCACATTAAATGAGTATAATTATGACAATTTCTGTTATTTTTTTCATACTCAGCTGACAAACAATGAAGCCTATTACAAGTCACAAATAACCCATTTATATGAATTCACGGAGAAAAATCCACCTCTGGCTCTGGCATTTTTCCTGATTTTTGCCCTGCTGGAAAATGATGCGGTTTCCATTATCAGCAACTATCTGGAAAATTGTGATATGCAGCAACTGCTTACAGAATTTACTGCATTTACAGAATCTGAAAAAGCTGAAACTGAGATGGCTCTTACTCGATCCCCAGCTGCTGATTCTTTACAGGAAACAAATACAAAACCTGTTTCAAAAATACCGGAATCTGTTTCGTTAAAAATAACAGAACCTATTCCAGACAAGTTAACAAAAAGAATCGGATTTTCACCAAAGAATTCCTTAATTAAACCTGAAAAAAAGACAGAGGGATTCGAAACTTCCTTTATACTGCCTGCCAGCATCAATAATTTCTTCGGCAGAAGTAAATATCTGGAAATTATTCACCAGCTGCTGCATACAGATGGTGAGACGCATCATCTTTTTTTATATGGTATGAGCGGTATTGGTAAAACCGAGCTGGCAAAAAAGTATGCTGCTCTGTATCAGAATTCCTATGATGTTATTCTGTTTCTGGATTACCAGGGAAGTCTGCGTAAATTAATCTGCGATGAAATTCTTCTTACTCACTGTAAAAGAGTTTATATAAACGGCAAACCAGAGGATGATAAAGAGTATTTTTCCCGAAAACTCAAAACCATCTGGGGAATTTCCAGCGAACGGATTTTATTCATTGTCGACAATTTCAATGTGACAAAAGATCCGGAACTCAAGGAGTTTCTAAAAGGAAACTACTGTGTCTTATTTACTACACAGACTGATTTTTCGGAAAATGGTTTCCGCACACTCCCCATATGTGCCTTTGAACAATTTGGAACTCCAGAACCGGCTGCTTCTTTACTTCCTTCACTTGGTAAATTTATGTCCTTTTCCATAAATGATCTGCAGGAACCGGGTATGACTCTGGCATTTTTTCAGCAAAATTATGGCAGAGAACTCCCTAAAGAGGATCTCCCCATGGTTCAGCAGATTTTATCCATGTTTGATGGACATCTGTTTGTTCTGGAATTAATTGCCAAACAAATGCGCGTCAGCCGTATGACAGCAGAGGAAATGCTCGATTTTCTAAAGAACAAGGGGATTTATGCCACCAAAGAACTGGAAAAGGTGCGTCATTATTCCAGCAACGTACCACAGGCAGTTTATGAATATGTAAAACATATGGTCAGTTCCCAACAGCTGACACCAGAGGAACAATATATTTTAAAAAATCTGGCACTTTTACCAGTATCCGGCGTCATTGACCGAGATTTAAAGACCTGGTGCGAACTGGAAAATTATGAAGTTATCGAACAGCTAATTTCTAAAAGCCTGATTCGATGTGACCGTGACAATGATCTTTTGTTTCTTCACCCCCTGATTCGGGAATTGATTCTGGTCAATCTCCACCCGCTGGCATGTGATGCAGAATGTCTCATTAAAAATCTTGGACTGCTGGTTGCCGGAAGTTGGGAAAAGCCCCGTCAAAAAATGGATTCTTATGATGCAATGATCTGTTCTCTGCTTTCCAATCTGGATACTTACTCAGAAAACACTTTACGCTCTTATGAGTCCATTCTGGAATTCTGCTGGCAGCAGGGACATTTTGAACTGGTAATTGAAAAAGCCACCTCCGCATATGATTTTTGTCGGCGTCACCGGCTGGATTACGAAATCTGCGGCTCCATAGCCCGGGCAGCTGGCAACTGCTGTTACAGCACCGGAATCCAATCCTGGGCAGACAGTACACGCTGGTACTGCCGCATGTGGCATTACTACCACACACTCAATAAAGGAATTAACAAGGAAGCAGCATTCGCTGCCCAACGAATTGCCCGATCTTATTTAAATCAGGTTATTTACTGTAATGCCAAAATCGCTAAAAAAGCTCTGAAACAGGCATTTTCATGGAATAGAGAATCATTACGCATTTTGTCCATCCTTATTCCCCAGGAAAAAAACGGACCTTATTATTCTGAATGCCAGTCCTACTATGGCGATGCCTACTATATGAATGCCTGCATCCGTATGTATGACAGCTCAAATGTTACTACCCTGGCATTGGAAGATGTAGAGACCGCGATCTCCTGTTATTGCTTTCCCGGCGGAAGAATTCGCTCCACCAGCATCACAGCTGCTAAAACTCTGAAAGGGAAATTGCTGACCAAACAGCACCGATTCGACGAAGCCGCCAACGAATTGGAGGACGCACTGCAAATAGAAATCCAATTCCGCGGAAGTGAAAACAACAGTCATCTGATTCGCATTTTCATTGCTCAGGGAGATCTGTACTGCTATAAAGGTCAGATTGAAGAAGCAGTTGAACAATATCAGCGAGCCGCCCGCCTGATCCAGCAAATTTACGAACCCGGCAGCGGACGGTATTTTCACGAAGTTTCCTCCAAACTTTTGCTCTGTGAACATGCACAGGAGAAAGTGCCGTTGATGGTGACGATTTCTGCGGGGGTGTAAATATACCTATAAATATACTTGCAAGCATCTAACTTCAACTGTGAATATTGGCATGAAAAAAAATGAACGTCATCTATAAATAATTTTTAAAAAATAAAAATTGTTTTTTTTAATAATACTACAATGATACGGAAAAGCGACGGTAAGACTTTTTAAAGTCTACTGTCGCTTTTCTGTTTTTTGCTGAAAAATTCAGCAGACATTCATAATTTTCTTCGAAAATTATTCATTCGGCTAAACGCCGAATACGATTTTTGATTAAAAATACTGTTTACAAGCAAGCTTGACACCGTATTTTTAATCAAAAATCATGCTCTGCTGAATAGTTACATATATTTTTAATATTTGTAATTTAGACGTCATCTGTAGTATACTTAAATGGTAATTCCAAGATAGGCGAATCCTTTCTGGAGTTCCGTGTGTTTCCAGTATTTCAGGAGTACCGACATACTGTCTTCCCTTAATTCTTCCGGAAGATAAATCCAATATTTAGATAAGCAGTCCATCAGCATATCAAAGCGAAGCTGAGAGAGAAAAATTTCCTTATAGTAAGGATCCAAACGAACATGGCCTGTATATTTAACAAAATTTGTTAAAGCTTCTACAGAGCACATATTCTGACAATACAGATCCAGATGAGCCAGAGTGGGGTTACTTTCACGACCAGTAATTCCACGGCCCAGATGATAATTGTAGAATTTATATTCTGGCAGGCCTATGTAGGATTCTGCGTAATATGCAATTGTAAAAAATGCGTACAAATCTTCTGCTTTTACCAGATAATCATCATTCAAGTTTTTGAATGCTTTCTGCACTACGCTTGTGCGGAAAATTTTATTCCAAAGTGTATGCCGGAAAAGCTTGTACTGGAAGCAGCCATCAAGGATATTTTTTCCTTCCAGACGATATCCCCACGGCAGGAGGTTGGCAGCAGAACGCTGGACACGGACCGGATCAAGGATTCCTTCTGGAATCAGATTGGTACCGAAGTGAAGAATATCTACATTACAGTATTCAATTTTCTGAAACAAAGTTTCGCAGGCTGCAGACTCCAAAGTGTCATCCGCATCCAGGAACATCAGATATTTACCTTTCGCCTGTTCTACAGCATATTTCCGAGCATAACATGTACCCCGGTTTCGAGAAAGCCTAAGCACCCGAACCCGTGGGTCCCTTCGTGCAAAAGACTGTATAATTGTCAGAGAACTATCTGTAGAACCATCATCCACACAGATGATTTCAATAGAAATGGAAGATGCCACCTGATTAACAGCACTGGCAATACAATTAGAAAGATAGCTTTCCGCATTGTATACCGGAATAATAATAGAAATATCCACACCACGGGACATAGAAATTCCTCCTTCAGAATGGTTAATTGCTATCTACAAACCATTCAAAAGTAGGAACTGTAGGAATCTAATATAGGAAGAACGGATAGGAATACGATTTAGGTAGGAAATAAAGATAGACGATACAAACAAAAGATAAAGGAGGCGTCTGAATATGGGAGGAAACGGCAACTGGAGTCCGGAAACCGATGATTTTATACTGAGAAATGTACTGTATCTTTTGTACGGTGCAGATAAAATCAAAGGTAATAAAGCATATAAAAGTCCGGGAATCTTGAAAAATCCCCAAAAAACTGATTGTTTTAAAAAGATTGATAATTATCAGGATTTTTTTAATCTTCATTTTGCAGGATATTTATCAGAAGTCAAAAAAGGTGCATCATATCTGATATGCGATGTGGAAACAGGTTCCTATTCCGATATGTCACTGTTGACAAAAACA
>JBGVFN010000178.1:0-8264 GCA_045121095.1 Lachnospiraceae bacterium | reverse complement strand
ATTATACTACAAAGAGATGTATTTGTATTTTTTTATTTAAAAAGTTGTAAACTGGTGTAAAAAGTTGTAAACTGGTGTAAAAATAAAATTAAAAACAAATTAAATTAAAAATCAGGTATGACCATGGTCTGCAATCCGTTCGTTTTTGATTTCCCAGTGAATTAAAAAGGTCAGTGCCGCCCGCATCAGAATAATGGCTCCCAAAATAAACAGTTCGCTTTGCTTGCGGACAATGACAGTTCGCAGTACCTCGCTTCCCAGTTTAAATTCCAGTGCCAGCGCGATTCCTTCCGCCAGGGAAAGACGAATTTCCGGGTCCCGTTTTACAATTCCCCAGACACTTTTCAGGGCACTGTACATCAACACCACCAGTCCGATAAATTCCAGAATCAGAACACAGATTTCAACCAGCTTTTCAAAACAAATTTCAATGGTCTCCAACATTTTCTACCTCCAATTACAGCTCCAGTTTTACCATATATTGTTTCACTACATATTTTTTTGCCATATATTTTCATGCTTTCAGTTTGCTCTCTTTCTTCATAATTATACACATATCCAATTTCTCCTATAGGCCACACTAAATACTATTTACAAGCAAGCTTGACATAGTATTTTGAACAAAAATCATGCTTGGCTGAATCGTTACGTAATATTCGTGTTTTATGCAATATTCCTAAATAATATTGACTTTTCTTATTTTATATGTTAAAGTTTTGATGTTTCATACTTTAAAACTTAAAAGAGAAAAAGAATTTAAACAAAAGAAACTGGAAAGGAAACATTTTTTATGAAAGTAGTAGTATTAGTTATCTATTTTGCAATTCTGGTTGGTATTGGTCTGTACTGCCGGAAACATGCAACGGATGTAAATGGTTTTGTACTGGGCGGACGTTCCGTTGGTCCCTGGCTGACTGCATTCGCCTATGGTACTTCCTATTTTTCGGCAGTTGTATTTGTTGGATATGCTGGTCAGTTTGGATGGAAATATGGTCTGGCTGCTACATGGGCCGGTATTGGTAATGCGATCATTGGCTCCCTGTTTGCATGGATGGTTCTGGGACGCAGAACCCGTGTCATGACTCAGCATCTGGATTCCGCCACCATGCCTCAGTTTTTTGGCCGCAGATTTGACAGCAAAAGCTTGAAGATCGGTGCTTCCGTTATTATTTTTATCTTCCTGATTCCTTATACTGCTTCTTTATACAATGGACTTTCCCGTCTGTTTGGTATGGCATTTAACATCGACTACTCTGTTTGTATCCTGTTAATGGCGATTCTAACTGCTATTTATGTCATCGCCGGCGGTTATATGGCTACCGCAATTAATGACTTTATTCAGGGTATTATCATGCTGATTGGTATTGCAGCCGTTGTAATCGCTGTTTTAAATGATAAAGGTGGTTTGTTTGCTGCAATTGAGGGAATGAAGCAGGTTTCCGATGAGTCAATTGGTGCGGCTCCCGGTGCATTTGCATCCATCCTGGGTCCTGATCCGGTCAATCTGATTTTTGTAGTTTTGTTAACTTCTCTTGGTACCTGGGGACTTCCTCAGATGGTTCAGAAATTCTACGCCATCAAAGATGAGGCTGCCATTAAAAAAGGAACCCTGATTTCTACTTTGTTTGCGCTGGTGGTAGCAGGCGGATGTTATTTCCTGGGCGGTTTTGGACGTCTGTTCTCTGACCAGATTGACGTGGCTGCCAACGGATACGATTCCATTATCCCTACCATGCTGTCTAATTTGAGTCCTATGATGATTTCACTGGTAGTAATCCTGGTATTATCCGCTTCCATGTCCACTTTGTCTTCTCTGGTAATCGCTTCCAGTTCCACACTGACTATCGATTTCCTGAAAGATAATTTCATCAAAAACATGAGTGAGAAAAAACAGGTCATCTATATCCGTGTTCTGATCGTGGTATTTATTGCAATCTCTGCTGTTCTGGCATTGATTCAGTACAAATCCAATGTAACCTTTATTGCACAGCTGATGGGTATTTCATGGGGTGCGCTGGCCGGTGCTTTCCTGGCACCTTTCCTCTACTCCCTGTACTGGAAACGTACCACCAAAGCAGCCTGCTGGGCAAGCTTTCTCGTTGGTTCCGGACTGATGGTGGTCAATATGATTGCCCGCTCCAGTCTGCCCGTTATTATGCAGTCCCCCATTAACTGTGGTGTATTTGCCATGGCAGCGGGTCTGATCATCGTACCGGTTGTCAGCCTGATTACCCCTGCACCGGATAAAAAACTGGTGGAAGACGCATTTTCTTGCTACAACAAATAGTGTTTATATGAAAGTGGCACCTTCATTATCACATGAAGATGCCACTTTTATATCATATACTCCTATTCTATCCCCGATTCTGCTGTGCTACCAGACAATCAGCGCCATAAATCTTTCTCAGCTTGGGTTTCTCAATCTTACCTGTTGAGTTTCTGGGAATTTCCGCGAAGATAATACTCTTGGGACGTTTGTAACGGGGCAGTTCCAGACAGAATTCCTTGATTTCGTCCTCGGTACACTCCATACCTTCTTTGATTTCAATGACTGCGCCGGTGATTTCGCCCAAACGTTTGTCAGGGAGACCGATTACTGCCACATCTTTTACCTTGTTGTGAGCACGCAGGAAATCTTCAATCTGCACGGGGTAAATATTTTCACCACCGCTGACGATTACATCTTTCTTACGGTCTACCAGGAAATAGAAGCCGTCTTCGTCCTGCATGGCCATGTCACCGGTGTAAAGCCATCCATCCTTTAACGTATCTGCGGTAGCCTGAGGGTCATTGTAGTAGCAGGTCATGAGACCAGGGCCCTTTACGCAAAGCTCGCCCACGCCGCCCTGAGGTACCTGGCTGCCTCTTTCATCCACAATTTTGCATTTCCAGCGATAGCCGGGAACACCGATTGCACCTACTTTATGGATATTTTCCATACCCAGATGTACGCAGCCGGGACCTGTAGATTCCGATAAACCATAGTTGGTGTCATACTGGTGATGAGGGAAATATTCTTTCCAGCGGCGAATCATGGAAGGAGGAACCGGCTGTGCACCAATGTGCATCAGACGCCACTGATCCAGCTGATAATCTTCTAATTTCAGGTCACCGCGGTCTAAAGAATCCAGAATATCCTGTGCCCAGGGCACCAGCAGCCAGACAATGGTACAATGCTCCTGAGATACTGCATTTAAAATAATCTCCGGAGAGGTTCCTTTTAACAGAACAGCCTTGCTTCCCGCTGCCAGACTGCCCATCCAGTGGAACTTTGCACCAGTGTGGTACAGCGGAGGAATACAAAGGAAGGTATCCTCACGACCTGTCTCATGATGCTTCTGCTCCATCTGCGCAGCCTGAAGAAGACTGGTATGATTATGTAAAATCGCCTTGGGAAATCCTGTGGTACCAGAGGAGAAATAAATAGCTGCATCGTCTTCGTCTTCAATACGTACCAACGGTGCACGGCTGGAGCAATCTGCCACCAGTGTGTGATAGCTTTCCGCAAATGTGGGGCAATTATCGCCCACATAAATTAAAAGGCGTCCGCGGCAGAGCTTATCTGCAATGGATTCAATACGTCCGATAAACTCCGGTCCAAACAGCAGCACATCTACCTCTGCCAGTTTTGCGCAGTACATGATCTCTTCTGCGGAAAAACGGAAGTTAAACGGTACGGCAATGGCACCTGTTTTGAGAACTCCAAAATAAATAGGAAGCCACTCCAGACAGTTAAACATTAAAATTGCTACTTTATCGCCCTTTTTCACACCTCTGTGCAGCAGCATATTGGCTACACGATTTGCTTTTTCATCAAAAACAGCCCAGGTAATCTCATGTCGGTAAGGTTCATACGTGGTAGGCTGCATCAGATCATACTCTTTCCATGTGGTGCGTCTGGTATCAGGCATGTCCGGATTTAACTCCACCAGTGCCACTTCATCTCCATATAATTTACAGTTTCTCTCCAGTAAATCAGTAACAGGCATATTGATTTCCTCTCTTCCTTTTCTCCATCTCCAAAATTCTGTCTCTTTAAATTCCTAAAGTACAGACCATCGTTAGATAGAATATCATATTTGTTAAAAAAAGTCAATTTATATGAAAATGAAATCAGCTTTTACAACGTTTTTAATAATTTTACACTTTAACGCATTGACATATTTTGCAAATTGCACTATTGTTATTTATAATTATGAAAATGATGTAACAGCTCAGCAGGGGCTGAACTGCCTTGAATAAATTCAGCAGACATTCATAAATTCCTGCTGAATCGTTACAAAAATCTATTAATAAAGGAGTTTTTTTCTTATGTTAAATGAAAAAATGGTTGGTCTTGGAACCCAGCGTTCCGTAATCCGTGAGTTGTTTGAATTCGGTAAACTGCGTGCTGCTGAAGTTGGTGCGGAAAATGTATTTGATTTTTCCATTGGTAATCCCAGTGTTCCTGCTCCCGACTGTGTAAATGATACCGCCATGAAGCTGCTGCAGAGTATGGACCCCGTTGTCCTTCACGGCTACACCAGCGCTCAGGGTGATGCTGCTGCCAGAAAGGCGATTTCCGATTCTTTAAACAGACGTTTCGGAACCAGCTTTACCCCCGATAATCTGTATCTGACCGCAGGTGCTGCTGCTTCTCTGTGCTGCTGTTTCAACGGTCTGACCTGCCCCGGTGATGAATTTATCGTATTCGCTCCCTATTTCCCGGAATATAAAGTATTTATTGAAGGCGCCGGTGCAAAAATGGTGCTGATTCCTGCGGATATTGAAGCTTTCCAGATTGATTTTGATAAATTTGAAGCTGCCATCAACGAACATACCAAAGGTGTTGTCGTAAACTCTCCCAACAACCCCTCCGGTGCTGTTTATTCCGAAGAAACCGTAAAGAAACTGGCAGAAATCCTGACACGTAAATCTCAGGAATACGGCCAGCCTATTTATCTGATTTCTGATGAACCTTACCGTGAAATCGCTTTCAATGGCACAGTAGTTCCTTACCTGCCCAAATACTATAACAATACCCTGGTTTGCTACTCCTGGTCCAAATCCCTGTCTCTCCCTGGTGAACGTCTGGGCTATGTACTGGTTCCCGATGAAGCAGAGGATTCCAAACTGGTTTACGCAGCCATCGCCGGTGCAGGCCGTTCTCTGGGCTATGTATGTGCCCCCAGTATGTTCCAGCATATCTGTGCTGCATGTGCTGACCAGACTGCCGATATTTCTGTATACGAAACCAACAAAAACCTGCTGTTAAAGAGCCTGCGTGAAATGGGTTATCACGTAGTAGAACCCGGCGGAACTTTCTATATGTTCCCCCGCACACTGGAAGCCGACGATGTGGCATTCTGTGAACGTGCGAAAAACTACAACCTGCTGATCGTACCCGGCAGCGGCTTTGGCTGTCCCGGCCACACCCGTATCTCCTACTGCGTACCCACAGAACGTATCGAACGCTCTCTGGCTGCATTCGAAGCGCTGGCAAAAGAGTATAAATAAAAAGACAGTCAAACAGAGATTTAAGAATAGAAACATATAAGGACTAACATAATGGTTATTGATTTTCATACCCACATTTTTCCAGATAAAATTGCCGGTAATGTCATTGGCAAGCTGCAGCTGCTTTCCCGTTCCTGCCCTTACACAGACGCCACTGCCAGTGGATTGCAGGCCTCCATGCAGGAAGCAGGCATTGATTACAGCATCACTTTACCGGTTATGACCAATCCCGGTCAGGTGGAAAAGTTAAATACTCTGGCCGGTCAGTCTATGGAACATATTCAGGAAACCGGACTGATTCCGTTTGGCGGCATGCATCCGGATTATGAGAATTATAAAACAGAATTGCGCCGGGTTCATGATATGGGACTTCCCGGAATTAAGATTCATCCTGCTTATCAGGGCGTTGATTTTGATGATATCCGCTTTTTGCGGATTCTGGAAACAGCATCGGAGCTGGGACTGATCGTCCTCACTCACGCCGGTATGGATATTGGAATTCCAGAGCGCAATTATACCTCCGTCGAACACATTCTTCACGTTCTGAAGGAAGTGTCTCCTGAAAAGCTGGTACTGGCCCATATGGGCGGCTGGGATGGCTGGAAAGATGTGGAACAATATCTGGCCGGTGCACCCGTATGGCTGGATACAGCCTTCACCATCGGAGTCATCGAACCGGCCCCCGGTACCACAAGAACACCGGAAGAATCCATGATGATGACTGGTGAAGAATTTCTCCATCTAGCACGAAAACACGGCACAGACCGCATCCTTTTTGCCACCGACTGTCCCTGGAGCAGCCAGTCCGCTTATCGGGAACATTTCCGTAAAATGGACCTGACCGCTCAGGAAGAAGCTGCTATCATGGGCGAAAATGCCCGGAAACTGCTTGGGCTGAAGCTGTCAGCAAACTAATTTTTTCAACTAAAAAAACCACCTGTTTTAATCAAAAGGATTCAAAATAGGTGGCTTTTCAATATTATGCCCTGCTGAACTGTTATATTTTGATTTAAGATATTTTATACAGATGGAATTACACTATCCCAAAAATCTTCATCATAGTATTCTAAAAGAAATAACGGTACAGAATTTAAAATAGCCAGTTGCCTGCCATTATTAATATAATGTTCTTTTTCAGCTTTATAAATTTGCTTTTGTCCCAGTTTTTTTATAAAATCCTGATAGGAACAGATTTCTTTATATGAAACAATCATCATTGCTCGCTTCTGACTTGCGTAACACAAAATTTTCCATCTCATCTGATCTAAATTCGTATATTTTCCGCATGAAGATTTTTCAAAAAAACTATTTTTGTAATTACCTATTTCATCCAGAGGAATGTGAAGTCGTTTATAATCGGCCTTTTCCATGTCAACTTCTTTAATAGCCTCTATCATTGGATATGAAATATATAATTTTCCAAACTCCGTTTCATTATTAAATATTTCCAATAATTCCCCCAAAATATCACTTCCACGATATTCTTGAGGAATATTATTATTATGTCCATCATAATCAAAAAATAAATATATTTCAGAAAAATCACTGGATTTAAGATTTGCTTCTTTTATACGCTGTTTTGCAACAGAACTCATTTCACATAAAATATCAATAACATCCGTTTCAAAATCATCTTTTTTCAATCGAGTCCATAACATATAAATATTGCCATCAGCAGGAAGTGTAAAAATACTGATATCCGCTTGCTCTGCAAAAAAGTTCTGTTTTAAATTTTCAAGTAATTCATCCTCGGCTTTTACACCTTCATACAAAAACGCAATATTCTTTTTAGATTTCTTCATTAAATGCTCCTGCTTTATACATTTTTTGTAAGTTGTGTGCTTCTCTCAATGCTTTGTGTGTTTTTTTACTTAAAGGAGCAATTTTATTATCAGCAAGCTGATAATAACAATCAGGACGTAAAAGTTCGTTAGAAATAATATCTGTATTATGTGTAGAAAGCATTGATTGTAAACCAGTCGAGTGAATCAAATATTGTACAACTGCAGTTGACAGATCAGAGTTATAAAAGGCATCAAATTCATCAATATAAACAAAAGAAATATCTGTTCTCTGCATATACCAGTAAAAGAAAAACACTAGCGCTCTTGTACCACTGGATAAAAGAGGTGAAAACAAAACTTCTCGATTACCCATTCTACAATAAATATTAGGTCCATCTCCATAATCCTTGGCTATAAGGGAATAGTGTATATCTAGGTCAGCTAAAAAACTTTCTAACTCTTCTACACCATGGTCAAGTTCACAAATTTTTTTAAATAAGTTTCCCTGCATATTTTTAAAACCAAGATTTACCATTCTATCCGTGCTGCTAAACATAAGCATTCCTCTAACAAAATCCATGAACCGCTGAAAAACAAAATTTGTTTCGTCATTCATATCCAAACTAGTATTTGAAGAAACATATTTCACCAAAGCAATCTGATTTTTATTTTTATACCAATTAACTAAATTTAAAGATTCAGCACCTATTAATTTAACAAAGCACTCAGCACCATCATTCACAATGACTTTTCGATTATCAATTAATAGTATTTCTCTAACAACCGTGCCACTTCCGGTCTTTTCATATTTATACTCTAGAGCATGCTCATCAAAACGAAAGCGATAACTAAAATAAGCTTTATTATCTTCATTATATAAATTCGTATAATACGAAAATTCAGACGAATCTACACTATTATCAGTCAGGCTATTTGAAATATCAAGAATAGCACGGCCCAAATTTGTTTTGCCAGTGGCATTGT
>JBGVFN010000177.1:0-16979 GCA_045121095.1 Lachnospiraceae bacterium | reverse complement strand
AGTAATGTGATTGCTTTCTTCATATTGTCCTCCTTATTTAGATTTTGTTTTGTGTACTTTTGCAAACCATGAAAAAATCCGTTTTTTCGACTGGAATTATTGCTTGTAAAGATTGAAATATACGGCAATTGAGCGTATAATTATTTCCGTACATCAGCAATGCCCCAAATTTGCAAAAGTACACCTTTGCAAATTCAGGGCATGTTTTGTTTAAGCCACATTTTCAAATTTTCTCGCTTTCCCATAGAATGTTCCGACCGACATATTACAGGCACTTGCCGCCTGTTTCAGTGTGATTTTCTTTGCCCTCCAATCCTTGTGAACCTCATAAAAATTATCCGGCAATGGCAGCGGTGGTCTGCCAAACTTTACGCCTTTTGCCTTGGCAGCAGCAATCCCCTCTGCCTGACGCTGACGGATGTTCGTGCGCTCATTCTCTGCCACAAAGGAAAGTACCTGTAAGACAATATCACTCAGGAAAGTTCCCATCAGGTCTTTTCCCCGTCTGGTGTCCAAAAGCGGCATATCCAGAACTACAATGTCAATACCTTTTTCCTTAGTCAGCACTCGCCATTGTTCCAATATTTCCTCATAGTTCCTGCCCAGACGGTCAATGCTCTTAATATAGAGCAGGTCGTCTTTTTTTAGTTTTCGGAGTAGCTTTTTATATTGTGGGCGATTGAAATCCTTGCCGGATTGCTTGTCCAGATAAATGTTTTTCTCTGCAACGCCAACTTCTTTCAATGCGATAAGCTGGCGGTCTTCATTCTGATCCCGGCTACTCACCCGGATATATCCGTATACATTTCCCATGTTTCCCTCCTTTCCGTCAGGACTGAAAATATAAACTCCCAGTCCCGACATTTTCATTGATTTTTCTGTGCCAGTACATTTTACTGTCTGGATATAGTTACGGTCAGAACATCGGCTCTGTACCCGACATTCTGACCGTAAATCGCTCCGAAAAGCTACATTATTTTGTTGTGTTATCTTTCCGCTGGAATCAGAATATAAATGTGACTGGCTTCGCCCACACTCTGGCGCACCCGCATGATCATCCCAGCCTGTTCCAGTTCATTCAAGGCACGCTTCACAGTCATAGGGCTGCGGCAAATTGCGATTGCCAGCTCCATGATTGGAAAGTGGATATACAAAATTCCATTGTTATCCTCAATACCATTTGCCATAATTTTATCCAGCAGCCTCGCATACATAACCTTGGCGGTGCTGCTGATTGGAAGCTGCACTGCTGCTTTCGGCAGGGGAATACAGGGTGGCAGGATTGTATCTGCAAACATAAATTCATAATTCATTGTTCTTACGTCCTCCTTTGGCTCGCTTGGATAGATAGCGGGGACAGTCAATGATCGTTGCCCGGAAACTCTGCTGGCAGTCGTGCTGGCATTTCCGGCAAAGCTCATTGTAGCTTCTGCGTCCCTGGTCGTTTAAAAAGAACGCAAGCTCGTTCTTCCTCTTTTTTGACATTCTCGGCATAAATCCTCCTAAGAAAAATCCGTCCATTTCAGCAGTAACAGCCGGAATAGACGGATAAGTGTTTTTAGTGTCATGTTTCGGGGCGATTTTTAAAGAAAATGCAAGCATATAGCAGCTTAAAAAATCCCCCTTAGTATTGTGAACAGGGCAGACTATGCCCTGTGAAAATGTACTGTTTCAGTATCATTTTTATATCATGTTCAGCCGTTTCTCCCCGATGTCGTTCCTCCCCTGAATCTCACAGCGGCGTATCGCTCCCTTTGGTACGCTCGTTTCGGTCAAGATTCCTCCACCTTCTTGCCGGAAGTCATTGCAGTACTTCGCCAGGGATGCATATCCCATACAGGACGGTCATTCGATTGGAATAATCCATCGATGAACTATCCATATCATAGAACATTTTTGAGCCCCGTGCCGTATGTCCGAAATATAGGAATAAAGGCAAAAAACAAAAAATTTCCACGATTGTGGAGATGATGTGATATAATACTTCCAGCAGGAATATCACCGCTGGAAAGGAGTTTCTCGCCTATGAAAGGTGCTACAACAATACAGGAACGACTTTGGGAGTTGCGTAAGGATAGAGGGTTGAATCTGGAAGAATTGTCGAAGTTGACGGGCATTTCTAAATCTGCCCTTGGAAATTATGAAAAAGAAGATTACAAAGAAATAAATCATGGAAATCTGATTATACTGGCAGATTTCTATGGAGTATCCCTTGATTATCTGTTTTGCCGGACAGAAAACAGGGAACAAATCAATACACCCCTTATGGATCTACATCTGAATGATGATATGGTGGCACTTCTGAAAAGTGGTCGTATCAATAACCGTTTGCTTTGTGAACTTGCCACACACAAAGATTTTATCAAATTTCTGGCAGACATAGAGATTTATGTGGACGGTATTGCTAATATGCAGATACAAAATCTCAACTCCCTGGTTGATACAGTAAGGCATGAAATCATTGAACGGTATCGCCCCGGTGAAGATGACCCATACCTGAAAGTATTGCAGGCTGCTCATATAGACGATAATGAATATTTTGGTCGTATGGTATCAGATGATATAAATGTAATTATCCGTGACATTCGTGAACTTCATAAAAAAGACACGGAAAGCGCACCACAGACCACAGTTGCAGACGAGTTGAAAGAAAATCTGGAAGCGGTCGAAAATTTCAAAGGCAGCCGCATGGAAAAACAGGCTATGCGTTACTGCAAGCAGCTTGGTATTAACTACAAAAATCTATCGGACGAAGAATTTCGATGGCTTATTCGTATTCTCCAAAAATCAAAGAAAACCGGAACCCCAATCAGCCAGCGGAAAAAGAAATAACAAAATGCTGCGACATGGTTCGAATAATGCACCATGTCGCAGCATTTTTGTGAGTTAAGACTTGAATAGTCGTATTTAAAACATAAGATATTAGATTATTCCAAAATATTTGAATGCTTCTCGGATTGCCTTTTCTTTTTCCGGCGGACACTGAGGCTGTCTGGAATCTTCGGACTTCGGTAAATTATAGTTCGTGCCAACCTCAATCCCACATTTCCGTTTGATCTGTGAGATATACAGGTTGGATACCTTTAATCCGCTATGTTCCAGTACATAGTCCTTGATTTGTGTGTAAGTTGCTCCGTCCTGAAATTCGGACATATCCATATCTTCCAAAGAGAACTCAACCCGAATCTTTTTCGAGTCGACCTCACCCTTGGAAAGCAAGACAACCGTCTCCACATTCCCCGTAGCCGGAAACATATCCACACTGCACATCTTCTCCACCCGATACCCATGTGCAAAGAACATTTCCAGATCCCTTGCCAGAGAGGTAGGCTTACAGGAAATATACACCATACGATTCACATTGTACGCCAATAATTTCGGTAACGCTTTCGGATGGATACCATCTCTCGGAGGATCCAGCACCAGTAAATCCGGCTTATCTTCGATGGTATCCAGCACCTTCAGCACATCTCCTGCCAGGAAAGTACAGTTATGCAGGCCATTTAACGCTGCATTTTCCTTTGCTGCCTCCACTGCTTCCTCCACGATTTCCACACCAGTTACCTTACCTGCTGCCGGTGCCAGCATCTGAGCGATGGTTCCTGTGCCGCTGTATAAATCAAATACATTGCATCCTTCGGTTTCGCCAATATAATCCCGGGCGATGGAATATAATACCTCTGCGCCTCTGGAATTGGTCTGGAAGAAAGAAAAAGGAGTAATCTTAAACTGCAGTCCCAGCAGTTTTTCCACAATATAACTGCGTCCATACAGCAGGTCGGTGCGGTCGTTCTGTACCACATCTGCCAGACTGTCATTGTAAGTATGAAGCACACCGGTCAAAGTTCCTTCCAGAGAAAGACCACAAAGCATTTCTGTAAATTTTTCCAGCATTTCTGCCTCGGATTCTTTTCCTGCATCTGCTGCATTTCCTATTTCCCCTGCTTCCACTCCACCAGCTTCTTCCACACCATATGCACTGCTTGTAACCAGATCCACCAGGATTTCTCCTGTCATAGCGGTTTTTCTCACCAACAGATGACGCAGATATCCGGTATGACGCATGCGGTGATAGTAGGGAATGCCCCGTTCTTTAAAAAATGCCAGTACGGCTTTTAAAATGGCAGAAAAGTCTCCATCGGCAATACGGCAGTCTTCTACTGTGACGATGTCATGGAAACTGCCTCTTTTGTGCATGCCGAGAGCCAGATCGCCGCCTTTTACTTCATCGCCAAAGGTATATTCCATCTTATTTCGGTATCCGCAGGGTACGGGGCTGGGTACTACGCCGTCAAATACCAGTTCCTGTCCATATTTGTCAAATACCGGCTGCATCAGATTTTTTACCTGTTCTGCTTTAATTTCCAGCTGTTTTTCATAAGGGATGCTCTGATACAGGCAGCCGCCGCAGGTGCCGAAATGTTTGCAGACATGCTCTGCATTTTCCAGCGGTGAACGCTCCAATACCTCCAGAAGTCGTCCTTCTGCCTTTCCATTTCTTGCTTTTTTAATGGAAAATTTCACTTTCTGTCCGGGAAGTGCCTGTTTGATGGACACTTTTCGGTCTTCCACATGACAAAATCCTTTATCCGGAAAATCAATTCCTTCAATTACAGCTTCAAAAACCTGTCCTTTTTTCATTTTCTCTGTTCCTCCCTATATAACCAGTGTTTCTATAACCAGTGTTTCTTATAATGTCTAAAACGTTAGCTGAACTGTTACAAATTTCCTTATACATAATAAAATAAAAAACGTCTTCACACAACATCCGTCTTCCCACACTCAAACAACAAGGGTACCTCACCATCGGTGGGGTACCCCCTGTACGTTTTCATGACTTTTTTGTCTTAATTGATTATTCAGCTTTTGCTTCTGCTTCTTCGTCTACGAAGATGTCTTCTACTTCTTCTTCTGCAGGTGCTTCTTCTGCTAATTCTTCTTCAAAATCTTCGAAAAATTCATCGTCATCCAGATCGTCTTCAAATTCGTCCGGATCGGGAGTCAGTTTCTTATACAGAAGTACTGCTGCTGCAACTACAAGGATAGCTGCTACAAAGCCGCCGATCCAAATTGCTTTCTTTTTGTTTTCGCTTTTCTTAATACGTTCGATGATACGTTCAAGATCGTCTCTTGTGATGTTGCTCATGTGTTACACGTCCTTTCATTCGCTTATGTGCCTGACATCATATGGGTCGATATCCAACACATATTTGAAAATAGTATATCATATTCTTCAAATATTTACTACCGTTAATCCGGGATTTTCCTTAAACAAATTAACCAAATTTATTACAAGTCCAGTTCCCGGTGTACTGGAAAATCCTGCCAAATTGACCTTAAAGCGGATATCCTACTATTTGATTATTTTATTCTTCCACTTTCTGCAGTTTTGCAAAGGAAGCGAACATTTTTTTCGTTCCGACCTCATCAAATGCCACAGTTACTTCGAAATCACGTTTTCCATCTACGATCAGTTCAACGGTGCCTTCACCAAATTTAATATGTTTTACCCGGTCGCCTACTTCATAAGGAAGTTTATTCATTTTTTCAACTTTAAACTGACGGCCCAGCCCGCTTTTAAATGCCTCACGGGAGCTGGCACCAGAATGGGCTGCAAATGTTCGGACGTTTCCATGATTACCGCCGTTGTTATTTCCGCTGCCGCTTCCCATAGAACTTCCGCTGCTAACTAATCCGCTCTTACCGCCGATACTGCCAGAAGCACCTCCTGAAAATCCGCCTGTTGTACCGTTTTCTCCCAATCCACCTGCACCTGCGGGCCGTTTTCTCATATTGGTATCCAGCAGATTCATGGGGATTTCCGTGCAGAAACGGGAAATGCGCAGATAGCGGGTTTCGCCGTTGATCATTCGCTGTCTTGCACCGGTCAGGGTCAGTTCTTTTTTGGCACGGGTAATGCCTACATAGGCCAGACGCCGTTCTTCTTCCATATCGGAAGGGTCCTCAGAGTCGATGGACATCCAGCTGGGGAACAGGCCATCTTCCATACCGCAGAGGTAAACTTTGTCAAATTCCAGACCTTTTGCGCTGTGGAGGGTCATGAGAAGTACTTTGTCCTCGTCTTCGTCCATGCGGTCAATGTCTGCCACCAGAGCAACTTCTTCCAGGAAAGCGGACAGAGAAGGCTCTTCCGTATTCTTTTCATAATCCACTGCTTTGTTGACAAATTCCTGGATATTTTCCAGACGGGTCTGAGCTTCAATGGTGTCATCGCCTTCCAGCTCCTGACGATATCCGGTTTTGTCCAGTACGGCCTCGATCAGCTCGGAAATGCTGTAATTTTCTGCCATAACCCGGAAAACGGAAATCTGCTCTACGAAATTCAGCAGCTTGCTGACTGCACGGCCTTTTGCCAGTGTGGGGATGTACTCCGCATTGCGCAGTGCTTCATAAAAGCTGATGCCCTGCTCGTCCGCAAATACCTGTACACGACCAATGGTGGTTCCGCCGATTCCCCGTTTCGGTACGTTGATAATGCGGGCAACGGAAATGTCGTCGCTGCCGTTATCAATGGTCTTCAGATAAGCCAGAATATCCTTAATTTCCTTACGCTGATAGAAGTTCACACCACCCACCAGCTGATAAGGAATACCCTTATTTACCATGCGTTCTTCAATAACACGGGACTGGGCGTTGGTCCGGTATAAAACAGCGCAGTCATTGTAATCATAGCCTCTGTTATGGGCCTGCAGCAATTCTTCTGTAATCTGGTCGGCCTCCTGCATGGCATTATCGTAAAGCTTTAATTTTACCTTGCGGCCCTCTTCATTCTCTGTCCACAGGCGTTTTTCCTTACGGCCGGAGTTATTTTTAATCACTTCATTGGCCGCATTCAGAATATTCTGAGTGGAACGGTAATTCTGTTCCAGCCGGATAATGGTGGCATCGGGAAAATGCTCTTCAAATCCGAGAATATTCTGGATATTGGCACCGCGGAATTTGTAAATGGACTGGTCATCGTCACCTACTACACAGAGATTGCGGTATTTACCCGCCAGCAGACGCACCAGCTCAAACTGAGCCGTATTGGTGTCCTGATATTCATCCACCATAATGTAACGGAAACGGTTCTGATAATATTCCAGCACTTCCGGATTATTGCGGAACAATTCCACCGTTTTCACGATCAGATCATCAAAATCCAATGCATTATTTTTCTTTAACTGCTCTTGATACTCTGTATAAATATCACCGATCCGCATCTGGCGGTAATCGCCTGCGGCCTCTTTGCAGAACTGCTCCGGTGAAACCAGATTATCCTTAGCAGATGAAATATATTTCATAACCACGCGGTCTTTATACATCTTCTGGTCCACATCCAGCTTTTTCATAACCTGATGCAGCAGTGTTTTCTGGTCATCGGTATCATAAATGGAAAAACTGGTGGTATATCCCAGATATTCAATATGTCTTCTTAAAATCCGCACGCAGGTGGAATGGAAAGTGGAAACCCAGATACTTTCTGCACCAAATTCCACCAGCTTGTCCACACGTTCCCGCATTTCTCCTGCTGCTTTATTGGTAAATGTAATAGCCAGAATATTCCACGGATTCACATCTGCCTCATCAATCAGATAAGCAATTCTGTGTGTCAGGGTCCTGGTCTTGCCGGAACCTGCCCCCGCCAGAATCAGCAGCGGTCCATCGGTCTGATAAACGGCTTTCTGCTGTTCCGGATTCAAACGTTCGTAAATACTGCTCATAAACTACTTTCCTCTCTTTTTCTCTCTGCCTTATTTCTTATGCTTCTGTTTTGTTTCTTTGCTTTACTTTCTGCTCTTGTGCTTCTGTTTTGTTTCTCTGCTTTATTCCTACTCTTCTGTTTTGTTTTTCTGCTTTTCTTCCTGCTATTATTTTTCTATTTTTATATTATATTTATATTCCATGTCTATCATTTACTTCTGACCGCCAGTTTTCGTACCCCTGAGTATAACACAGTTGCTATTTTCAGTCCAGCCAAATCCAATTCATTTTAAACTTGTTTTTCTCCGACTTTTCTAGTATACTTTATCGAGGAAAAGAATTATCCATGAAAATGAAATGGAGGAAACACTTTGTCAAATACAGATAAAACTAATATTAAAAGCATCGGGCGGCTGTTTCGCCGCCTTGCTTCTCTTGATTATATACAGCCCGATGAAATCCCTTCCATCGATCTTTACATGGATCAGGTCACAACCTTTATGGATGAGCATCTCAAAACCTGCAAACGTTTTGAAAGCGATAAGATCCTGACCAAGACCATGATCAATAATTACGCGAAAAATGATCTTCTTCCCCCTCCGGTGAAGAAAAAATATTCCAAGGATCATATGCTGCTTCTGATATTTATTTATTATCTGAAAAATATCATGAGCATCGGCGATATTCAGACGCTTCTGAATCCCATTTCTGATCAGTATTTCCATAATAATGGCGATATCCCACTGACAGAAATCTATACGGAGATCATGAATTATCTGAAGCAGGAGCAAAATGGATTATTTCAGTATGTAAAGAATGAGTTCCGTGCTTCTGAAAAGCTGTTCACCGAAACATCTGCTGATATTCCAGAAGAAGAACGGGAAGAACTTCGCCACTTCGCATTTATCTGCTTTCTGGCATTTGATATCTATCTGAAAAAGCTGATGATCGAAACACTCCTTGATGACACACAGGATGCAGCTCAGAAAAAAGAAAAAAAGGATAAAAAAGAGTAGAAAAAAACATAAAAAAGCATCTTCCCTGCCGGGTCATCAAACCGGTTGAGAAGATGCTTTTTTGGGTAGTAACTCATATACTTCGTATCCTGCTGCTTTTGTATCCTTTCGCAGCTTATGCGACTTATTCGTCCTTTTGCTGCTTTGTATCCTTTCGCAGCTTATACAGCTTATTCATCCTTCTGCTGCCTTTGTATCTTTTCGCAGCTTATGCAGCTTATTCGTCTTCCTGTTGCTCTTTCATGCGATCCAGCACCAGATCATAACCATCATTTCCATAATTCAGACAGCGGTTTACCCGGCTGATGGTGGCTGTGGATGCACCTGTTTTTTCTGCAATTTCCAGATAAGTCCGTTTTTCTCTCAGCATCTGTGCTACTTCAAAACGCTGTGCCAGAGAAAGAAGCTCTTTAATTGTGCATGCATCTTCGAAAAATGTATAACATTCTTCTACGCTCTGCAGGGTAAGAATCGCCTGAAACAGCGAATCTACCGCATCATTTTTTATTTTGTTATTCATAACAATAAAAACCTCCTGGTGTTTTGATCTATTTATATCAGTCGCTCTGAATCATTGCGATTCTTACAGCCATTGCAAGGCATTGTAAATCACTACGGTCAATTTCTGCTTTTTTGATAAAAAATCCTCAACCATCCGACAATCGCCAGACTGTCTTCCTATATCAGAGACATTTTAACATTTTAACGCTGTAAAGTCCAGCATTGTTTTCTATTTCTTTTGTAAAGTCTTTCTATTCTTCCCCAGTTTTTTCTTTTTTTCCACAAATTTAACAGTTTCTTTATACTTTTGTATGTTTTTCTATAACTTTTTATCAGGATATTGTGCTATGATTAAAAATATCCGATAAACAGAACGGGAGGTGTGCTATGTACCGACTGCAAAAAGTTGATTTTGAGAATATTGAACTGCAGGAACGGCCAGGCGGGTGGCTGGCTGGTGATTTTATCTTTGATGCGGAACATTATGATGCTCATGAACTGGAAACTTTTCTGCTGGGCAATCCATCTGTGATGCTGGAGATGGCAACAAATTTATTTTATTATAGAGAACTGGGACTTTCCATGACAAAGATGTTTTACATCTTCGAATCCGCCAAACAAAACGTCTATTATCTTTCCTGTCTGCATTCGCTTTTTGAGCGCATGTCCGCATGGTATGAGGAAGATGAGACTGGTAAAAAATATATGCTGATTCAGGGAGAAGGTATCAGCGATTCCTGTATCCATGCATTTGAACATTTAAAAGAAGAAGGAAAATTGCACCCTGTGATTCAGCGTCTCTACATAGATTCTCATTTCAGCGATGATATCAGCACTTCCGGATATTTTCATCTGGAGAAGGACAAACTGGCAGAACCGATGGAAATCACTGACCACTCCCTGATCTACCAGCTGTTTCAGCAGGCAGATTTTAGAAATTATGGAAGTATCAATGTTTCCGGTATCAGTATGCAGGAACTGGAGCAGGAGCCGCTTGTCAAAGAACTGCTGGAACTAACCAGCAATGTCTATCTTTATACGTTTGATTTGTGTTTGAAAAATGCTGGCGAAAAGAAACGGCGCTATGTAAAAATTCTTCGCTGGAATATCGATGATCCGCACCTTAACGCCCAGGAAATTGCTTACAGCTGATCCATAAAAAACCGCCCAGACTGTTCAAATTTCAGTCTGCGCGGTTTCTTTTATTGTTCTTTTATCGTTTTATGCTGTCATTCAAAATTCAAAAGGTCTGAATTCCCCTTTTTGTGATAAAAATTAATACCATCTGATTATTTCTGAACGATATTTACAATTCTTCCCGGTACATAAATTTCTTTTACGATGGTGCCGGTCAGTCTGGATGCAACTGCTTCTTTACCTGCTGCGATAGCATCTTCTTTGGAGATGTCTTTGGGCAGCTGGATGGTTGCACGAACTTTGCCGTTTACCTGAACAGCGATTTCTACGGTCTGTTCTACGGTCTTTGCTTCATCGTATTCAGGCCAGCTGGTCTGATATACTCTGCCTTCAAATCCCATGATGGACCACAGCTCTTCTGTAATATGAGGTGCTACGGGGTTCAGCAGAACCAGAAGTACCTTGTAATCGTCTTTGGAAATGCTGCCTGCTTTTGTATAGTCATTTAACAGTGCCATCATAGCAGCGATTGCAGTGTTGTATTTCAGTGCTTCGAAGTCCTGACTTACTTTCTTGATGGTCTGATGGATTCTGGTTTCCAGGCTCTTGGTGTAGCCGGTGGAATCATTTACCATATCCTGCAGTTTCCATACACGATCCAGGAAACGACGGCAGCCTTTTACGCCATCATTGGACCAGGATGCAGCCATGTCAAATGCACCGATGAACATTTCGTAGGTACGAAGGGTATCTGCACCAAATTCATTGATAATATCATCGGGATTGATGACATTACCTCTGGATTTACTCATCTTTTCGCCGTTTTCACCCAGGATCATACCGTGAGAAGTTCTCTTCTGGTAAGGTTCTGCACAGGGAACTACGCCCTCATCGTACAGGAATTTATGCCAAAATCTGGAGTACAGCAGATGCAGTGTGGTATGTTCCATACCGCCGTTGTACCAGTCTACGGGCATCCAGTAATCCATAGCTTCTTTGCTTGCCAGTGCTTCTGTGTTATGAGGATCGATATAACGCAGGAAATACCAGGAAGAACCAGCCCACTGAGGCATGGTATCGGTTTCGCGTTTTGCAGCACCGCCGCAGCAGGGGCAGGTGGTATTTACCCAGTCAGTCATAACAGACAGTGGGGATTCACCGTCATCGGTGGTCATGTAGTTGTCCACATCGGGCAGTACCAGAGGCAGTTCTGATTCAGGAACGGGAACGTAACCACATTTATCGCAGTGGATGATCGGAATCGGTTCACCCCAGTATCTCTGACGGGAGAATACCCAGTCTCTTAACTTGAAGTTACGTTTTGCAGTACCAATGCCCTGTTCTTCCAGCCATTCAATGATCTTCTTCTTGGCATCTGCCACTTCCAGACCATTCAGGAAGCCGGAATTTACTAAAACGCCAGTTGCCACATCGGTGAAAGCAGCTTCTTCCACATTGCCGCCGCCAACAACTTCGATGATGGGCAGACCGAATTTCTTCGCAAATTCCCAGTCTCTTTCATCGTGTGCAGGTACTGCCATGATAGCACCTGTACCGTAAGACATGAGTACATAATCGGAAACCCAGATGGGGATTTCTTTGCCATTTACAGGATTTACTGCTTTCAGGCCCTTGATTTCCACACCGGTCTTGTCTTTTGCCAGCTCGGTACGTTCAAAATCAGATTTCTTTGCAGCCTGTGCACGGTATTCCATGATTTCATCCATATTGGAGATTTCATCCTGGAACTGGTCAATATAAGGATGTTCAGGAGAAACGACCATATAAGTTGCACCAAACAGCGTATCAGGACGTGTGGTGTAAATACGCAGTGTTTCTTCTTTGCCGGCCAGCTTGAAGTCTACTTCTGCACCATTGGAACGGCCGATCCAGTTTTTCTGAGAAACTTTAACACGTTCAATGTAATCCACCTGATCCAGATCATCAATCAGCTTATCAGCATATTCAGTAATTTTCAGCATCCACTGGCTCTTTACTTTATGAACAACTTCGCTGCCGCAGCGTTCACATACGCCGTTTACAACTTCTTCATTTGCCAGACCACATTTACAGGATGTACACCAGTTAATGGGCATTTCTGCTTTGTAAGCAAGACCTTTCTTGAATAATTTCAGGAAAATCCACTGGGTCCATTTGTAATACTGAGGATCTGTGGTGTTGATTTCACGATCCCAGTCAAAGGAATAACCCAGTGCCTGCAGCTGGCCTTTGAAACGCTGTACGTTATTTCTGGTAACGATAGCAGGATGAATCTTATTCTTGATCGCATAGTTTTCAGTAGGCAGACCAAATGCATCCCAGCCCATGGGGAATAATACATTGTAGCCCTGCATTCTTCTCTTACGGGATACGATATCCAGCGCGGTGTAGGGACGGGGATGTCCTACGTGAAGACCCTGTCCTGAAGGATAAGGGAATTCTACCAGTGCATAAAATTTCGGTTTTGTAAAATCATCGGTTGCAGCAAAAGCTTTTTCCTGTTCCCAGGTTTTCTGCCATTTTGCTTCCAACTCTTTCGGATTATAAGCCTGACTCATAATCTGCTCCTTTCTTCTCTACATACAAATACATTACAGGTACAAAAAAGAACCCCGCTCATCTCGCATAGAGACGAACGGGGGATATTCGCGGTACCACTCTACTTCACAGCAACCTTGGCTGTGCACTTTCTTGTGTCTTCTATAACGGGAAGTCCCGTATCAGCTTACTGACCCGGTGGTATTAATCAAATCGAACCTTCTGTCCAGATGTTCAGCCAATCTGCTGAGAAGCCAGTTCAATATCTGTCTCTGCTGCCTCACACCTGCCGGCAGCTCTCTGAAAGCAGAACACAATATCTACTACTCTTCGTAATTGCATTATCACTTTTTCCTATTCAATATGCTCCATATCCGCATGTTCTGCTCTGCCTGATGACTATTGTATATATGGTCTCCTAAAAAGACTTCTCCAGCAAAACTGCGGAACTTAAAAAGCACTACTATTTTATACTATATAATTTTCATTTGTCAACCGTTTTCTGGTATATATTTACTACAATCTATCTCTTACAGCTTCTCCGTAAAAAAGCTCTTATACCCCTGTCCAAAAATCTCCGTTGCACTGGTTACGATCATAAAAGACTCAGAATCTTCCCTTTTGACTACTTCCTCTACTTTAGGAGCCTGCTGCTTTCGTACCACACACATGAGAATCTGCTTTTCGGTCAGACTGTAGCCGCCCACACCTTTCAGGTATGTAACACCAGTATTGACCTCTGTCATCAGACATTCTGCAATTTTCATAGGTGTTTTGCTGATAATAAAGATCATACGGGCTTCATCTGAACCGTAAAGTACATAATTCAGCACTCTGCCGATGACAAATACTGCCAGAAAGGCATATAAAAGCGTATCCACATCCTGAAATACAAAGCCGGAAAGGAACACAATGATACAGTCCAGCATCAAAAATAAAAATCCTGTTTTCAGATGCGGATTTTTCTTCCGCAGTATTTTAATGATGATATCGGTTCCTCCGGTTGTGGCTCCTGCCTTAAAAACATAACCAATCCCCACAGCAACCATCACACTTCCTGCCACAGCTGCCAGCAGCGGATCCCGTGTCAGCGGTCCGAAAGCACTGAGCAGGTTGGTAAAAGTTGATGCACACACAATGACCAGCCCTGTTTTTATAATAAACCGCCACCCAAACTGCCAGAGCCCCAACAGCATGATAGGTACATTGATCAGAAAATACAACGTACCTGTTGGAATCCCCGATAATCGATTCAAAATGACAGAAATACCTGTTACCCCACCGGGGGCCAGGTTGTTTGGATCCAGAAATAAACTGATTCCCCCCGCATAGATTGCCGCTGCTGCTACAATCATGATTAATTCTTTTACTAATTTTTTCACATTTCCTCCTCCGTACTTTTAGCGTTCAAAGGCTCTGTGCCCTCCTGCACGCTAAAAATAACATCTCTCCTGCACATCATTGCGTATTCCAGTTCCATAAAGCCTTCCTGATCCAGCTGCTCAATAATCTCATCCAGCTCACAAAGACTTCCGGAACGGACACCACATATAATATCCCATGAATCCCGATTTTTTACAATCCATCTCAGCAACTTTTTTTCAATCCAATACCATTTTCCTGCCCCTGATACCTTTTTTTCACTCATTGAACCGCCTCCATATCTATGCTGAACTGTTACATATTTCTATATGGCACTTATAGTATCCGCACTTTTCCAGCTTTCATCCATCCCCGATTATAGCCGTATCTTCGGCAATGTGCAATCATATTCTGTTCCCTATAATTAAACCAGAGCGTGCCTGAAATACGTTTCCAGCCACGTTTTAGAAGGAGGCTGCAGATTATGATTACATTTGACCCTTTCTGGGAAACTCTGAAACGCAAACACATTTCACAATACGCCCTGATCAATCAATATGGACTCTCCACCGGTACACTGGATGCACTCCGTAAAAATAAAAGTATTACATTAAATACCCTGGATATGCTGTGTACCATGCTGGATTGTGATATTTCAGATATTATTGTTTACAGGAAAGATAACACAGAAAACTAATTGCACATTCATTTTAATCGTTGTATAATGTCTCTAAACAAATATGTCCGCCAGAGCACGTCTGAAAATGCTCTGACACCGACATTACGATGAATGAAAATCATAATAATTTTATTACATTTCTCCGGACGTTTTTATCAGAAAAGAAATGGATTTTTGACCTTTGTATCATTGCATGACACTCCCATAAAGTTCGAAAAAGCTACATCTCTGATGCATTTTCCAATACGTTGCAAACTGATAAAACACGGCAGAAGAAAGGCGGTACTTATGAACAATGATCTGGAGGCTCGTATTATTAAATTCCCCTCAAGAAAGCATGGCAATGTGGTCCCCATGAAAGCAATTCCGGGACATTTTGCAACCAACCATTCCCACATTAATTATTATATTGACCTGACCACCATGAAAGCACGTCAGAGTGAAGCTGCTTTATGCGCACATGCCCTTGCACTGCAGTATATGCACAATACCATCGTTGATACCATCGTCTGCCTGGATGGTACGGATGTGATCGGCGCTTTTCTGGCACAGGAACTGACCGCGGCTGGTTTTATGTCCAGAAATGCACATAAGACCATCTACGTAATCCAGCCCGAATACATCACCAGCAGCCAGCTGCTGTTCCGTGAAAATGTAGAACCCATGGTAAGAGGCAAAAATGTAATTCTGCTGATGGCTTCTGTTACCACCGGTGTCAGCGTTCGCAAAGGTACTGAATGCGTAGAATATTATGGCGGTAATGTTCAAGGTGTATCTACCCTGTTCAGCGCGGTAAATGAAGTAGATGGTATTCATATCAACACCTTATTTACCCCCGACGATGTACCCGGCTACGCATCCTACACCCGCAAGGACTGCCCGTTCTGCCAGAAAGGAATTCCGGTAGAAGCACTGGTTAATTCTTTTGGATATTCCAAGCTGTAGCTGTTATAAATCATAACTCAATCAGCTTTCAGCAGATGTTTTGGACTCTGCTGTATTTTGATAGGTTCTTAATTTTCAAATTTGTTCATTCAGGACAACTAAAAACCGCCGATTCTGATTTATTCAGAAAAACGGCGGTTTTATTTACGAACCAACTCATTTGATAAACATCTCAATCACTTCCCGCAGTCCACGCTTCTCTGCCAGTGCTTCCACACCTTCCTGCACCTCTTCCCTGGTAAAATGATGTTCTTCCAGAAATTTATCACTCTTCTCATTTAAATAGGAATAAAACAGAAGTGCCTTTTTCAGACCTTCCATACCTTCCTCTCTTGAAAGCATTTCATCCAGCAGATTCTCTGCTTCATTGATCTTCCCATCGTCAATTTTCTTCATCAGATCGTCCATCTGCTTTTTGTCATTTTCCGTTTCCAGCATCTCTGCCAGTTCCGTTGTGGGTGCATCGGTGTCAATGCCAAATAGCAGTTTTATGATTGCTCTAACCATCTCGTGAATCATTCGCATGATATAATCCTGTTCATACATATCAAAAATCCTCCCGTCTGTCATATTGCTGTGCTTGTCTGAATCGTAAGCAAATCTTTGTGATTTGTCAACCTTTATTTCCGAACGGCAGCAACTTTCACTTTAACAGAGAACACCATCTAAATTCAAATTGCCTCAAGATTTTTATTCACAAATTTGCCAAAATATCCCCCCACCCGGCTTGTATAAGGCCAAAAATAATGTTACTTTTATAACGTAATTTGTACTTGCAAGGGAGGTGTTTGTTCTGGAAAAAAGAGAACATCCGGTGCTTACAGAAAAAGAAGAACGCCTTTTGAAATTAATTCGAGAGGTCGGTTTTGGAGAGATTCATCTTTATGTAGCCAATGGACAACCTGTACGTGCAGAAGAAATCAAAAAAAGCGTAAAATTTTAATTTCATATAAAGTGTACCGACTGAACAACAGCAGGTCATATCTCATGAATTTGTGGGAATGGCTCTGCTGTTTTTTATTTTGATTTCGCAGTCAGATTTTCATATTTGTCCAAAGCATGAAAATCTGACGCTGCACACCTTTTGCCAATGATTA
>JBGVFN010000176.1:0-5647 GCA_045121095.1 Lachnospiraceae bacterium | reverse complement strand
GTCAAACGTCGGCACTTAACGAGCGGCTTTCTGTAAAGAAAGACGAGAGTTTAGTGTCCGCTACGTTTGGGCATCGTTAACATGCAAACAAAGCTCCAGTGAAGCTTTGTTTGTAGAGCGAGAGCGCGTCTCCGTGTAATGGAGCTCTGTAATGGAGCCTTCACTACCTTATAAAATCACACGATTAATGTTCGCTGTAGTACTAGATGCGTAATAAATTACACTTTGAAGCGAATTGACAATCCCCTAAAAGCCCCTTATAGTAAAGGAAAAGGAGTGAGAGAATCATGTACACATGGAACCCCGTCTTTAATTTTGTTATGAACCTGAAACACCGTTACGAAGAACACTTTGGAACGGCTGAATAATCAGGAGTTTCTTCTGGTAAAATATGCAGGATTCAATGATTTGACAAGCGGTGAGTCTGCTGTCACATTGGAAGAATTTTGGGAATTGTATGATGGATTTTATCTGGAATGCCGCAGCGTGATTCTGGAAGAGATCAAAACCATCAAATCAGATGAACAGGAAGGATTTCAACGCTCCCCGTTACAAAAAGCTGACGGATATGGGAATTACTGATTATAAGGAGATTTTTGAATAAAACCATGGAACAACCTGTTTTTATTATGATGTGCGGCCTGCCTGGAAGCGGCAAATCCATGCAGACTCAAAAACTGGCATCGGAATATGAGGCAGTCATCTGCTCTTTCGATGCCATTCGAAAAGACGTGACCGGCTCTGAAGAAAATCAGGAGCAAGACAATGAAGTATTTCAGATTTTGCGCCAGCGCGTCAGAGAAGCTCTGATCAATAAACAAAATGTTATTTACGATGCCTGCAATATCCGTTATAAAAAACGAATGGGATTTCTCAACGAACTGCGCCGGTATGATTGTTATAAAATCTGCTGCTTTGTATGGAAATCCTTCGATGACTGTGTTCGTGACAACAACGGCCGGGAACGGGTAGTGCCTGCATCTGCCATTCGACGGATGTATAAGAATTTTTACATTCCCCAGTATTTTGAGGGATGGGATGACATTATCATCGCATACCATGAACCGGCAAAAAAAGAGCATGTGGACTATACCAGCCAAATCACCGAGCTGTTTTTAGGAGAAAATGGCCTCTGTATGCTGGAACATGATAACCCGCACCACACCCTTACGGTGGGAAATCACTGTATCGCCTGCTACATGAATACCCTGGAATCGGATATCCAGGACTCCCGCTTATCCATTGCAGCCCTTCTGCATGATATTGGAAAAGCATTTACCAAGCAACATAAAGATTCCAGAGGCAATCCCTGTGAACATGCCCATTATTACCAGCATGAACTGGTTTCTGCTTATAACGCCGTTCCCTATCTGCAGGATTTTAGCACCGAAGACCTGCTGCATATTGTGGCACTGATTACCTTCCATATGAGGCCTTATGCCTGGGAGCAGGAGAACAATGAAAAGTTGAGGAAGAAATATCAACGACTCTGGGGCGAGGAACTTTTTAATCAGATTATCAAACTGCATGACGCTGATCGAAAGGCTCATTAAAAGTACTCTTTAAAAATACCCTTAAAAATGCCTTCAGACAGATTTAAATTTCCTGCCTGAGGGCATTTTTTCATCCGTTAAAATATCGATTGAAACCTTTCTCCATCTCATACACCTCATCACAAAGAAGCCGGATATCCTCCTGATTATGACTGGCAATTACAATCAATTTATCTTTTGATTTTAAGGATAATAATAAATTACGTATTTCCTCCATACCGTGTTTATCCAGTCCATTCATAGGTTCATCCAGAATTAATATGGGCGGATCTTCCATAATAGCCTGGGCCAGCCCGAGACGCTGCCGCATTCCGAGACTATATTTTTTAACTGGTAATTTCAGGTCTGCATCCAGTCCTACCTGCTCCATGGCCGCTTTTATTTCCTCCGTTGTAACGTGGTTTTTAATACCAGCAAGTACCTTTAGATTCTTCAAGCCACTATAATATGGAATAAATCCCGGTGTTTCGATAATAATTCCAGCGTCCGGCAGATAATCCACATCTTTACCGATCACTTTGCCATCCGCTATCACCATTCCGGCAGTAGGCTGTATAAATCCGCACATGCATTTCATAAGCATGGTTTTACCACTTCCATTATCGCCCACAAGCCCATAGATTTTTCCGCGTTCCAGTTCCAGCGAAATATCTTTTAAGATTTGCTTTTTATTTAAAATCAGAGAAACATTGTTGACCTGTACCATATCCTACACCTTCCCTGCCTGATATTTTCCCGATACTGCCATACAGCAGACCATTAAAACAATACAACACCCTAATAAATAAAAATAGGAGCCTTTCATAGGGAAAATCTGCTTTCTTAAATAAGGTTCATAATGCACCCATGGAATCGTATGCGCCATGGGAAACATCCACATGATTTTCATCTGCTCCCCGCAGGTTACTGCCCCAAAAATAAGCAGAAAACCATCCACCAAAATTCCCATAAATTTCCTATTACACAAAGCTGCCAGCAGCAGTACCAATGCCAGCAGCAAAAAATGAAGGCTCATCAGAACAATCGTGTGCAGCAGTGCCGTCTCCATAGTCATCTGCTGATAGAGATTTGCCGGTACAAGCTGCACCAGATAATCCTCTCTGCGCTCTGGAAAAGTACTGACAAAATGAGTGATCGCATGGCTGAATTCCATTCTCCACTCTGCATGACTCCAAATCATCAAACTGGAGGAAACAAATAGAAATGCCGTCAAAAATACAACCGTTTCCAGGGCAAACAGCATCTGCCCCCAAATCCACACTTTTTTCGAACAGCGAATCTGATATAAAACATCAATTCCTCCCTTTTGAGGAAAATCAGCCATTAACACCAGATACAGAATAGGCACCACCAACACAATCGTCCCGGAATTTCCCAATGCCAGAAACGCTTCTGCAACGGAAATTTTTTCTTCCATCAGGGATGCACAATTCTTCAAAGGCAAAATAATCAATTCATTTATAAAAACAAGCATAACGCATAGGAGGACCAGTCGGCTGCTTCTCAGCCATCTCCCAAACTCTGAAAGAGAGATATGCCGAATTGTTTTCAGATCTGCCTTATTCCTGTCTGTTTTATTCACCCCAGTTCCCCCTCCTTATGCTTCGTTTCATACTCCAGTAAAACAACACGACCATTACCGCATATGCCAAAAGAAGCATAAAAACGGACAATATCCAGTATCTGTTCCAGGAAACCTGCATCAAAAAATCCGGATACAAGGCTTCTATAAATTCAACCGATTCCCCATCGACAACAGCCGTATACAGCAATTTTGTCAATATCCGCCGATACATATAATTCAGCAGAAATGGCAGACACAACAGCATATATTTATCCCGAAACAAGATTGCCACCCCAATACCAAATACACTGGCAGACATTCCATAAAGAAATGCTCCCACCAACCGCTTCATAATATAAAAATAAATAGAATTTCCAAAGTATATTTCCCGATAAAAACTCTGTGCATCAAGTGAAAAACCGGAGAATAACGGAAACTGTGCCATCATAAGAAGCCCAAACAGCGCATAGGCTGCCATAAAAACACTTCCCCCAAACACTCCGCCACTAAAAACCTTTGAAATACAATAATGCAGATTACTGGAACGAATGAACTGAAACTTACTCTGTCCATTCTGACGTTCTTCTGAAATCAGTACAATATAACTCAATGTCAACAGAAGCGGCAAAAAAATATTTAACCATTCCCCAATTCCCTGCTTCCACAAAAACAGTGCACTTTTTTCAATCTGTCCCGCAGCCGCTTCTTTTCCCTGCAGCATCAAAGAAAATATGGTAATACATTTCCCGGTCTCGTCCATCTCACCGGTGGACATCAGATGTAAAACAAGAATCCCTGCAGCCGACAGCAGCACATAAGGGAGATAAAAAATCTTTTTTAATTCCTGACTGATACAACGTAACATGGTCACTCCTATTACTCTTTTAACGACGCAATGTCGAAAAACAAGCAGCCAAACTTTGATTTCTGGCCGGATGGAGTACTAGTATAATAATAAATCTCTCCTGTCAATACATCCACATAAATCACAATCGCTTCACCGCTTGTTTTTGTATCCCCGATCAGCTGCCAGCACGGTAAACCAACCTTATATTCACCCGCTTCATCTATATCAACAGGTGTATAGACCAGCTCCACCGATTTTACCTGAATATTCAGCTGAGGAGCAAGATTTTCACTTAACAGTTCTGCCATCTGCTCCAGACCAATCATCTGATCTTCTGAAAGCAAGGTAACCAGTTCTTCACAGGGATTTGTACCACAAGCTGCTGCTGTACCGGATTCATCCACAACATATGCGTGCAGATTATCTTCACTAATTTGACAATACCCATCATAATCATTACGACTGCCATACTGAAAATACGCAAATGGAACCGAGTGATATACCCGCCTGAGTATATAATCATATCCATACACCTCTCCCAGCCGGAATACACGAACTTCCGGTATATCAAGGGTTACACCTTCCGCACATGGGAATGGAGTCCCTGCTTCAAAATACGATTTTACCAGTTCTGCCCCCTCTGCCAACGTTACTTCTCCGGATATCAGCTCAAATTTTTTATCTCCCAATTCAGAAAGACTTCCTGTTTGTATCACATCCTCCGAGTGATTTCCCAGAGCATCACCAACAGCTCTTGATTCATATCCCAGACTCGCCAGATACTCCGTCATCTTTCCATTGCTCATGGAATAAATTCCATTTGCCGCAATCTGAATGTGGCATTCTTTTTCATTAATGAAAGCCCCTTCTCCTGAATCCAGCTCAGACATATGATCATAAAACAGAAAATATTCACCATCTTCATCCAATCCAAGCTTGGGAGAAACCACCCTGACATCTGTTTTCATATCAATAACATCCTGTTTTCCAATATCCTCCAGCCAGTTTTCAATGGTCTCCCAGCTTTCCTGCACCGAAATACCATGGAGCTGATTCACAAACACTTCCAGCTTCTCCGCCTCTGGAAAATCCCGAAATTCACAGTTCTGAAAACTGATATTGGGATATTCCGTTTCTGAAAGTACCTCTGTTTCATTGGGATACTGACTTCGGCATACAGAAATCCCTGCCCTGTTGTCCGCTAATTTTTTCTGATAATCTTCTATGGAAAATTCTATTGTTTCATCTTTCTGCTCCATTCCATTTTCCTGTCGTTCCATGTCCGTTTTTTTACTCTCCTGCACAGCGCCATGGCAGCCTGTAAGAGTAAATACCAGTACCGGCAACAATCCCAATGCCAGCGCCCATACCGGAATCAGCTCCAGAATACTCTTTTTCATCCGCGAAATATCTTTCTTTTTCTCCTTCATTCATCCCACCCCTTTGCCAAAAAATATAGCCGTCCTTTCTAAGACGACTATACTATAGCAAATTATTTTGGAGCCCATTTGCAATTCATATGGATTTTCTATGGATTTTAGAGCGTGTTTGAAAAAGGCTTTATGCAGGATGTGCATCCCATTTTGAGATAAATTTCTCTCAAATGAAGGAGGCGTAGCGGGCTACGCTGACTGAATCTGAGAAAAATTTAGCCAAAACTGGGGTGTGCAGACTGCGTGAATG
>JBGVFN010000175.1:0-2239 GCA_045121095.1 Lachnospiraceae bacterium | reverse complement strand
TATTACATTCCAGGTAAATGATACCGAGACTGCCAGCTTCAGAGTGACAAATCTTCCTGCAGGAACCACGGTGTTGGTTCTGGAATCGAACAAACGTGAATTCAAAGAGGAAGATTCTTATACATATGGTGAGACTGCCAGTGGTTATATGGATCAGCCTACTCTGGAAGAAGATAAGTTTGAACTGGTTACTGAAGAAGGAAAAATTACTTTGAAGAATAACACAGATCAGGCTTATGAGAAAGTATATGTATACTATAAATATGTTCAGCTGGGTGGTGCTTATCTGGGCGGAATTACCTATCGTACACCTTTTGAAAATGTACCGGCTGGAGGAGAAATAGAAGCAGTAGCCGGACACTTCAATCCGGACAGCAGTCAGATTATGGCTGTACAGATTCTGGAATAGTAATACAGCTACAGTATGAAAAGGAGTTTATTGTAAATGGAGCAACAAAATGTACCTATGCAGCCGCAGGTGCGCAGATATCTATATCAAAAGGCAGCACAGAACCGAACACCGGTCAGCGGTACTTTCGAACTGACTCCGCGCTGTAATATGAATTGCCGTATGTGTTATATCCGTATGTCGGAGCAAGAAATGCGTTTACGGGGACGGGAATATACGGCAGATGAATGGATTCGTATGGGGCAGATTTGTGCGGAACGGGGAATGCTGTTTTTATTACTTACCGGCGGAGAACCTTTTCTCAGAAAGGATTTTCGTAAAATCTATGCGGAATTGAAAAAGCTGGGACTTTTGATTTCTATTAATACCAATGGAACTCTGATTGACCGGGAAATGGTAGAATGGCTGAAAAAAGATCCGCCTATGAAAGTGAATATCACTCTTTACGGTGGTGGAAATGAGACTTATAAAAAGTTATGCGGTCATCCGACGGGATATGATGCTGCGACCAATGCAATAGATATGTTAAAGGAAGCAGGCATCTTTGTGAATATTAATGCCAGCTTTACCCGTTATAATCTTGAGGATATGGAAGAAATATATGCATTCGCAAAAAGCAGAGGAATTCAGGTGAATGCAGCCACGTATATGTTTCCGCCAGTACGCAGCGCCCGGGAGGGGGTTCCGAATGAAGAGGTGCGATTTACACCGGAAGAGGCAGGAAAAGCCAGAGCCAGAGCTGAAATCTGCAGTATGGATAGAGACATGCTTCTAAAACGACTGAAATCTCTTCATGAGGGACGGAGTGAGTTTATGCAGGATGAAGAAGAGTGTGAACGTACTCCCGACGAAAAGATGGGCTGTATGGCAGGGCGTTCTTCCTTTTGGATTACCTGGGACGGTCGTATGACTCCCTGTGGTATGATGAATGAGCCGGTCACCCGTCCTTTTGAAGAGGAATTTGATTTGTCCTGGAAAAAAATCACGGAGCAGACCGATGAGATTCTTCTCCCCCCGGAGTGCCGGGAATGTAAAAAGAGGTTTGCCTGCATGATTTGCGGGGCTTTGGCTGTTGCGGAAGGCCATGGATGTAGCTATAAAAAACCGGAATATTTGTGTCGGCAAACCGAGGTATTTCTGGAAGAAATGGAAAAAGAGTATCAGAAAATGTTAACAGAATCAGAGTAAAAGCAGGGGGACTACTTTGAAAATAGAGTTGGAAAATAGGATTCTATTAGAACTTCTCCGTTCCTTTATGGACGGAGAAGTTTTAGATTTAACAGAAAAAAATATTTCGTGGGAACGGATATATCAGCTTTCGCAGATACACAACGTGCTTCCAATGACGTATGAATCAGCTTATCAGATATCGGAATTTGGAAAAGCGCCGGAAAATCTGCGTGCCACTTGGAAACGGCAGACCATCGCTACTGTCATGAATCAGATGCAGAGAACTTCCAGATTTCTGGAAATATATCGAAAAATTAATCAGGCAGGATTGGAGGTTCTTGTTGTAAAGGGCATTATCTGCCGGCTGCTTTATGAAAAACCGGATCATCGTACATCAAATGACGAAGATTTGTTTGTGCGCAGACAGGATTTTCAGCGCTGTCATCAGATTTTCCTGGAAGAAGGTCTTGTGGCGGAGCAGGGAACGGATCTGGAACAGAAGGATGTGGTTTCCTATCATGATCCGGGCAGCGGGCTGCACATAGAACTCCATCAGCAGTTATTTTCAGAAGAATCAGCAGCTTATGGAAGTTTCAACGCCATGTTTAAACAGTCCATAGAAAAACATATTGTTCAGATGGTGGATAATGTGCCTGTTAT
>JBGVFN010000174.1:0-9921 GCA_045121095.1 Lachnospiraceae bacterium | reverse complement strand
GTAAATGCCTCTGTATTATCCGGCTCAAATATCACTTCACAGCCATCCGTTTCATAACCGCCATCCTTCAGCTGTTCTCCCAGCGCCCACACCGTACGGTCTGTAATTCGTTCCAGCTTTCCTGCCAGCCATCGATTTCGCGCATTATCGCCCAGCACTTCATTCCCATGCTCTCTGGCTGCATCTGCCACGCAGGAATGAACCAGTTCTTTTCGTCTGGATGCTTCCATAGCTGTAATATCCAGCTTTGCCTCTTTTACCTTTTGAAAATACTTTTCCAGAGCAGAATGGAACAGATTTCCCATATCGGTGGTTTCAAATGAGAAAACTTCCCGTTCTTCCAGTTTCAGACCATAACGCAGGAAATGAGAAAATGCACAGGCAGCCTGCTGTTCCAGGCGGCTTACGCTGGCCTGCAGTGCCTGACCATATAATTTCTTTGCAAGCTCTGCCGTCAAAGATTCCTCACGATATCCATCGGATACGGCTTCCAGCAAGTGCTCCACCTGCGCTTTTCGTGTCTGATAAAAATAGCAATACACCTGCATCCAAACAGGATTTTTCATGGATTGTTCCGGGTTGGAAAAGCCCTGCACCAGATATCTCCAGATGCCCGCTGGGCTGTACAAGCTGGATACTTCTTTTTCCATTTCCGATTCATCTTCAACAGTAAGCCCTGGATACAATGCCACCAGCTCTCCAATACAGGAAGCAGGACGCATGGCTCTCCCTTCCCCATCATTTTTCACATAGGAAATACACAGACTGTCTGAAGGTCTGGTTAAAGCCAGATACAGATAGAAACGATCCATAAAACTGCTCATACGGCCAGTCGGTGACAGTTCAATATCACAGGAAAGCAGCTGTTCTTTATCATAATCTGTAAAAATCCCTCCACCAGTGCTGTTTTTAGGCACCTGACCTTCATTTACACCGGCAAAAAACAGAACCTTCACCCCATTTAATCGGGTTCGCTCCATATCGCCTACCAGCAATCGGTCTGTACAGGCAGGAATCAGACCAACACGGATTTCCTCCATACCACTGTCAAAACAGACAGAGAAATCCTGTAAACTCATGGTTTCGCCACCCATCAGCGTATCGATTTCATTGAGCAGCGTCATAATCAGTTCATAGGCCTGTTCATACTCTCTTGCCAGAAGAATCTGTCCCTGCTCCTGAAGCCGCTGACAGTGCTGTGTCATCTGTTCTTCAATATTTTGTTCCTGTAAAAAACGCACTAAAACCTCTATTCTGCCGCGAACCGTAATTCCTTTTTCTTTCCAGCGTTCCCGCAAAGAAAGCAGCGGCACCGCCACCTGTTCGCGAATCCGGTTCAAACGGTCAAAATCTGTATAATTGCCACGGCGGCGCTGTCTGTCCCAGGCTTCACTCCATTTCTTATGACCGCGAATTCCAGAAGCAATCACATAATTTTCCAGATAGTCCCGGTCTTCTCTGGAACATCCGCCCAGACCACATTTCAAAAGCCGAAATACACTTTCATAAGAAAAATCCTTTATAACGACCTCAAACAGACCACGGATATACTCCACCAGAGGATTGTTCATCAAACTGTTTTTCTGATCCATGAAAAAAGGAATCCCATAATACTGCAGTTCTTCTTTCAGCAAAGGGGCATATGTCTCCGGATTTCCCGTAATAACCGCAATTTCCCGATAACGATATCCCTGATTCATAACCAGATTGTAAATGTCATCACAGATACTGCGCACCTCCTGGGCAGGCGATGCATATACTTTCAGCTGCAGCGGCAATACAGCTGTCTTTTCTGCTTTCTTCCCTTCATAACGCCATTTTCCATAGCGCAGTATATGCTGCTCCAAAAATGCCAGCTGTGGTGTATCGGTAAAACGATTCCGCTCCAATACCAGTAATTGAGGTTCCTGCGGATACTCTGCCATTCGTTGCCCGGTTATTCGCTGTCCTTTCGTTCGCTGCGCTGCCATTCTGCACTCCTGCTGATTGCGGAACAGACAGATGTCCGGCTCCAGCTTCAGTTCCTGCTCTTTCGCCAGTTCAAGCAATCTGGCAATTGTATGGTGGCTTAAATAAAACAATTCATGAGGTGCCAGTTCCTTTCGGTAATCCATCAGGGGATCCGCTGTTACGGTAACCATTACTTTCGCTCCATACTGCAAAAGCAAAGCCAGGACCTGATACTGCACCGGTGTAAAGCCTGTAAAGCCATCCAGCGCAATGACAGCCTGCCGAATCTGAGAAGATTCCGGTAAGAAACGGCACATCACCGGAAGAATCTCTTCCGCTGTAATGGTTTTCTCCTCCAATTCACCCACAAAAGCCCGATATACCGTAATCATATCTTCCAGTTTTCCAGAAAGGATCGAACGACCGGAAAGACGCACTCTGGCTGCATCCAGCTGTTCCGGAGAAATCCCGTACTGATACAGCTCGGAAAGCATGGACTTTAACTCACTGATAAATCCCCGCTTTTTCAGATTGCGGCCAAATACCGTTAAAGAATCTGCCTGCTTCAGCGCTGCTTTCTGTAAAATGACGCACTTTCCCATATCATCCAGAACCACATAATCTTCGCAGCCCATCTCTGCAAATACTTTATGAGCCAGACGTACAAAACTCAGTACATCAATATTCATGGTTCCTTTCCTTGGATGGGACTGGGCGATGATTCGCTGTGTCTCCATAGTAAACTGCTCCGGAACTAAAATCATATAATTCTTCTCCGGATGTTTCAAAGATTCCTCTATTATGTAATGGTTCAGCCAGGTGGTTTTTCCACTGCCGGATGTTCCAAGAATCAGCTGTAATGACATTTGTTCACCTCATCCTATTCAATCACTGCACTTCATGTTTAAAAACGTCTCTGCGTTTCAAGCTACTCTCACTATAACACATGTAAACTTAAAAATCAAACATATATTCGTATTTTATATTTTTTTAATATATCATACTAATTTGGCAAAACATGGCTGCTTACTTTTTCAGGTATCTTCAATTAAACCTGTTATGCCAAGCTTGCTTGTAAACAACCGTTTATTATATGCAAAAAGAGATACGAACTCCATACATAAGCTTGTATCTCTTTTATGTTATATTTTTTTATCTATAATACTGTGCTTGTGCCTGCCACAGTTCATAATATTTTCCACCTGTATTTTGCACAAGCGTATCATGATTTCCCCTTTGAATTAATTTTCCTTCATGAAATACAAGGATTTCATCACAGAATCTACAGGAAGATAATCGATGACTGATATAAATAACCGATTTGTCCCCGGTAATTTCGTCAAATTTTTGATAGATTTCCATTTCTATAACTGGATCAAGAGCAGAGGTGGGTTCATCCAGAACCATAATCGGAGCATTACGATAGAGCGCACGGGCAATTGCAATTTTCTGTGCTTCACCACCGGACATTTCCACGCCTTCCCTATCAAATTCCCTGCCCAGATAAGTTTGGGCAGCTTGAGGCAATTGGTCAAATTTCGGCTTAAAACCTGCTTTTGTTAAGCATTCTTCAACCAATTTCTCATTATAATCGGCTTTTGCTGCTACATTTTCTCCCAATGGGAAGGAAAGTAGTTTAAAATCCTGAAATATTACGGAAAAAAGAGCCTTGTATGATTCATAATCATACTGCTTAATGTCAATTCCATTCAGCAAAATCTTCCCTTCCGTGGGATCATAAAGACGACAAAGCAGTTTAATGAAAGTTGATTTTCCAGACCCGTTCATTCCCACTACTGCCATGCGCTTTCCTTCTTCAATCTTTAAGGAAACATGGCGTAATGCGTAAACTTCTGAATCCGGATATTGAAACGATACGTCGCAGAATTCAATTTCCACAGGATTCTGCTGGGAAACTTCTCTGTCTCCCTGACACATCTGATTTGGAATATCCAAAAATTCAAAGGTTGTTTTTAAAAAAACTGCATTGTTTCTCATATCACCTGCTGTTTCAACTAATTTAGCCACCCCCTGTGATAATGTGGCGATGGCACCGATATACTGCGTAACAGCACCTACTCCAAATGCTCCTGCCCAGGATTTTATGCACACAAACAAATATATCATACCGGTAAATACCGTGTTCATCACAGCCCCCGCCACATTCCAGAGTCCCATGGGACCTCTTGCATAGCGGGCAATTTGTGAATCCGCTGAAAGGGATTTTTCTTTATCAAGATAGCAGTCACCGATGTTCTGCTGCTGATAGATGCGGATATCCATGGCCCGACTATGTTCCTGCCCCATATAGCTGAAAAAACTGAAAATCCGGTTTCCCAGATTGGTACTTTCTGTATTGCGAAACCAGTATTTTTTTGCCTGATTTCTGCAAACAGGTGTCAGAATCGTCACCAGCATAAACAACGCAATAACCAGCACCGAAAATAATGGGTTATTAATTACAACCATTTTTCCGGCTGTTTCAGGAACCTGGGAAGTAAACAGATGAAACGTCAGTACAAAGGCAGTTATGATGCTAACAATGGATTGCAAACCAATCTCAAAATAAGAAAAAATTCTTCCCATTCCCCATCCGGACCATTTCTCATACTGATCAATCTGTGCAAGCAATCTATGGGTATTTTGCTTATCAACGTCACAAAAATCCATGTCAAATAACTTATCTGCATATATTTTCTGGCGTTTATAATAGACTCCAGCCTGTCTGCTGTTTTTCCAACGATTCAGGATGGCATTTAAAATTGCCAGCAAAGTGGTTGCTGCCAACGTGAGAATAACCAGATGCAAAAGCCTTGATGGATTGCGGGTACCACTCAGTTCATGAATGATCTGTGCAGAAAAATAAATTGTAATATAGGGTGTTACAGCACCAATAACAGCACATGCAAAAAGGCATAAAAATAATTCCGGTTCCCGCTGCCTCCATATCTGATACCCACGATAATTCAATCGAAAACACTCTAAAAGTGACATTTTATCATGCTTCTGCCTTTTTCTCATGATCATCGCTCCTCTCTGCATAATATTGACCCTGAATCTGGAACAAATCTGCATAGCGTCCTTTAGTTTTTAAAAGAGACTCATGGGTTCCTTCTTCTGCGATATTTCCATTTTCCAGAAGTATAATCCGATCACAAAACCTTGTTGATGCCAGTCTGTGAGAAATATAGATTGCTGTTTTCTGGAAAGCAAACGCATCATATTTCTGGTAGATTTCCTCTTCCGCGAGAGCATCCAGAGCTGCTGTTGGCTCGTCCAGAACCATTACAGGAGCATCCTTATACAACGCTCTGGCAAGCAGCAGACGCTGCATTTCTCCCCCGGACAGTTCGATGCCATCTTCATAAATCTTTTTTCCAATATGCGTCTCATATCCCTTCGGCAGTTCTTTGATTTTCTTCTCCAGCCCAGCATGTTGAACCACTTTCTCCATTTTTTCCAAATCAAAATCTTCCACAGACTGTGCGATATTTTCTTTTATAGATACATCCAGCACGGAAGCTTCCTGAAAAACAGCCGAAAAGAGGGCATAGTAATCCCTCCGGTTATAGTTCTTAATATTTTGCCCATTCAGCAGAATTTCGCCTTCTGTGGGCTCATAAAATCCACAGATTAATTTAACCAGCGTAGTTTTTCCTGCGCCATTTAATCCAACTACTGCCAGTTTTTCCCCTGCATGAATCGTCAGGTTAAGGTTCTTCAAAATATACTGAGAAGATCCTGGATATCGAAAAGACACCTTTTTTAATTCAATCTGGCACGATCTGCATAAATCTACCTTTAACGGTTCTCCCTTATCAAATAAAAATAATTCTGGTGCTTCCAGATATTCACATAAATTCGAAAGATCCATACTCTGCTTATGTAATTTGGTCAAACCGGATAAAATACCGGTAATCCACGAAGTAAAACCACTAAACGCAGTAAAATAAATAAGAAATTGAGAAACCGGCATTCCATCTTTCAAAGTAATAAAAATCAGATAAAAATACGCAATTCCGTTTCGCAGCAAAGATAACACCACATCCAGAAAATCAGCCCATATAAATACTTTTTCTCTTCGCACCATAAAATCCTGATAGAGAGAACTTACATCTTTGTAAATTTCATTTAACCAGGAAGTCATTCCAAATATACGGATATCCTTTGCCAATTCTATACTTTCCGCCTGTCTGCATACATAATTCAATTTTCGAGAATAAAACCCTTCTTCCTCCCGATGCCGGTAGTTCCATTCATAAATCCGTGTATTGATCAGATATCCTGCAATTGTTGTAATAATCACCAGCATAATCAATGCCCAGTTCAGGGATTTCAGAAAATACAGGTAGATCACAAAACAGATGCTGTTTTTTAATAAGTCGGACAAGGTGTGCCAGATGGCTTCTGCTGCATCAGAATTGGTATTCACTGCCATATAGGCTTTTTCCAGCTGCTTTAACTTTTCTGCATCTTCCGTATAAGGATAGGAGGTAACAGCCAGTTTATTATTTACACAGCGCATGATATATATCCGAACTGCAATCCGCCCAAATAGCGTATTAGAAGAAACGTATTCTTTTAATGCCGTTAAAAAAATCAGCGTCAGTACGAAAGCAAAAATCGTCTCTACTAATGTTTCCAGCGATGCTGAACATTCAATTTTCTGTAAAATTACTGGTACTGTAAACAGATTCACCAGATTTAACAGCACTTCTAAAAAGGCCATTACCAGACATAGTACCAAAACACTTTTCTGCTTTTTCCAGGCTGTTTTTATCATATATGCTGTTGTTTGCCATAAGTTATATTTCGGGCGAAGATTTTGCTTGTCTTTCGATTTTTCCATTTTCCTCACCTCATACTTTTTCTTTTTTAATCAAATTATAGATTTTTTTTGCCCTGTTAACAGCTTTTCGATCCGCTTTATTGTTATATCTTGCATCTATATAGATTAAGCGCAATTCTTTTATCAGATTCTGATTTTTAAATATGGGGGCTGTTCTTTTTTCTATATCCAAACTGGTATTAGATGGATGCAGGGAAATTCCTTTTTTTATGGATAGTTTTAAAAAGTTTCGATACTGTTTCCGAACACGATCTACAGCTGAGCCGGGTGTAATCAACGTTAATTTATTATTGTCAAAATGATGATCTATTCGCATTTCCTCCAAACCAGTATTTTGAGGTTTTTCCTGAGTTGTTCTTGAAATCCACCTGAAAAATAAAAATGCCGCTATTACGACTGCAATAATTCCCACAGCAGCCAAAAGTTGAACAAACCACTCCTTTCCAATCTGTCCATTTGCCTGTATGCGATTGATTTTTTCATCCGATCCCATATTTCCTAAAACTTCTACAAAAACAGATTCATTCATTCCAAGTTTAATTAAAATCCATCGAATTACCTGCCAGAATCCCATCATAATAAACCCAATCACCATACTAATTGCCATCAGAATAGGAGCCAGGATTCTTTCATAAGCAAAGCTCATTATAAAAAAAACGCTTTTCCTCACTGCCTTTGTGCTAAATAATCCTGCTGCAAAAACGACACCTGCTACAGAAAATAGATTTCGCAGCTGATAGTTTTTTTCCATATATAACCCAGGCTCAAGCCGTAAAATCCGCATGAGAGTTACAGAAGAAACCAGCATGATAACTGCCATCCATAAGGACACAGGGTAAACTGTATGAATCCCTCCTATTATAAACAGCACTATTATAAAAACCAGGAATACTTTGATGAAAACAGAAAACAACTCCATTTGACGATAGCGGGAAAGTCCATATTTTTCCGCCCATATTAGATACAATACATAAACAACTGCAGGAACAAATACGATAAAATCAATACACTCTGATTTTAAAACCAAAAAACTTAAAATAGCCGGAAGAATCATAGCCAGCTGAAATATTTTCTGTGTTTTATGTTTCCACATATCTGCTGAAATGCCAAAACATAAGCAAAGCAAAAACATTCTTATAAAAATAAAATCTCCTGATTCTTTGTTCAAATAAATTGCTATCACACTGGCAAAGGTATAGTAAAAAGAAAGATCTGCCATCATTTTTAATAAATTTAAAATCATCATGTCGCATCCTCCGGTTTTCCAGAAAACATTATATCTGATGCTTTTATAATGAAAAGATTTTCTCCTGATATCTCCTCCAGCCGATACAATGCAGCATAATTTTCCGGTTCTGTCAGATCATTTCCCGGCGTAATTAAAATTCTAGCCCGATTCATTTCTGATACGGCAGTTGCTTTTTCCAGCAGCCGGCTGCAGGAAAATGTGGCTTTATATGCAGCACGGCCCAGACACTCCAATACACTGGAAAAATGTCGGTGTCCCAGTCCTTCTCCAACCTCCTGAACGCTCCACATATTACCTGCCATCATGGCATTGGTATAGAAATCATATTTTATTCCTCTGTCCTCCAAAATCCTGCACACCGTCCGTGTCAGGGAAAAGCATTGTTCCAGCCGTTGTTCCCAATCGTCTGTTTTGGATTCCACATTCAGCAATACCGAAGCCATCGGTTCCAGAGTATAATCATATTTTTTCACCATAAGACCATTCCCCCGGGCACTCTGCTTCCAGGAAATCATTTTCATAGGCTCCCGTCCGGTATATTCACGATACCCGATTGTCAGAATCGGATCCTCATAAAGAAAACGACGAACAGAGTGCTCTCCCAAAAAACTTCCCAGCAATTCCCTAAACTCCGACTCCGGTACTTCTCTGGGTGCTACCACAATTTCCCGATATTTACTAAAATCTCTGGAAGTTTCTTCCATTCCCAGAAAATCCCCGCCAAATACTCGAAGTTTGGGCAATACATATTGCCCGCGTTCTCCAATGGAGACAGGAACTCGATACTGTGCCTCCTGATAGGCGCGCAGCCAGGTGGACCAGGTTACAAATCTCCCGCCCCGTTCTGCATCTTTCGTTACATGATCATCTTCCACACATACCCTTATCTCTTTTGGACAAAACAGCTGCGCTTTCACATAGGGAATGTAATATTTCCCAATATTTTCCATAGAAATCACCAGATCAAACGTTTCTTCCGGATCCACAATATTTTTCTCCGGCCAGTAATTTTCCCGGATGACATCCAGACTGCTTTTCATCATCCGTTTCTGCAGCATAAATACGAAAATGGTCAGAAAAATAATAAAAAGCAAGATCATACGTCTTCCAGTGGAACCTTCACTCCGGCAATAATTTTATTCAGAAAATCAGAAGCCGCTGCAGTCCGGCTGCCGCTTCCCTGAGCCAATCGGTGACTTAATACATAAGGTGCCACATATTTTACATCTTCCGGAATCACATAAGACCGGCCATGGAAAGCCGCTGTTACCTGAGATGCTTTATAAAGCGCAATGGCACCGCGGGTGGATACCCCATTGACAAAATTGCTCTCTTTTCGTGTTCTTTCAATAATGTCCATCAAATAACTAAGTGTCTGGTCTGACATGGTTACTTCTGTATACGCACTACGCACATAAGCGGTTTCCTCATGAGAAACAACCTGTTTCAACGAATGAATGATGGAAATTGCCGATGGTCTGCTAATCACACGCATTTCCTGCTCCCGGGTCATATATCCCAGAGACAGCCGCATAAAAAATCGATCCATCTGAGCATCCGGCAAAGGAAATGTGCCATAAGATTCCAATGGATTCTGGGTTGCCATCACCAGAAATGGATCCTCCAGCAGACTGGTTATCCCATCTACCGTAATCTGTCGTTCTTCCATGGCCTCCAACAAACTGGACTGTGTTCTGGGTGTAGCCCGGTTAATCTCATCTGCCAGAACAATGTTGGAAAACAAAGGGCCTGGTCGAAACTCAAATTCACCGCTCTTTTGATTATAAAAATTAATCCCTGTCAGATCAGAGGGCAGCAAATCCGGTGTAAATTGGATTCTTTTAAAATCTCCTCCGATGGTCTTTGCAAAAGC
>JBGVFN010000173.1:0-5144 GCA_045121095.1 Lachnospiraceae bacterium | reverse complement strand
AGATAACTTCTGCATATGTGTAAGCACCAACGTATCCCATTTTAGCTTCTTCTGCTGTGATATCACCAGCGTCGATCATTTCATTTAATTTCATACCAGCAACGATACCAGCAAGGTAACGTCCATCATAAATAGAAGCAAATGCATTGTGGAAGTTGTCAAGTTCTTCTGTGTGAGCTTTTGTTCCTGTTGCATGACAGAATTCTACATCCGGGAATTCTTTAGCTGCTTCAATCATATAATCTTCATGGCCAAAGCTGTCAGCGAAAATGAAATTGCATCCGGAGTCAGCAAGTTCACATGCTGCTTCGTAACATTCCTGTCCTTCTGGGACATTTGTTTTGATTACGTATTCAATTCCCATGTTTTCGCAAGCTTCTTTTGCTGCGTTTAAGAAGTTCAGGTCGTAGGTAGAGTTTTCGTCGTGCAGGAAAATGAAACCTGCTTTTACTTCAGTTTCTGCTGCATCTGCAGTCATGGCAGCGCCAAAAACACCAACAGTCATTACAGCAGCGGTCAGTAAACTTAATACCTGTTTTTTCATTTTTAGTCTCCTCCTGTTTTTTCCCTGAAAAGGGTGTGTCGTGAAGTTCACGAAGTCAAGGAAATTCAAGGAATTTCCTTATATATCAACAATAGTCAGTATACGCACCCCAGTCGGGTATTGTCAAGAAAAGGTTCCAAATTTAAAGAAATTCAAAGGGGCAGGGCAGAAAATGGAAGGAGTGGGAGGTATGGCGGAGCGGCGGCGCATGATTGAAACTACAGATGCATAATAAAATAGAAGAAACTCTTGGCAATGATGGAGGGAATGGAAGATGGAAGACCAGAAAATTGAAAATCTTTTGAATCTTGCGGTGGATGCTTCGCCGCAGGAGAGGGAAAAGTCACCGAGTCTGAATGTAGGATATGATACGGAAACGCAGACCTGGGAAGTGATCATCCGTTACAGCGGAGAGATTCAGGGGCAGCTTCCGGGGGACTGGCAGGTTGTGACGCTGTCAGGAGGGTATGCCATCGTGACACTGCCGCAGCAGGATCTGGATATTTTGGCCGGAATGCCGCAGGTGGAATACATTGAGAAGCCGAAGAGGCTGTATTTTGGAGTGGATGCAGGGCGGGCGGCTTCCTGTATCAATCCGGTACAGACGGGGGGATTTGGAAGAGGTATACAAAGTGAGGGAAGAGGTGTGAGAACGGCTGCTGGTGTAATAGGAGGAAGTACGTCGCGTGAGTCGGGTGGTTTGTTTGGAACAGGGGTTTTGGTGGCAGTGATTGATTCGGGAGTGGATTACTTTCATCCGGATTTCAGGAACGATGATGGGACAACGAGGATTTTGGCTATGTGGGATCAGACGGGCGTGTGGACCGGGGCGGAGGAAAATGTGGAAAACGTAGGGATTGGAGGGCTGGTTGGTGGAGAACTTGTGGGAAGAGTTCCGGAGGGATTTGCAACAGGAGTGGAGTATACGAAGGAAGAGATCGACCGGGCACTGGTGGCAGGCAGCAGAGAGGCAGGTCTGGCAATTGTGCCCGAGCAGGATGCGAGCGGCCATGGAACGGAGGTGCTTGGTATTGCAGCAGGCAACGGGCGGTCATCCGGCGGACGATACCGGGGCGTGGCGCCCCTGGGTGACATTATTGTGGTGAAACTGGGTATTCCCAGAGAACAGGGATTTCCGCGGACCACAGAACTGATGCAGGCGATTGAGTATGTCTATCGGAAGGCAGCCGAGCTTGGAATGCCTATGGCGGTGAATATTAGTTTTGGAAATGTGTATGGTTCTCACAGGGGCAATTCATTGCTGGAGACTTATATGGATATGATGGCGGGCAGAGGGCGGACCGTGATCGTGGTGGGAACCGGAAATGAGGGGAATTCGGGCGGGCATGCGTCGGGGCGGCTTACGGCTGCGGAGCAGAAAGAAGTGGAACTTTTAATCAGTGATTTTGAGACGTCCCTGAGCCTGCAGATCTGGAAAAACTATGCGGATGAATTCCGCATCTCTATTATCCATCCGGACGGCAGTACCGCAGGTCCTTTTGGTCAGGAAATTGGGGCTTCCCGATACCGTCTGGGGAACACGGAGCTTCTGGTCTACTACGGCGAGCCAAGTCCCTATCAGGCAGGGCAGGAGATTTATGTGGATTTCATTCCGCGCGATACCTATATCGACAGCGGAGTCTGGAGAATTGTATTTACGCCCCAGCGGATTGTAACCGGAGAATATGAAATGTGGCTCACCGATGGCAGGGCCAGAAATGCAGGTACACATTTCCTGCAGCCAGATGCCAATGTGACCATGACGATTCCCTCGACTGCTTCCAATATCATTGCGGTGGGAGCTTATGATGCCAGACGGAATACCTACGCCTCCTTTTCAGGGCGAGGATGGCCGGGACAGGAATATCAGATCCGTCCTGACCTGGTTGCACCGGGAGTAGAAATTACCACCACAGCTGTGGGCGGCGGATATGTAAGCGTGACAGGGACTTCTTTTGCAGCGCCTTTTGTGACAGGCAGTGCAGCTCTGATGATGGAGTGGGGAATTATAAGAGAAAATGACCCGTTCCTGTACGGAGAAAAAGTTCGGGCCTACCTGCGGCGCGGAGCCCGGCATCTGCCAGGATTCGAAATCTGGCCGAATAATGTGCTGGGGTATGGAGCGTTGTGTCTGAGGGATAGTTTTCCGATATAAAAATCAAAAATAACATTTTATTCAGCGGTCGATATAGAAAAAATGGAATTGACCGCTAAATAAAATGAGATTATTATATAAATAATAGAAGAAAGGAGATGTTCTGTGGAATGATAGGAAGAAAAAAAGAAGTAGAAGAATTAAATAGATTGTATAACAGCAATAAGGCTGAATTAGTAGCAATTTATGGAAGACGTCGTATTGGGAAAACCTATCTGGTGGATGAAACGTTTAAAGGTCGAATTACGTTTCGGCATGCAGGGCTTTCTCCTGTGGACGAAAATAAAAAAGGGATGTTGAAAGCACAGCTGGAACATTTTTATTATTCTTTGATGCTTCAGGGAATGAAAAAAAGTAAAAAACCAGGAAGCTGGCTTGAAGCGTTTTATATGTTGGAAAAATATTTAGAGGAGATTGACGATGGCAGCAGGCAGGTGATTTTTTTGGATGAATTACCGTGGCTGGACACACCGCGTTCTGGATTTATGACTGCCTTTGAGGGATTTTGGAATTCGTGGGGATGCCATCGTGATAATTTACTGGTGATTGTTTGTGGTAGCGCAAATTCATGGATTTTGGATAAACTGATTAATAATCACGGTGGTTTATATAACAGAGTTACTTATGAAATAAAACTTGCTCCGTTTACACTCAGGGAATGTGAACTGTTTTATGAAAGCAAAAACGTAAAATTGTCCAGATATGATATTGTTCAAAGTTATATGATTCTGGGAGGGGTTCCGTATTATCTGAATTACTTCCAAAGTGGAGAAAGTCTGGCACAGAATATCGACCGGATATTATTTTCAAGACAGGGGAAGCTTCGGGATGAGTATCATCGTTTATTTGCATCTGTTTTTACTAATCCGGAGTTGATGAAAAAAATAGTAAGTCAATTATATTTAAGAAATGCAGGGTACACAAGAAGTAAAATAGCAGAACAGATTGGTATGCAGGATGGAGGAACACTGTCACAGAGTCTGAACGCATTGATTGCCAGTGATTTTGTAGTGAAATATGTTCCATTTGGCAAAGGGAAAAAAGAACATTACAAATTGGTTGACCCGTTTTGTATGTTTTATCTTCATTTTATAGATAACAGAAAGCAGGTGGATGAGAATTTCTGGCAGCAGAATGTATCCTCACAACAGGTAGTCAGTTGGAGAGGGTATTCATACGAAAATGTATGTTTTAATCATATACCACAGATTAAAAAAGCGCTTGGAATCAGTGGGGTCATTACGACACATTCTGCGTGGTCAAAAAGAAATGATGATGCAGAAGGAACACAGATCGATTTGTTGATTACCAGAAATGATAATGTAATTAACATGTGTGAGATGAAATATTATAGTGACAATTTTTCTGTGGGAAAAGACTACTATCGAGTGCTGCTTCATCGTCAGGAAATTCTGACGAAGGAGATTTCTCCGAAATTTTCCATTCATAATACGTTGATAACGACATTTGGGTTGACGTATAACGAATATAGTGGGATTTTTTCAAATGTAATTACGATGGATGATTTATTCAGGGATTAATTATTGCGCTAATGTAAAGTACTATTGCTTGTTAATTACCGGCGCCATCTTTATAATAAAGTCAAAAGGAGGGGATACGTATATGAGTAAAGTGAAAGAAACAAATTTGAATCTGGCGCAAAGTTTATTAAAATTGCGGCAGCAGAACAATTTGACTCAGGATGAGTTTGCACAAAAGATAGGAGTTACCCGTCAGGCGGTATCCCGCTGGGAAATGGGAATATCGGCCCCTTCTTCTAAGACATTGATCCGTATCAGCGAAGAATTTGATATACCATTTGAAAGAATCATTGGAAGTAATTTTGCTCCTCAGACGAAGGGAGAAGAAAAAGCAGCGGAAGGGGCAGTTCTGGTTAAATGGAGTATTTTGCTGATGTGTATTGGTTTGATTGGATTGATTTCATTGCCTTTTTTGGCAGAAATGAAGCAGGCAAAAGAAATGGAAGTGTTTCAGTCTGCTTATGAGCATGCGTATCATTATATAACAGAATTTCCATTATCCATCATACTTATTTTTTCAGTTGTTTTACTTATCATTGGAGGATACTCATGGGCGAAATTAAAGGCAGGAAATAATTGCAGTGAATGATTGTTTGATTCCTCTTTTCCTGGTTATGAAAAATGGCGCAAAAAAAGAGTTGATGCTCCGGCAGCTTATTTGGCTGCTTCAGCACCAACTTTTTTTATTAGATTAATCCTTTGTACCAGTAGAATCCTACCACAGCAAGCGCCGCCACGATGGTCAGAAGGATGATTGCCACGATTTCTTTACGTTTAATCTCCAGTTTGCCGCTGTTGGTATAGGTAAGCCCCATTCGGTTTGTGATGGGCAGCAGGGCATTGAAAAACAGAACAAGGATAAGTGACTGGAGCGGGAAGAGCGCCAGGTTTTTCACGGTACGAG
>JBGVFN010000172.1:0-9377 GCA_045121095.1 Lachnospiraceae bacterium | reverse complement strand
CAATTACGTAATCTGCGTTTTTATAGACTGCAGCGATTTCTTCTGCGGTTTCTGCTTCACTGGCAAATCCGGCACAGAAATCACTAAGCTGTGCTTTCATTTCTTCGGTAATTTCGTATTTACCGTTGGTGCTGAGGGCATTCATCATGGCAACGTTCTTTTCTGCATCATCACCGGCAATGCGGAAGATCAGACGTTCCAGATTGCTGGAGATCAGAATATCCATGGAAGGGGAGCTGGTCAGCATAAACTCACGGTTTCTGTCATATTCACCGGTCTGGAAGAAATCAAACAGAACTTTATTTTCATTGGATGCGCAAATCAGCTTACCAAGCGGTACACCGATCTGTTTTGCATAGTAAGCAGCCAGAATGTTACCAAAATTACCGGTGGGAACTACGACATTTAAAGGCTCGCCATTTTTGATAGCACCATGATTCAGCATTGCTGCATAGCTGTATACATAGTAAACAATCTGAGGAACCAGACGGCCAATGTTGATGGAGTTTGCGGATGAGAAACGGAAACCGCCTTTTGCCATTTCTTCCTTTACTGCTTTATCATTGAAAATATTTTTCACGCCGGTCTGGCAGTCATCAAAATTACCTTTTACTGCGACAACTTTGCAGTTGGCACCCTTCTGAGTTACCATCTGTTTCTTCTGAATGGGACTTACACCGCCATCGGGGAAGAATACGATGATTCTGGTTCCGGGCACATCCGCAAAACCGGCCAGCGCTGCTTTACCAGTGTCACCGGAGGTTGCCGTCAGGATTACAATTTCATCCTGAATCTGGTTCATCCGCGCTGCGGTGGTCATCAAATAAGGAAGAATGGACAGTGCCATATCTTTGAATGCAATAGTGGAACCATGGAATAATTCCAGGTAATATGCACCATCTGCATGTTTAATGGGCGCGATCTTTTCCGTATCAAATTTCGCATCATAAGCATGGTTAATGCAGTATTTTAAATCTTCCTCTGAAAAATCAGTCAGAAACAGCTTCATAACCTCATAAGCCACTTCCTGATAGCTTTTTCCAGCCAGGTCTTCCATCTTTACATCCAAAACCGGCATGGTTTCCGGAACAAATAAACCACCATCCTCTGCAAGTCCCTGCAGAATCGCTTCCGATGCTTTTACACCAGAAAAACCGCCTCTTGTGCTTCTGTATAAAATTTCTTTCATAATAACCTCTCCCTGTCATCTATTTCCTTTTTCATCATGATTGTAACTGCTCTTTTACAATTATGAATCAATTAGCATTTACTGAGCTGTTACGATTTTCACTCTTTAGCAGAGTAAAGTAACGAGTAAATCATAGCACACAAAAGAGGTTCTGTAAAGAATTATTCCGTCTTTTTCAGCGAATCGTAAAAAATTCATGGCCATCATGTTCAAATAAGAAATCCAGTGTATCATCAAACCAGTCCATGTTTTTCTGATCTGCCAGATCTCTGGCGGCAAAGAACAGTGCCCCTTCCGAATAATCTGTACCGGAAAGAGCCATCGATACGGCTTCTTTGGTCTCCTCCGTAACCGTTACCCGGTCAATAGAGCCATTTTCCACCGGTGAAAACTGGTTTTTCTGGTAAACCACTTCTTCCACCGTATCCGGGAAATAGGAGCTTTCCATTCGGTTCAATATTACATTGGCAATTAAAACCTTTCCTTTTTTATCGCAAATTCCTGCTTCTGATTCCACGATCCGCAGAAGACATTCATAATCAGAAGCATTGAGCTGAACCACAGAAGAAGTCGAAACAGAATCTGCTGCCATGGCCGGTTCTGCTGCCATGACCTGAGCCTGACTGCAAAATGCATTTTGAATATTTTCCTGCTGAATCTGGGAATTTTCTGTTTTCTTCCCATTTTCTTTCGAAAGTATTTCCCGAAAAATTTTTTCATTTTCTGATTCCGTCAGCTGATCCAGATAAAACTGCATTCCCGCCTGTACTTCCGGCACCGAATACAATCCCTCTTTTTCACTTCCCTCATCTGTTGTTTTTTCTTCCTTATTCGAAAAAGCATTTACCTGATAGGAATAAAGCAATACCAGACACGCCGACAAAAAGCAGCATAATGCCGTATACCGTATTTGTTTTTTCAATCAAATCTCTCCTCTCATTTTTTGCAACTATTCAGCAGAGCATGATCTTCATACAGGTTATCACAGTTCGGTAAAAGCTGAATTTTTAACCGAACAGATGATGCATTTTTAAAATGCGTTTTTAGTATATCCGGATTATGTACTTTTTAAACGAAAAAAAGACTGGCCCTGTTACAGAACCAGTCTAAAAAATTCATATTTTTTTAAAATTTATGTAAGAATATCTTAACTGCTCCGTATCTTCCTACTTCACAGTTACCGAACATCCTTTGCATAATAACGAACAGAAATTAGTTTGCCATACACTGAACAGCTGTGATTGCAACTACACCTACGATATCGTCAGCGGAGCATCCTCTGGACAGATCGTTGATGGGAGCTGCGATACCCTGGGTAACAGGACCGTAAGCTTCTGCTTTACCCAGTCTCTGAGCCAGTTTGTAACCGATGTTACCAGCATCCAGGTCGGGGAAGATCAGAACGTTAGCCTGACCAGCTACATCACTGCCGGGAGCTTTGGAAGCAGCTACACTGGGAACGATTGCAGCATCCAGCTGTAATTCGCCGTCCAGTTTCAGGTTGGGCCAGTTTTCTTTTGCGATCTTGGTAGCTTCTACAACTTTGTCAACATCTGCATGTTTTGCAGAACCCTTTGTAGAATGAGACAGCATAGCAACCTTAGGTTCAACACCTACCAGCAGTTCGAAAGATTCAGCGGAAGATGCAGCGATTGCAGCCAGTTTTTCAGGATCGGGATTCTGTTCCAGACCGGAATCAGCAAAGATGAAGGTTCCGTTTTCGCCATATTCGCAATCAGGAACTACGATCAGGAAGAATGCGGAAACCAGTTTGCAGCCGGGTTTGGTCTTAACGATCTGCAGTGAAGGTCTTAAAGTATTTGCTGTGGAATGGCAAGCACCGGAAACAACGCCGTCAGCGTCACCCATCTTAACCATCATACAAGCATAGAACATATAATCAGATGTCATCATGTCTCTTGCCTGATCAACAGTAACACCTTTCTTTGCTCTCAGTTCAGCCAGTTTTTCAGCATAAGCTTCCAGTTTATCGGATGTCTTAGGATCGATAATGGTAGCTTTGGAGATATCCAGACCTTCAGAGTTTGCAGCTACTTCTTCAGGGCTAGCCAGAATGATAATGTTTGCGATATCTTCTGCGATTACCTTTGCAGCAGCCTCATAGATTCTTCTGTCCATACCTTCAGCAAGTACGATATTTTTCTTGTTTGCAGCAGCTTTTGCTTTAACTGTGTCAATAAATCCCATTGGTGGTCACCTTTGTTACTTATCGTAAAAAGTAACATCCTTTCTTAAAGATAGTTTTTATTATACTGCGTTTTCTGGAACTTTTCAACAAAAAATGCTATTGTAGTCCCTTTATCCCGATGTATTTTTCATGATACCTGCAATTTATGTGGTGCAAGCATGATTCAAGCATCATTGCATGAACTTGAAATACAGATCCTATTTCTGTTTCTGTAACGTGAATATGTCCGCTATCCGTTTAGTACATGTAAATTTTGTATGCTGCCGCTGCAAAATGTACTTGCGTTTTTCTTTTGCGCATTTTCCTTTATTATATTTTATAAATATTTTATATTCCAATAGGATGTTTTTCTTGTAAAACACACACACCTATGTTACAATAAGATCAAGGCCTTAACAAATAAAAACAAGATATCTTTATTTTTAACGAGGTTTATGAATGCAGGAAAAGACTTTTATTGCCAATTCGATTGAAATGGCAGCGCATAAAGCAAAGTATGATGCGGAAGTAAAGAAGATTCTGAGTGATAAACATATCCTGGCGTGGATTTTAAAAGGAACTGCTGTGGAATTTCAGGATGCTTCCATTGACAGGATCATTGATTGTATTGAAAGTGACCCACAGATTTCCGAAGTACCTGTATATCCCGGAAAGACCAATCTCTCTCCAGAAGCGATCACAGGACTTTCCACCGAAGACAAGGTCCCCAATGAAGGGGAAGTCACCTATGATATCCGTTTTTTCGCTTTCACTCCAAATGGCGAGAAGATCAAGCTGATCATCAACGTGGAAGCGCAGAAGAAATATCACGTGGGCTATGACCTGGTAACCAGAGCTGTTTTTTACTGTGCCAGAATGCTTTCTGCACAAAAAGATACGGAATTTGTCGGAGAAAACTTCAACGATATCAAGAAAGTATACTCCATATGGATCTGTATGGACTCCAGCAAAGCAGCAGCAAATACTATCACAGAGTATAAGATCGCCAAAAACATGCTGTATGGCGCGGATCTGATCACAAACCGTTATGACTTAATGTCTGCTGTTATGGTATACCTGGGTGACGAAGATAAAGAAGGGACACCTTTACATAAAATGCTGTCAATTCTGTTATCTAATACACGAAAACCTAATGAAAAAGAAATGATTCTTAACAGGGATTATAATATCCCCATGAGCAGAGAAAGGATGGTGACTATGTGTAATCTCAGTGATATTATTGAAGAAAAAGGCATCGAGCAGGGCATCGAAAAAGGAGAAAGCAGAATGGCTGCTCTCATTAACATCCTTATCTCCAAAAATCGGATCGACGATCTCTCGAAAATAACCACCGATACCGAATACCGGTCCAGACTTTTTAAGGAATTTGGATTGTAAATTGATCATTCTTATCTTTCACAAATACAAAGCAGTCATCAATGATGGCTGCTTTTGTTTTCTTACTAACTGAATGGAGTACCAATAAAAACAGAGTTTATATGAGAATCAGATCAAACAGCCAGATTTTAAATATTTTCTCTTTTCCCCATATAAACTCCGAAAACCATTATGGGCTGTAACACCCATAGTGGCAAAACAAATAACTTTTCTAAGACCGCTTTTCCACCAGTCCATATTTCTTTTTAATTCGTTCCAGTTTTTCAAGCATGGAACGGCTCATAAAGAACAGGAAAATCACGGTAGAGACTGCATGGACCAGATCTACAGGTAGTCCAGAAATATAATAGGCAATTAATGTTTCCCAGGTTAGATAGCCATAACTCATAAGAATACTTGCCGGATTCATGATTCCGCCAAAAATAAAAATCACACTTAGAAAACCGTAAATGCACAGGTGACTCTTTTTCGGTTTTAAGATGCCTTTTTGAAATAATATTCCTGCTAAAAAACCAATCAGACCATATGAGAACATCTGCCATGGCGTCCACGGCCCCTGTCCCATAAACATATTCGATACCATCATGATCAGGCAGCCTACCAAAAATCCAGCTTCCCCGCCGAATGAAACGCCAGTAAGAATCACTACAGCGGCAACGGGCTTAAAATTTGGAATCATATAAAATGCTGCTCTGCCTGCTACGCCTATTGCTGCCAATACCGAAATAACCATCAATTCTCTGGGCTCCGGCTTACGCCCTTCAAAAACCATAAAAAATGGTATCATAGCAAACAGAATGACAATCAGACTGCAGGCGAGGTATTTCTGACCATGAAAAATACGAACAGAAAGGTAAAGCATGAGCGGCAGGGTTGACATCATAATGGCCAGAGAAACCCATGTCCGACGATTTACCGCTTTATGAGTGACCGGCTGAATCAGAAAACCGTCTGTGGGAAGCATATATTCTTCCAGTTCTTCCTCCGTCATATTAGATTGCATATCCAAACAGGAATCACTTTCCTGAATCAGCGTGGAATCCATGGACTCTCCCCAGAACCTGTCCATAAACTGGTCTAAAGCATCTTCTGTAAGCACGAAATCACTTCCTTTCCGGTTACTGCATCGGGCATATAATGTCTGGCCATCCGATTAGCCGCTGTTGTATAAAAATTATTACCAGCAAAAAAGGCATGCGCATTTCCTGAAGTCACAACATTCCCTTCAAAAAATAAACCGGCAGTGTCTGCATATTCCGCAACAAATTCCACATCATGTGAAATCATAAAAATAGTAATTCCATGTTCTTTTAATTTCATCAAAATTCTGCCAAAATCCTGCTTATACTCTGCATCCAGCCCTTTTGTGGGTTCATCCATCAGCAAAAGTTTCGGACGAAGAAGCAGCACTTTTGCCAGTGCCAGTCGCTGCTGCTCCCCTCCACTTAAATCATATGGATGTCGGTCAAGCAGCCCTTCCAGATTCGTCAGACTGACTATACCGGCAATCGCCTCCGCTTTTTTCATATCCACCATATAATCCGGCGATTTTCGTTCTTTCGCCCCGCCAATAACAGCATACAGGTCATCCCGCACGGTTTTCTTTAAAAACATACTCTGAGGATTCTGAGGCAAAACACCCAGGCAGGAATGATACAGCTCCTGATCCCGATATTTCCGTATATCCTTGCCAAACAGTTGGATTTTGCCCCGGTAAGGCTGTCGAACCCGGCTCAAAAGAGAAAGTGTCGTACTTTTTCCAGTACCATTTCCACCTACCAGTGCATAAAATTCCCCCTGTTTTACCTGAAATGACAAATCCCGCACCACATCTTTTCCATCTCGTTCATAGCGGAACCAGACCTCTTTTACATCAATGGCGGATACATCCTGCTTCCATCTTTGAGAATCATTCTTTCGGCAGCTGCTCTGCATTTCATTTTGAAGTATAGGAATCTCTTCTTTTTTCTTTTCAGAACTGTCAATTTCATTTTGGAGTATATGATTTTTTGGGAATATATGACTTTCTTCTTTTTTCTTCTCAGAATCGTCATATTGGTTTTTCAGCAATTCTGTCAGCCATTTTCTCCCTTCACTGACGGTGAGAGGACAGGGCATATCATTGTCTATACCTGCATAAATCTGCATAGGTACCGGCATGGAAAGAAACATCCCATGCCCTGCTTCTTTCAGCAAGCTTCCAATTTCTCTGGGGGTTCCCCGGGCAAATATGCTGCCATTGTCCATAACAATGACCTGATCTGCACCAGGAAGCACATCCTGAAGCCTGTGTTCTGTCAAAATAACGGTAGTTCCAATGTCACGATTGATTTTTCTTACGGTTTCCAGGAAATCCGACGCTGCAATGGGGTCCAACTGAGAAGTTGGCTCATCCAAAATCAGCAGTTTGGGATGCATGGCCATAATAGCTGCAAGATTCAATAGCTGCTTTTGTCCACCAGATAGTTCTGACACATCCCGCATAAACCACTGATGAATCCCGAAATAGCTTGCCATTTCTGCTACTCTAAGGCGGATTACTGCACTGTCGTATCCCAGACTTTCCAAACCAAATGCCAGCTCATGCCACACTTTATCTGTCACAATCTGATTTTCCGGATTCTGGAGAACAAATCCGATCTCACTGCTTTGAGTTCTCTGATCTACCTCTTCCAGAGATTTCCCACAGTAAATAATCTTTCCACTTTTCTTTCCGTGGGGAGCCAACACACTTTTTAATTGACGAAGCAATGTACTTTTACCACATCCACTTTTACCACAAAGTACAGTGAAACTCCCCTCCTCAATTTCAAGATCAATATGTGACAGGGATTCATTTTTCTTCTCCTGATCCGGATAAGAAAAACTAAAATCCCTTATTTCAACAATATTCATGTCATTGACTCCTCCAACTCTTCATAAATTTTACGATAAGTCATGACCGCTTCCTCTTTCACATGACTTTGCGCCCGCTTCATGGTCACATATTCGAAAATATCCAACATCAGAGGAGCCATACAAAACGAAGCAAAGCTTATAAATGTCAATGCATTTAAGACCGGCGGACATTCAATGGGTGCCTCATATCCTTGTACCGTAAAACCTGCCAGCAGGATTCTGGGATTGTACTGTGCAAATGCTGCTCCCTGACCACATCCTGCTGCAAACACCAGAAAACAGATTATGAGAAACGTTCCCAGTATTTTATCCCGGGTATCGAAACGATAAATAGAAAAAGCCGTTCTTCCCTTTAGTCCATATCCCCGGCTTTTCATGGAATCCGCTGTCTCAATAGCATTTTCCAGTGCCCATGTGACCAGTATGGACAACATGGACAAGCCGCAGCGAATTTTTCTGATCAATCCTCCGTTACTGATATCACGTCCCGCACATTTCTGCCCATTACGGATGACTGTAAGCTGGGCAGAAAACCGCGGAACAAATCGCAAAGCCATGGATAGAATCAGGGATAAAGCCGGAATCGCTTTTCCAAACAAATAAATAAATTTATCGCTGGTCATCACGCGGTTATAACAGGAAAACCACTGAATTACGATAAACAATACGCACCCCAGCACAATACCGTATACCAGAGCCTCCAGCGTCACTGCATTACCACTGCTTTCCACATACAGAAGTGTGGTTACTCCATAATGATTAAATAAAGGATTCATGAGTGCTACAATCATAAGTCCCGGCAATGTGAAAAGAAAATTCATCTTTAAAACTTTCTTCCATCCATTTAACCACACGGCATAAACCGTGGATCCCAAAAAAGAAATCAACAGAAAAACAGGATGCTGCATAAACATGGTAAAACCCAGCACTATAACAAAGTAAAAAAAATTCACTACCGGATGACATCTTGAAAATGCATCATCATTCATTTACTAATAATTACCTCCACCGATATCAGAGCCCAGAGAACATGTGTATTTCCATTCAATCTTATCTCCATCTTTCAGGGTATAACTGGAACAGCCATAATTGGGATACCATCCGTTCACCCGATACATCCAGCCAGACTGCTGACCACAGTCAAATTCATATAAATTATGGATTCCTTCAATATAATAACTGCTGTACATGGGAGTGTAAGAAGACTCCATCTGAATCCCCTTATTCTTGCAGACTCTCTTTAATACATCAAACACCGTTTCTCCATCTTCAAATTCCACTGTTGTAGTAGATAAAATCCAACCACTGGATGGAACATAATCTGCCTTAGCCGGATCCAGATCATCCCAATTACTCAAAATAGTGGAGCATTCTATAGAAATTGTACAGGTTTTTTTCTTTGCCTCCGTTGCTTTCTGAGTTGTTGTAGCTTTCGCTGCTGTTGTTTCTTTGGCAGCAGTTGTCTTTTTCGCTGCACTGGTTTCTTTGGCAGCAGTTGTCTTTTTCGCTGCACTGGTTTCTTTAGCCGCGCTGGTCTTCTTAGATGCACTGGTTTCTTTAGCCGCGCTGGTCTTCTTAGATGCACTGGTTTCTTTTGATGCAGCTGTCTCTTTTGAAATACTGCTTTCTTTTGAATTTTCTGCCTGTTTTTCAGATTCACTCTCAGAAGAAGGATTTTCTTTGCTTGTCTCTTCTTTTGAGGTC
>JBGVFN010000171.1:0-7472 GCA_045121095.1 Lachnospiraceae bacterium | reverse complement strand
GCACAAATAATTACAAAAGTAAAGTGGACAAAAAGTGCTGTCTGTTCCTGAAATTTCCTGTGGTATAATAAAAACCACAAAAATTCCGTACGTATTTCTAACTTTTATAAAAATTTTGTGACTTTTCTCTTTTTTCTGTCTCTAACAGATACCAAAACAAAAGAAATGGCTGGCCAGACAGCAATATGGAACATGCTAAAAAAATACTCCGGAAAGGAGGAGGGATATTATGAATAAAAATCAAATTTGCGAAATTGTAAAAGACCTGCTGCCCCTGTACACTGACAATGACTGTTCGGAAAGCAGCAAAGCGATGGTGGAAGAACATGTAAAAACGTGTAAAGATTGTAAAAATCTTCTAGATGCCATGCGCTGTCCTCTGAATGTGGAAACACCTGAAAAAATCAAGGATGTACCCGTGGAGCGTGCCCTGAAAAAAATGCATCGGAAAGTATGGCACCGGGTACTGGCAATTCTGCTGGTTATTTCTCTCATTGTGGTGGTGATACCCATGGGAATTTCCACTTATCATGCAGTTCATAACAACGGAATTTCCTTTGACAATCTGGATGAGCTGAAACGTGTGAAAATGCTTCTGGAAACCTGGAAACAGGAGGGCAGTGAATCGGTTGCCGACCTGCTGAATTCGGAAATCGTTTATGAAGACCTGACTTTAGAGCATTATCCCATTTATTACAGTGAGCAGAAAATTTCAGAAGACTTTCCGTATCATCGCGAAAAATACGGTGCCTATAATATCTACGGAACAGAAGCCGATGAATTTATGGAACTGGAGATCGGCGATGAAACCTACATGATCACAAAAAGTTTCTATTATAACGTGATTGCAGATGACGATGACCCCGAAGGATTTTATCAGAGCTATCAGAACTGCAAAAAAACAGGAAATGCCGATGAATTCTGGTATCAGCTGATTGTAAATGGGGCTTATACTTACATCATTCCAGAATCTCTTTACACACATCTTCTGGAAAAATATGAGGATCTCAGCTCCAAAAAAATCAGTTCAACAGCAGTCGATGAAGATGGAAATAAAACCTATTGGCCCTGCGGGCAGCCTCTGGTCAGTGTGGAAGCCGATTCTGGTCTCTATTATTACCGTTATGACAGCAACTACGCCATGACCATGGAAATTCCCCGGGATATGCAGGAAAAAACCGGTTGTGATACCCAACCTGATGAACTCTATCTTGTTCTGGCAAATATGGATATCATCACACCGGAATTATATGACTACTACCAGAGCAGACAAAATGAAATTGAAAGCTGGTACAAAACCTATCGGCGCTATTATGAAGACCTGGGTGAAGTGGCATTTGCCAGGGAATGGAAAGAAAATGTCTCCGCTTCCTTTGCAGAACTGGAAGAAACCTGGGGAACCATAACCGACTATCGTTTTTCCGGCAGTATTTACAGATACCGGCAAACCTCCGGCACAAGCAGTCAGTACGGAGAAGGCTGGCGCTCCGGCTGGATTGTAACCTTCAACAACGAAACAGAAGTTTGGATTGATTTCTATACCCCGCAGTTTGGCAAATCATTGATTACAGGAATGAATATTCAAAATGAAGAATTGATAACCGAAAAAAATGATGCGCTGATACAAAAATGGATAGATTCACTAAAAGTAGTGGACAAGTGGCCGCTTTGGTAGAATCAGAATAAAAATCAGAATCGGTATTCGTTGAATGTACGAAATCAGGGCCGGCAAATTTTACACTGCCGGCCCTGAATCATGTTTCATTACCAATCTACATTTCGCAGCTCTCACGAAAATGACTTTTTACAAAATCACTGATTTTCATCTCAGTTCCATTTTGAATCTTTTCAAAATTTTTAAGATGTTTAAAAATAATCAAAACACCTGCTATCAAAAATAAAAAGAATACCCCTGCACTCTGCGCTCGTATCCCTCCAATGATCGGTGCTAAAACAGCCGCAGAAACAGGCGCTGCTGCCGCATAATTGCACCAAATAGCAATCACAATACAGATAACCAGCAGCATCTGGAATAAAAATGGATCAATTGCCAGTAATGTGCCCGCAAAAGCCGCCACACCTTTACCTCCCTGAAAATTCAGGTAAAAGGGAAAGATATTTCCGATCATGGTACAGACACCGGCTGTAATCCCTGCAAGTATCATTTTGGGCAATATTAACTTGGCAATGTTAACAGAGATAACGGCTTTTATCACATCAAACAGCATGACAATTACGCCATATTTCTTTCCAAAAGTCAACATGGTATTGGTTGCTCCCAGGTTTCCAGTTCCCATTTCTCTTAGATTTTTCTTTTTCAGCACGGAAATAAAGGCTGCCGGGTTCAGGGAACCCAGTAAATAACCCACCAGCATAATCAATAGTATCTTTGACATAGCGCTTCCTCTCATTGTAAATGTTTAAATTTATGAATCTCATGTAAATTTTATCATTATAATGAGGCTTGCGCAACTGAAAAAGATATGGCTTTTCAACTTACAAATTTCGACAAATATAATAATGCATTTTCTTCATCCACAAATGTTCCTTTTTATCACACATTTTGCCATATTTTTTATCGCAAATCCACACGTTCTGCGTTCAATATCCCATAGGATATTTCTTATGGCTTTCCTTTAATCTTGCAATGGCTCTTGCCAGTGCTGCTTTGGAGTGATGATATTCCTGTATGCTTTGTTTCTGGCGCAGCTGTTCTTCTGCGCGGTCCTTTGCTTCCTGAGCACGTTTTTCATCAATATCCTCCGGGTGTTCCGCGAATTCCGTGAGAATCGTCATACGATTATTAATGTCCTGCATGACACCTTTTCCAATGAGCGCCGTTTCCCAGGTATCGTCTTCCCGCTGGATACGCATTTCACCCATGGCAATGGCGACTACCATATCACCGTGGTTGGCGAGTACACCCAGCTGTCCGTCCTGGGCGGGCAGGATGACCATTTTACACCTGCCCTCGTAAAATACCTTATCACTGGCGAGCACTTTCAGACTGAATGTTTTCATATTTTTCTTTTACCTCGTCGATTGTGCCTACGTTAAAGAAGGCGGCTTCGGGATATTCATCCATTTCTCCGTCCACGATGGCTTTGAAACCTCGGATGGTTTCCTTTAAAGGGACGTATTTTCCGGGTACACCGGTGAAATTCTCTGCCACAAAGAACGGCTGAGACAGGAATTTCTGGATTTTTCTGGCACGGGAAACGGTTCGTTTATCTTCCTCGGAGAGTTCTTCCATACCAAGAATGGCAATAATATCCTGCAGTTCCTTGTATTTTTGAAGCATTTCCTGTACTCTTCTTGCGGTTTCGTAATGTTCTTTTCCCACAATATCCTCTTCCAGAATCCGGGAATTAGATTCCAGCGGGTCTACGGCCGGGTAAATACCCTGTTCCACGATTTTTCTGGATAATACAGTGGTAGCATCCAGATGGGCAAAGGTGGTGGCCGGAGCAGGGTCGGTTAAATCGTCCGCAGGAACGTAAACTGCCTGCACAGAAGTAACGGAGCCATTTTTCGTGGAAGCAATCCGCTCCTGCAGCTCACCCATTTCCGTTGCCAGAGTGGGCTGATATCCCACCGCGGAGGGCATACGGCCAAGCAAAGCGGAAACTTCGGAACCAGCCTGTGTAAAACGGAAAATGTTATCAATAAATAACAGGACATTCTGCTGTTCTTCGTCCCGGAAATACTCTGCCATAGTCAGACCGGTCTGGGCCACCCGCATACGGGCTCCCGGCGGTTCATTCATCTGTCCAAATACCATGGCTGTTTTTTCCAGCACACCGGATGCATTCATTTCACTCCACAGATCGTTGCCTTCACGGGAACGCTCGCCTACACCGGTGAAAATGGAGTACCCACCGTGTTCTGTAGCAATATTTCGGATTAATTCCTGAATCAACACGGTTTTTCCCACACCGGCACCGCCAAACAGACCGATTTTTCCGCCTTTTGCATAGGGGGCCAGCAGGTCGATGACCTTGATTCCCGTTTCCAGAATCTCTACCACGGGATTCTGTTCCTCAAATGCCGGCGGCTCCCGGTGAATGCTCCAGTGCGGCTCTTTTTCCAGATCCTCGCCGCCGTCTATGGTGTCACCAAATACATTAAATAACCGTCCCAGTGTTTTTTCTCCCACGGGAACCTGAATACTGTGCTCCGTATCTGTAACCACCATATCCCGGCACAATCCTTCACTTGCCGTCAGAAGAATGCACCGAACAGTATTTCCGCCAATGTGCTGGGAAACCTCCATTACACACCGTTCTCCATGATTATCCACTTCCAGCGCCCCTTTAATGGGCGGAATATACGAACCGGCAAATTCCACATCCACAACGGGACCCTGTACCTGTACAATTTTTCCCTGTTTCATGTTCTGCTGCTCCTCCTGCGCTTTTTCTGGGCTTTGGCACCTGCGATTACCTCCGTAATTTCCTGTGTAATCGCTCCCTGCCGCACACGATTAAATGTAATCTGCAGTTCCTTCAACATTTTTTCCGCATTATCCGTTGCCGCTTCCATGGCCATCATACGGGCATTCTGCTCACTGCAGAAGGATTCGACCAATGCACCGTAAATGAACCCTGTCACATAATCCGGCACCACGTAATCTAAAACCTTTTCTGCCGAAGGTACCATACGAATATCCTCCGCATAAACATCGGAAGGAATGGCTGTGGCAAAGACTTCTTTTTTCAGGGGAAGCAGGCGCTGAACCTGAGCCTCCACCTTCATGGAATTCACCGCGTAAGTATAGATTACATAAATTTCATCCAGCTTTCCTTCATCATATAAGGAAACCATACAATCAGCAATATCCCTTGCTCTGGTCAGATTGGGATCCTGCACCGCATAGTGAAATTCCTTATAAACCGATATATCATGCTGAATAAAATACTCTCTGCCCAGCTCTCCTACCACAAACAGCAGGTCTTCTGTTCCATTCTGCAGACATTGCTCCGTCAACTTTATGACATTGTGATTGTATGCACCTGCCAGACCCTTATCTGCAGCAATTACAAGATAACCCCGCTTTTTGGAAGACGTCTTTTCCGGGATTTTATTCCAGGGCCATGGCTCATCTCCCGTCTGCTTTTTTTCCATTCCATGACTTTCTTCTGCCATTTTCCCTTTCGGCAATGTTCCTTCCTCAAAATACCGATGCTCCATCTCCGGCAGATGACGGACAATACGTGTGATGGTTCCCTGCAGCATATCAAAATATGGCTCTGTATTTTCCAGATTTTTTCTGGCTTTTTTCAGCTTGGCAGAAGAAATCATATACATGGCACTGGTGATTTTCATGGTGTCCCGTATACTTTTAATCCGCGTCTGAATTTCTCTTGCACTTGCCATTTAGTTCCACCCACTTTTAAATGTTTTCGCTGCATCCAGAATCTGCGTTTTTAATTCTTCCGATAAATCTTTTGTTTCCTCGATTTTCTCTCCGATTTCCGGATGTTCCTCATCAAAATATGCCAGAATTGCCTTCTGATATTCTTTTACACGTTTTTTCTCCACAGAAAGAAATTCTTTATGAGATGCTAAAAACAGCGTTAATACCTGTTCATGCAGACTCATGGGATGACACAGGGGCTGTTTTAACAGTTCCATCAGGCTGTTTCCATAAGCCAGCTGTTCCTTTGTGGACTCATCCAGATCCGATGCAAACTGGGTAAATACTTCCATTTCCCGGAACTGCGCCAGATCAATACGGACACTGCCCGCTGCCTTTTTCATGGCTTTTGTCTGGGCCGCACCGCCTACTCGTGAAACGGAAAGACCTACATTTACCGCCGGACGCATGCCGGAAAAGAACAGGTCACTTTCCAGGAAAATCTGACCATCTGTAATGGAAATGACATTGGTGGGAATATAGGCCGATACGTCGCCGGCCTGAGTTTCAATAATCGGCAATGCCGTAATGGAACCGCCGCCATTTTCTTCATTTAAACGACTGGAACGCTCCAGCAGTCTGGAATGAAGGTAAAATACATCACCGGGATAAGCTTCTCGTCCGGGTGAACGCTCCAAAAGCAGGGATAATGCACGATATGCCACCGCATGTTTTGACAGATCATCATATACGATCAGGACATCTTTTCCCTGATACATAAAATATTCTGCCATGGCGGTACCTGCATAGGGCGCAATATACTGCAAAGAAGCCGGTTCACTGGCCGTTGCAGAAACCACCACGGTATAATCCATGGCACCATGTTTTTTCAGGGTATTTACCAGTTTTGCCACGGTGGAGGCCTTCTGACCGATTGCCACATAAACACAGATCACATCTTTGCCCCTTTGATTAAGAATGGTATCCACTGCAATAGAAGTCTTTCCGGTCTGACGGTCGCCAATGATCAGCTCACGCTGGCCTCTTCCGATGGGAAACATGGAATCAATGGCCAATATACCAGTTTCCATGGGAACCGTAACGGACTTTCGCTGTACAATTCCTGGCGCTTTTTCTTCCAGAGGCCGGTAATCCGAAGCAATGATTTCTCCCAGCCCATCGATGGGCTCGCCCAGGGCATCTACCACACGGCCAAGAAATTCCTCACCAACGGGAATACCAGCCCTTTTTCCAGTACGAACCACACGGGTTCCTTCCCGCAGCTCACCTTCCCGGCCAAACAGGATACAGCCGATTTCATCTCTCCGGATATCCTGCACCATGCCTTTAATCCCCGTATCAAACAGCAAAATTTCTCCATATTCTGCATGATCCACGCCATCAATATTGGCAATTCCATCCCCTACAAAATTCACATAGCCAACCTCACGGCCCTGAATCTGCGCATCAAAATTTTCAATTTCTTCTTTTAGGATGGTGATGATTTCACGGCTGCTGTATTCACCGCTGCTATTATCACGGTGTTCACAACTGCTGTTTCTTCCATGCTCTTTTTTCACCACAGCCGTCAGCTTTTGTTCCAGCTGTCTTACCTTTTCTTTTGTACTCCAGTCAAATTCATCCGACCCGGTCTGCAGCTTAAATCCGCCGCCTAAAGAAAAGTCCTGTTTTTCTTTTAATCGGATATTGGACACGCCGTATTTTTTCTTTAGAAAGTTTATAAGACTTTCTCTCTGCTCCGGTGCGGGCGGGGTCACATAGGTCAGAACCGCATCCACACAATCTCCGGCATTCTTTTTATTTTGTTTTTGTTGTTTTACAACATCATCCCAGCACGCCATATCCTGGTTATCACATAAAAGCTTTAAAATATCCCGAATCTTTTCCGGAAATACTTTTTCAATCACATCATGCTTTTTTTCAAGAGAAATCCCCGGATCTGCCAGTGTTTCCTTCACCTGTGGAACAGCTGAGAAAATTCCGCAGGTCTGTGTCACTGCTTCTTCCGGTATTTTCAATTCCGTCAGCATTTCTGCATATTTAGTTACCGTATGTTCCACTCTTCTCACCTGCTTTTTTCAGAAATTCCTCATAA
>JBGVFN010000170.1:0-5527 GCA_045121095.1 Lachnospiraceae bacterium | reverse complement strand
GTATGCCAGTTATTCAGTTTCACACACCATCCAGACTGTGAGCCGGCATCAAATTCTCCCAAAGTCGGATAATATGTATCGTTCAGCTCAAACTCCAAAAGAGCTGCAAGATAAAATCCATCGTCCGCTGTGCCTGTAGAGTCATATTTAATTCCCATGGCATCTAATAAACGAATAGTAACATCTGCCATATTGTCACCTTTTTTAAAAGGTACTTCTGTGGCTGGAATGATTGTTCCCAGAGGCTCTCCATAAAGTTCATCATTCTCAATTTCTGCATTTTCCGGACGTATTCCATTGTCCTCAAAACTGATGGTAACATATCCATCTGGATTTTCTACATCAAATGTAAGGTTTGATGTATCCAGACCGGATGACGCGGTGCCACCTTCTGCTGCAAATGCTGTCATACTCATTCCGGGTATGGAACCAAAAACCATACTTAAAACCAGAAAAAATGACAGCACTCGTTTTGCGAGTCTGTTTTTCATCGCTTTTCCTCCTGATAATTTTTTATTGCCAATCGGCATTTATTATTCTCCATAAGATTCCCTACGGAGCTGTTCAAACCGCTTTTCTCCGATTATCTGCAGAATAAGCGGTAATGACAGTAAAGTTATATAGATCAGATAACAGATCATAGAAACTCCGGTAACCGGTCCTATCAAAATCATCGGGTCATATAAAATCGTGGTTTCTCCGGCTGCATCTGCCATGAAGATTGCCATGATCCCTGCTGCCAGAGCAATCAGAAATCCCCGGTCTCTTCCATCAAATCGGTAAATAGAAAAAGCAGTTCTTCCTTTCAGAGAATATCCTCTGCTTTGCATAGATGCGGCACTTTCGATGAGATTTTCCATGGTCCATGTAATAGTAATGGAAATCAGGCCGATGAGATGAATGAATCGCTGAAAAATATTTCCCTGTCCGATGCCGCGGCCCACCCCTTGGCGGGCCAGATCGGTTTTTTTGGCCCATTTTCCAATTCTGGGGATAATCCGCAGTAAAATGGAAAAGAATAATGATAATTTAGGGGAAATCCGTCCCAGCAGATATACAATCTTATCCGCAGTAACAACGGCAAAGATACAGGTAAATTCCATAACAATGGATGCGGCAACTACACCTCTTACAAATCCATAAACGATGGATTCCAGCGTAATCTGATTTTCGATAAAATTCTGCCCTAAAACGGTTACACCAAAATGGTTATAAAAAGAATACCAGCCCGTATAGAAAAGAATGCACGGAATCAGACAAAGATTAAAGTATAACGACTTTTTTCCATTTAGCTTAATGGACCAGAAAAAGACAGAAAAATAGGCAATGGCCAGAAATACCGGATGATTGAAATTCAGCATAAACGTAATGGCCATCACAAAGTAAACCAGGTTAATAAATGGATGGTAACTGTCAAATTTCATGTGGTTTATTCGTCCTCTCTCATCATTCCATACTTGACTTTAATTCGGTCCAGTTTTTCCATCATGGGCTTACACAGGACAATTAATGTTAATACGGTGGCTGCTGCATGGATGGCATTTACCGGGAGTCCGGACAGGAAGATGGCTCCAACCCACTCCATCGTTACTTCATTGGCCATGGTAAATATGGAACATAGATCCAAAATGGGGCCTACAATGGCAATTACGGTGATTCCGCCAAAAATGGGTGTGGCGATCCGTTTTTCGCTGCCGATGATTTTTCGGGAGCAAAAGATACCGCCTAAAAATCCAGCTACACCATAGGCAAACATCTGCCAGGGGGTCCATGGACCTTGTCCAAAAATGAAATTGCTGACAAATCCGCTCATGGCACCGGTCAGAAAGCCGGCATCCGGTCCAAATGCCATTCCCGCAATAATGACGATAGCTGTCATGGGTTTAAAATGAGGAATCATGATAAAGGCTGTTCTGGAAGCAACCGCAATGGCACATAAAACAGCCAGTGTGACCAGTTCTCTTGCCTGGGGTTTTCGTTTTTCAAAACTGAGGAAAAACGGAACCATGGATAGAATAATCAGAGCCAGACTGCACAGATAATATCTTCTGTCCCCGATTTTCCAAAACAAAATCAGAACAGCTGGAATTCCGATAAACATCAGAAGTCTTCCCAGTATAAGACGGATATTTATAGATTTTTTATCAGCAACTTTTTCATTTGCTGGCATTTTGCCGGTTATATCTTCATTTGTTGATTTAATATCAGTTCTGTTTTTATCTAATGATTCATTTGGCATAATTTGATCACATCCTCATTATTAATGGCATTTTCGAATACATGACGGCTCATGCGGTTAGCTGCTGTGGTATAAAAACTGTTCTGTGAGAAAAATCGGTTGGGTGTATTGGTGGTCACAATGCCGCCATCAAAGAACATACTGACCATATCTGCGTATTTGGCGCAGAATTCCACGTCATGGGATACCATAATAATAGTAACGCCCTGCTTTTTCAGTTTTTCCAGAATTTCTGCAAATTTCAATTTAAAGAAGTTATCGATACCTTTTGTCGGCTCGTCCATCAGAAGAATTTTAGGGTCTGTCAACAGCACTTTTGCCAACGCTGCCCGCTGCTGTTCTCCACCGGAAATATCATAGGGGTGGCTGTTCAGAAGTTGTTCGATTTCGCAGACAGCAGCCACTTCCTGCACTCGTTTTTCCTTTTCTGACGCATTTCCAGAAAGCATTTCCATTAAATCTTCTTTCACCGTTTTCTTTACAAATAAACTTTGAGGGTCCTGAGGCAGCATGGCTACCAGCCCTTTAAACAGCTCATTGGATTTATATTTTGTTATCGGTTTTCCTTCAATCAGAACCTTACCGCGGTAGGGTTTACAAATATTGCATACAGCCTTTAATGTGGTGGATTTTCCAGTTCCATTTCCACCCACAATAGCGAAAATACTTTCACGGGGCACCTGGAAAGATACCCCTTTTAAAATATCCGGAGAATCTTTCTCATAGCGGAACCAGGCTTCTTTCACTTCCACAGCTGGATTTTCCACGGTATCAACCATTTCACCAGCCGGATCTTCTACTGCAGTTATGGACGGTTTCTGATTCTGGAACATCTGATCCAGCCATTCTGCTCCTTCACGGACGGTCAGCGGACAGGTGCCCTGGCCGGATACCCCGTAATAAATCTGCACAGGCGTGGGCATGGCTGCAAACATTTCATTATTCTGCTTTTTCAGGAACTCCCCGATTTTTCGAGGTTCATCATCAGCAATTACCGTTCCATTTTCCATGACTACCACCTTATCCGATGCATAGAAAATATCTTCCAGACGATGTTCCGTAATAATGATGGTGGTCCGCAATTCCCGATTGATTTTTCTTACTGTATTCAGAAAATCGGAGGCTGCTATGGGATCCAGCTGACTGGTGGGTTCATCCAGAATCAGTACACTGGGCTGCATAGCCATAATAGAAGCCAGATTTAATAACTGTTTCTGACCGCCGGACAGTTCTGACACATTTTTATGAAACCAGCTTTGAATCCCAAAATAGCTGGCCATTTCTGCCACCCGCAGACGAATGGTTTTCTGGTCCACACCAAGACTTTCCAACCCAAATGCCAGTTCATGCCAGACTTTATCAGTTACAATCTGATTATCCGGATTCTGCATCACATACCCGATTTGAGAAGACTGCGTCCGAAGATCTGCTTCCGCCAGCGGTTTTCCCTGGAATAAAATCTCTCCCGTCACCTTTCCATGAGGTGCCAGAACGCTTTTTAAATGCTTCAGCAGCGTTGTTTTTCCACTTCCGCTCCGCCCGCAGACCGTTACATACTGCCCCCGTTCGATACTCAGATTCACATGGAATAAAGTGGGTTTATCCGGTGTGGTAGGATAAGCAAAACTTAAATCCTTGATTTCAAAATGCGCCATGTTAATTCCTCCAAAATATTCATTATCGTGGGGAGTGCTAAAAATACCCCGTAAAAAATGGCACCAGCCACCGTATATTGATTCCATGTAATGGAAAGGGATGGTGTATATTCTGCTGCCGTACCACCTGCAAAAATACAAAAAGCAGTACCGCCTATTAATAAAAGCATAATGAATAATAAGATCCGATCCCTTCTTTCCCAGCGGTATATGGAAAAGCTGGTTCTGCTGCTGCTTCCAAATCCACGGCTGCGCATGCTGTCAGCAGTGACAATCCCTCCTTCTAAAGCCCAGGAAGTAAGAGCCGATACAATAGTCAGTCCATTTTCTGCCTTTTCCCGTCCGGTGCCGTCATTACCAGATTTTCCAATGCATTTTCTGACACTTCCAATCTGTATCACACGTTTCTGATAAGTTGGTACAAAACGCAATACCATGGTCAGCACCAGAGACAGGGACGGTGCAAATCTGCCGAATAAATATAAAAATTTATCACTGGTCATAACTGCATTGTAGCTGGCAAACCACCCCAGAACGGATACAAACAGTGCCGCGAGCGCCATGCCGTAGCACAGCGCCTCCAGTGTATAATGTCTTCCATCCAGCCAGGTAAACAGGACGGTATCACCCAGTGTATTAAACAAAGGATTGATCACCGATAACAGTACAAAAAACGGCACCATTCCCAGTACATATTTCAATCCGGCCTGTCCTCGAATCGTCACATAATAAGCACCGGACAGAATCATGGAACAAGCCAGATAAATGGGATGAACCAGAATCATTCCAAATAAAAATGCTCCTATGTAAAACACAAAATTAACAACCGGATGATAAGCTGAAAACGCATCATTTGTCTTTTGCATAATTTCCCATTCCTTTATTAATTTGCTCCCACATCGGCACCAAGACCATTACAGGTATAACACCATACAATGGCATCCCCATTTTTCAGGGTGTAGCTGGAACATCCATAGTTGGGGAACCAGCCGTTTACCTTATACATCCAGCCAGATTCTGAGCCACAGTCAAATTCGTATAAATTGTTAATTCCCTCAATGTAATAACTGTTATACGCAGGGGTATAAGCATATTCCAGTTGGATACCTGCATTGGAACAAACCCGTTTTAATACATCAAATACTGTTTCTCCATCATCAAATTCCACCGTTTTCTTGCTTAAAATACAGCCGCTGGAAGGCACCAGACTCTCCTTTCCTGGAGTCAGATTATCCATATTATTTAAAATGGTGTCACAGCGGATAGTTATAGTACAGGTCTTCTTGGCAGCTGTTGTAGGAGCAGCAGTCGTCTCCTTCTTAGCCGCTGCGGTTGTTTCCTTTTTAGCAGCAGTCGTCTCTTTCTTAGCCGCGGTTGTTTCTTTTTTAGATGCAGTAGTTTCTTTCTTAGCCGCGGTTGTTTCTTTTTTAGATGCAGTGGTCTCTTTCTTCGTTGCAGTCGTCTCTTTCTTCGTTACCGCGGAAGTTTCTTTTTTAGAAGAAGCGGAAGTTCCTTTGTTTTTTTCTCCAGAAGCTTCCTCGGAAGTCTCTTCACCACTTTCTGTCGCTGAACTTTCCTCGGAAGTATCCTTCTGACTTGTTTCTTCAGAAGACATTTCTTGACTTTCTGTTCC
>JBGVFN010000169.1:0-5385 GCA_045121095.1 Lachnospiraceae bacterium | reverse complement strand
CAGTGATCAGCGTGTAGATCGTACTTCTCAACACAACACCATAGCGACGTTTGTACTGTTCACGTCTCAACTCGGCTTCCAGCATCTCAATCTCCGGAATTTCCTTTTCTGACATCTCAGCTTCCGATGCCGCATCCTGCGGCATTTCTTCCCGTGTCCCTTTCACTTTTAATCGATTCTGCTTTTTCTGAATAAACCACTGACTTTTTCCATGTCCATTTCTATTTTTCTTTATTTTGATCATGATTGTTTATCTTCTTTCCCTTTACAATCCATTTCTTCACGACACGCTGCAGACAATCGCTGTACCTCCGCAACCAACTGCTCACATTTCTCCTTTGTTTCCTGTTCCTTCTGCTCACAGAGTCTCTTTGTTTCCTGTTTGAGCTGGCTGCAGTAAACCTCTGCTTCCTGTTTCAACTGTTCACAACGTGCAGTTGTCTCCTGTTCCTGCTGTTTACAACGTGCAGCTGTCTCCTGTTTCAACTGTTCGCAGCGTGCAGCTGTCTCCTGTTCCTGTTTTAAGCTGCGCTCCTGAATATTCTCTATATACTGCCTGCACGCTTCCTGGGCCGCTGCAAATACACCATTAAGCTGCAGAGAAGCCTCCGCAATGGATCCAGCATTTTCAATCATGATTCTCCGCTGGTCCAATTCTGTCTGAACCGCCTCCAGCTGCTCCTGTAATTCTTTATTTCTGCGGCTCTGGGTCAAAAGCATTTCCAGCAAATCGGCCCGACTGAGTCTTTTTAACTCTCGTTCTGTCATCATTTCTCTCCTGACTGCTACTTTTATACTTCATTTCTGCTTTCTGGGATTTTGCGCATAATACCATTCCAGAAATTCACCATATACCCGTTCTTCTGCTTTTTTCCGTATACTTACCGCATCTTTAATATCAGTATATGCGCCCAGGTAATAGTTTTTTCGCTTAAATGTAATCTGCGCTACCCATTTCTGAATCTTCTTATTAAAATATACTCCGTTATATCCACTGGTATTTCGACTGACCAGACGCTTTTCAGTACGTTCCAGTACCGTTACCGAAGTTCCTTCTGATAATTTCAGATTTTCCCTTAAAATTTCCGACTGCAGACAGCCGCAGCTTTTGGTCTTCCCTGACTGTAAAAGTGTCTGACCCACAACGGTTGTATTTCCACAGTCACAAATACACTTCCACCGATGCATGCCATCTCTTTTACCCGCATATTCCGTCACGATCAAACGCCCAAATCGCTGCCCTTCATATGCTTTTAATGGAGGATGACTCAGGCAGCCGCAGCTTTTCTTATATCCTTTTGTCAGCTGGCTGCTCACAGCCGTAACCGTCTGACCGCAATCGCATTTACAGCGCCAGATTACGCTGCCATTTCTATCACGGTCTTCCGTTGGCTCCAAAACTGTCAGACGCCCAAACCGCTGTCCAGTCAAATCCTTTTGCCCGGGCTTTACGTTGGTATTACACCCACAATCACGGATTGTTCCCCGCTTCAAACATCGGGAATCCAGCAAAATACTTGCTCCGCAGTCACAGGTGCATTGCCAAATGGTATAACCATTTTTTCGCTGCCCGCTGTCATTCGCCACTGTCAGCTTTCCAAGGCGAAATCCCGGCCTGATTTTGATTGTTTCCTGTTTTTTGCTCATAATTTTTATCTTATTGACTAACTTTCTATTTCTACAAGAGGATTTCATCATCCTATACGGTTATTTCATTCTGCCCGCTCACAACGTACAGTTACACGCTTTTCACCGCTGTAAGTGCAGGTATATAAAGTCAGGTCATACTCACCGGCAGTCATTTCTTCCACCGCATCCGACTCCAGAATATCCATAGCCGCAACTTCATATGAATAGCTTTTTCCATCCATATCGGTAAATATCACCGGATCACCTTCTGACAGCTGCGAGAGTCTGCCAAAATGCCTGCCATAGTTATGAGCCGCAATGACCAGATTGTCCGTTTTCACAGAACCTGCATAGCGACAAGGCGCAACTTTCAGCAGTGCATCATCACAATCGGATAAAACCGGCAGTTCCAGCCCCAAATCAGGAATCAGAAGATATCCAACAAATGTATATCCATCTATTTCCACCTCTGTCATTTCGGTATCATATGGATTGGGAATCCTTCCATCCTGATTTCCTGACGAATTCTGCTGTTCTTCAATCCAGCCTGTCACCTCAGGCAGCAATGTTTCCACCGACTCCTGCCCCCGCCTGGCCTCTCTGTAATTCATATAAAAGAGGGACAACGCCCCTAAAACAAACGCTGCCCCCACAACCATAAAAAACGTTCCGATTTTATTTCTCATCCGTTTTTTTCCTCTGACCAAAACGTAATACCCAGCCCGCGGCAAATAAAACAAGACCAGTCATTGTAAGTACCGGAACAGGCCAGTTCAACTGACCAGTATCTTCCAGCTCCTCCGACGGCTCATCCGGCGTCTCTGTGGAAGGAACCGTTTCCGTGCCATTTTCCGTCTCTTTTTCGGATTCTGTCTCTTTTTCAGGTTCCGTTTCCTTCTCCAGTTCCACCTTCGGACTGGCATTTACCTTGTAAATATACTGTCCATCCTCCATCATCGGCACAGATACCAGAAAAGGCTCCGCCGCAAAATAACCTTCCGCCGCATTTTCCTGTACCAGCAGATAAAGCCCCAGTTCCAGGTTGTCAAATACGATCTGTCCATTCTGTCCGATTTCTTTTGTTACACCCTGAATTGCATGATTTTTTGCATATTGAGCGAGTTTTTTTGCCAGAGCAACCGACTGAAGATCCTCCAGAGACTCATCTGAACCGGCAAAATTATCTGTCAGCTGAAAACTATAATTTCCATCCTCTTCCCGGACAGCACCTACCCGATACAAGGTCAGCGTTCCCCCGCCCACAGCAGTATCTCCCCTGTGCATGGTAATCTCAATCGTTCCTTCCCTATTCATATCCGGAACATCATGTGCAAAAGCCGTTACATTCATCGCACAGGTAAATATGACAGCCAACATGAACGATATGAACGACTTCAACGAAATAATACGTTTTGACATACGGAACCTCCCTTGTATAAAAAATATGCTTCAAAGGTTATAACAGCCCAGCAGGAGCTGAACTGTTTTATTTACGCCTGCGGGTAGTTACCAGCAGAACAATCAGCAATATCAGCAGCATCGGTACTGCAACCAGCGGAGCCACAATAATAGGCTCAATCTGCAAAGCATCCGCAGTAACGCGAACATTCTGAGCCTCTTCCTGATTTTCCACCCGATGTCCCCGCACCAACAGCCGATGACTATTCACGCCATAAGGTGTACAGGTCACCAGCGTACAAAGATCCTTTCCCTCTTCAATCAGCAAATCCTCTGTATGATCCGGCTCCACAATTCGAATCTGGTCCACCTCATAAGTCAGAACCTCATCCAGAACCCGAAATATAAAAATATCCCCCTCCACCAGCTGATCCAGATCGGTAAACAGCTTCGCAGAAGGCAGACCGCGATGACCGGAAATCACACAATGGGTACTCTCACCGCCCACAGGCAAACTGGTCCATTCCAGATGCCCCACCGCAATCTGAAGCACCCCTTCATCCGTTCCATGATAAATTGGTAAAGACACGCCAATGGACGGAATCTCAATATAGCCCATAACGCCATTATCACCCACATCCAGAAGCGCCTCATACGCGGCACGTTCCTCATCCGAAAGAGTATATCCCGTCCCCTGTGAATGCAAAGACCGATTATACTCCTGCGCCGCCGTCCAGATTTTCTCATATGTATCATCATCCATATCCGCCACCTGTTCGGTATAGCTGGCAATAGCCCGTGATTGATGAAATGAATTCCAGTAATCGCTGACAGTAGGATACAGCAGTAGGGACAGACCTATGAAAAATATAATAACAAGTAATATGGTCGATAAATGTTTCTTCACAGGGTTCTCCTTACTGCTGCATCGTGGGGAGGTGTATGATTATCCCTCCCCGGATGCAGCTTGTAATTGATTTTTATTTTTTGTAATTGACCTTTATTCATGGAAATATCTGCATCAGCAGACATTTCCATTTCGTTACGTTTTTTTGACTACGATATGCATTTTTATGTAGGTTCTCGTAATCTATAGGTAATGATTAATGTGGATTAATCATTAGCGGTTTGTATTCATGCGTCTCTTGGTTACCAGAAGGATTGCAGCTGCTACCATCAGGATACCGCCAAGGATGTAGAATACTGTGGTACCGGTGCCACCGGTTTCGGGGAGAGTTGCACCAGACTTATTTTCTACAGTAATATGAATGCGACCATCTGTTGCAGTTGCTTCATCTGCAGTTATAGCACCTGAGAGCGTATATTTCCAAGTAGCTTCATCAGTTGCTGCTGTTACAGTCTCAGGCTCTGTACAAGTAATCGTAACTGTAATTTCATCTTTCAACAAATTGTATCCATCAGGAGCTGTGATTTCTTCAATTACATAAGTACCTTCACCTAAACCGTCAAAACGTAAAACACCATCTGCACCTACTGTAGCAGTAACAGAAACTTCTTCTGTTTTAGTCTTCCAAGTAACTACCTCTTCCATCGTATACTTAATCGTAGTACTCTCATACTTCTCTATAGTTTCATTTGTAGGTGCTGTTTCAGTATATGTTCCATCCTTCAGCTTGTAGTAAGTACCATCTTCTGCTACTTTAAAAGTTTCAGTAACAATCTTCACTTTATTCAGTTTAGTACCAGTAATTTTAAATTCTGCACCTGTTAAACGATTATCATTTTCATCAACCTTAATCAATTCAATTCCGGTGACATACGTAATAGTATAATCTTCAGGAGTTTTTCCTGTAACGTCACCATTACCAGGCTCATTGACTCCATTCTGCTCTTTATTGGGGTTGTTGGAATATTCCAGATAAGCAGTATTGGGATTACCTACATTTCCAATAATGGCATTTTCATTAATAGTAGCAGAATACTGAATAACAATATCCTGTTCAGCTGTATACTGAATAAAATTAATAAAAACAATCTTAATCTCTGTACTACCATCACTATTTGTTGTAGTTGTTACAGTAAAATCTGTATCTTTAGCTAATGTCTTCTCGCCAACAGTAATCGCAACATCATTACCAAAAGTTAATCCTTTGGACAAAGTATCGTGAACAATAAAATAATATTTATCATAACCATCCATATCAGGAACTTTAGAAGTTAATTCATAATTTACGGTATCACCAATGGATCCATTGTTAGCATCAACTTTTGTATTATTCTCGACAATTTTCTTTTCTAATGAAGGAGCATCTGCCTTTGCATTAACTGTTACATTTCCCACAACCTGTAAAATATATTTTGTATACGCATCTTCGGTTGTCGTAACACTATCATCTT
>JBGVFN010000168.1:0-13320 GCA_045121095.1 Lachnospiraceae bacterium | reverse complement strand
ATCACTATTTTCGAAAAAAGATCAAAGAAGAACAGATTACAGCCCTGTATCAGAATATCCGAAAGGGGATGTCTTTGGAAGATGTCCTGAAAATGGTAGGGTAACTTTGTGCAATTTTCAAAATTTGCTCATTTATAGCTTTTATGTAAAATCAGCTGATATGTTATCTTTCTAGGACCTGTTTGAGAAATACTTTATGCAGGATGTGCATCCTGCGTGAATGACTTTTCAAACGCGTTCGTCCGTTTATTTATGAATCAGCTGCTCCGCAAGGGAATTCAGAATGACATCGCCTACGGTTACAGCATCTTCCACTGTCAGATAATGATCTGCATTTTTATTGAGAAACATACGGCCAGATGCGTCCATTTCTTCATCAGCAAACCAGATTTTTAATGTCACAGGATAGTAGGGCAGGAACGGAAACACGGCACAAAAATCTGCATTAGAAGAAACAATCTCAGCACCAAGGGCTTTGCAGGCCTGTTCCAGCTGTTCTTCCGGATAATTTCCCAAATCGGAGCGGATCACTTCTTCACATTGGCGGTCAAATCCACTGCCGCGGATCAGCCCATTTTGCAGCTGTCCAAAAGTAATGAACTCTGCGCTGGGCAGCGTTCCATCTGCCAGGTCCATATAGTGAAGGATTACCAGCTGGTGCCATTCATTGATTGCAGGCGTAATTGTATAATCGGGATAATGGATAGTAATAGAAGTTCCAAGGCTATTTACATGAAACTCGGAATGCTCCGAATCGAATTCTATCTGTGCTTTTTTTGCAATATCAGCAGGATTACGGCCACAAAGCCGTTCTCTTGCCACCTTTAACATTTCCTGAAATGCTCGGTTTTCCTGAATTCCCATAGGTAATAAATCTCCTGTTCGTTAAAATATTTCCATCATGTATTATACATCATTCTGCCATTTTTTTACAGTAACTATTCAACAGAGCATGATTTTGATAAAATTACTGTGTCAAGTTTGCTTATAAACAGTAATTTTAATCGGAAAATCAGCTTTTCGTATTTTAACATTCAACCGCCAGTTGATTGACAATATAGCTATAAATATGTAAACTGGAACAAAGCGTACAGCTTTTGCATCATTATTAGAAACAAAGAAACCAGGCAAAGAAAGGAGGACAATTATGACTGTGATACAGAACATGGTAAAAATGAATGGTAATTTAGTAGTAATTAGTAGTAAACGGAGAGCAGGTTGTCCTCATGCGGTCTGGAAATAGATATATTCAAGACTATTTAAGATTATTTAAAACTATTTAAGACAGTTCACTTTAAGACAGTTTACTTTAAGACAGTTTACTTTCTGCTGAACTGTTACAACTCTCTAAGATTTTTCTAAGATTTCGTTGGACAATCCGCATCTCTGATATATACGATACGCCGGTCAATGGATAATAGCCAATGGACAAGAGCTAATGGACAATATCCGGTCGATTGACTATTGAACTTCGTATCGTGCGGAGGTGTTTTTTTGCGCTTTTTTTGCAGAAAACATCTTCTCCGCTGTGCAGACTGAAAATTTATTCTGCGTGAAACAACCGACTAACTAGCGTGAGTCATACTAAGAGAAAGGATAAAAAACGATTTTTATGAAAATAGTAAACGGAATCTACACTTCAGCAAATATATTTACCGATAACATTGATGAATACGCTCTGGCACAGATTCAGCAGCTTTGCGATCAGGAGGCATTAAAGGGATGTAAAATCCGGGTTATGCCCGATGTTCATCCTGGAAAAGTGGCCACCATTGGATTAACCACCACATTGGGAAATCAGATTCTTCCTAATTTAATAGGAATTGATATCGGCTGTGGTGTTACCTTGGCCAGAATAAAAGCCAAAAAGGTGGAATTTCAGAAGCTGGATAAAGTCATCAGAGGCCAGATTCCCTCGGGCTTTTCCATTAGAAAAAAGCCACATCGTTTTTGTGAAGATTTTGATTTTTCCGAGTTATACTGTAAAAAGGCAATAATGCAGGAAAAAGCAGAATTAAGTCTTGGAACTTTAGGCAGTGGAAATCATTTTATTGAGCTGGACCAGGACAAAGAAGGTAATCTTTATGCGGTCATCCATTCAGGCAGCCGCCATCTGGGTCAGGAAGTAACCGAATACTATCTGAAGGAGGGGTATCGCCTGCTGAAATCTCAGGGAGTACAGGTTCCTTATGAATTAACCTGGCTGGAAGGGGATTTGATGGAAGCATATCTTCATGACCTGCTAATTGTGCAGGAATTTGCGACCCTGAACAGAGAATGTATTTTGGATGAGCTGGCAAAAGGGATGAAATGGAAACTGGAAGAGGTTTATTCTTCCGTCCACAATTATGTGGATACCAGCCAAACAGAAAAAATTCTGCGAAAAGGTGCCATTTCAGCAAAGGCCGGAGAGAAAGTGATTATTCCTGTTAATATGCGTGACGGCATTATTTTAGGAGAAGGGCTGGGGAATGCACAATGGAATCATTCAGCACCCCATGGGGCTGGCCGAATTATGAATCGGAAGGATGTCTGCACCGGATATACGGTTTCACAGTTCAAAACAGAAATGAAAGGAATCTACAGCAGCTGCATCGGAAGAGAAACACTGGACGAAGCGCCATTTGCCTATCGGCGTCTGGAAGAAATTCAGGAGCAAATTACAGAAACCGTAAAAATCCAGCAGATTATCCGGCCTGTTTATAATTATAAGGCAGGAAACAGCCAGAGCGAACATTGATAACGTAACTTTATCTAAATAGAGGTAGTGAGGGCTCCATTACAGACCTGTAATTCCGCCCATTTACGTTTTTTGTAAAAATAAACGTTCACTGTAGTAATAGTCACCGCACCTCTTTATTGTATCATACTATGGAAAATTGTTCCATATAAAGCTGCTGTGCTTTGGCTGAATTCGCTTTATAAAGCTGCTATATGTTTCCTGAATTTGCTCTGTACAGCAGCAATTTCCGTGTCATGTCTGTGAATGCCCATATCAAACTGGCTCCTACGGCTATTCCAAGAGCAGATCGCATGGTCACAGAGCCATAAGCCTGGGACTGTTCCCAGTGATTCTGTACTGCATAGCTCATGGTATAATACAGAGATCCCCCTGGAATCAAAGGCACTACTGCCGGAAGGAAAAAGATTGTTGCGGGTGCTTTCAAAAGTCTGGCCAGAATTTCTGCATAAAATGCCCCGAAAGCAGAGGCAAAAAGACAAGGAAAAAAGCTTCCTTCCATCGTATGAATTGCAGCAAGATAGATGATCCAGCAAAAAAAGCCCCCTAATGATGCCGGCAGCAGCAGTTGTCTGCGCACGTGAAACAAAAGGCAGAATCCGAAAGAGCCTGCCATACTTGTCACCATTTCCACAATGATTGTTTCCATCAAACTCAACCTCCAAAAAACCAGATTGCTGTCATATAGCCACAGGCCAGCGCACCTGCCCATAACAAACTCTCGATCAAACGCATAATTCCGGAAATTGTATTTCCCACCAGAATATTTCGTATGGAATTGGTCATGGCAATTCCCGGTATCAAAAGCATAATATCTCCGATCATAATTTTATCTGCATGTAAAAATGGCATGATCCTGGCACATGCGCAGATTCCAAGACCTGAAAAAAAGGAAGCAAGCAGATTAAATGTGACCCGGTTCGGACAGATGGGCGTAATGGTCTCCTGTAAATAACAGATCAGCACTGCAAAAACAGCTGCTATCACTCCATCCGGCAGATTTCCACCAAAGAAAATGGCAAAACTGCCCGCCGCCAGCATACTTCCCAGATACAAAGAACGTCTGCGCAGGTTCTTCCGGTCCAATTTCACCAGTTCCTCATGCAATTCTTCTGCCGACATGGTCTTTTCACAAAAACGACGGCTCAATGCATTTAAAGCTTCTAATTTTGTAAAATCCGTTCCGCCCGGATTAAAAATTCTTCTGGTCTGGGTCCATTCGGTTCCATCCGGAAATGTCATAGTCACCACTACACTGGATGTAATCACAAATACATTCATGCGAACCGCCCCATAGGCCATCCCCATACGGGTCAGCGTATCCTCCACCCGGCCGACCTCTGCGCCATTGGCCAACAGCGCTTCTCCTATATCCAGAAGCTGATGCAGCATGGCACCCTTTTTTTCTTTTTGATGTTTCATAGATGTTCTTTCCCCACACTGAGCGTATTTAAAACATCCTTTCTATTCAGACCCTGCTGAACTGTTACGATTTTTCAAATTTTCAAATACGCTCGAACTATAAGCCATATCTATGCAAGAATACCGCAGTCCCGTAATTCCGTCAAGATGTCTGAACCAGGATATTTTAAAAACCTGATTACAGTTGCTTTATTTGAAAAATCGTGTAAAATAGTAACAGTTCAATCGGATGATTGAGTTATGTTACAAAATAGTTTCCAATATTTTACAGGAGGCAAAGATATATGGTAAAAGAAAATCTGATGGAAGTTGAATCCCGCGTTCAGGCCGCTTGTGACCGTGCAGGCCGCGCCAGAGAAGAAGTTCTGCTGATTGCAGTCAGCAAGACAAAGCCCGTGGAACTGATCCGTGAAATCATGGAAACCGGTACCAAAGACTTCGGTGAAAACAAAGTGCAGGAAATGTGCAATAAAATAGAAGAAATCAAGGAACCTCTGAACTGGCATCTGATCGGTCATCTGCAGCGCAACAAGGTCAAATACATCGTTGACAAGGCATGTCTGATCCATTCCGTGGACTCTCTTCGTTTGGCAGAAGAAATCCAGAAAGAAGCCGTGAAAAAGGGCGTAGACAAAGTTCCCGTACTGATTGAAGTCAACATGGCACAGGAAGATTCCAAGGACGGAATTGATGCATCCGAAACAGAAGCACTGGTCCGCGCCATTGCTGAACTTCCCAATCTGCAGGTTCGCGGCCTTATGACCATTGCACCTTTCGTAGATGATCCCGAAGAAAACAGAGTCCATTTTCAGGCTATGCGCAATCTGCGTGACCAGTTAAAAGCCAAGAATATTCCCGGTGTGGAAATGACCGAGCTTTCCATGGGCATGACCAATGACTTTGAAGTGGCAATCGAAGAAGGTGCCACCATGGTTCGTGTAGGAACCGCAATCTTTGGCGAAAGAAATTACGCAGTAAAGTAACAGTAAAAGCAAAGTAACAGTAAAAAAGGATGACACAAATTCTTAAACAAACTTTGTAACAAATTGTCATGAAACTGTCAGTTTAAAATACACAATTGCCCTTGACATGAAACATTTGCCGTGATAAGATGAACATCACGACAGATGTTTCAGCAATCTGTGTCTTAAACCAGGGGCTTGTACTGGTTTCGACGGGGATTTCGAAGTCTGAGCAGCCATTCGCAGACCGTGACTGCGTATCAAAACGGAATTAAAAATAAACGCTGAAGATAATTTAGCATACGCTGCCTAATGGCAGCTGTCGGCCTTAGAGTGCTCACCATCTAAGTCACCGGCATCGTATTGGTGAGGAACTTTTGCTCCAAAGCTTTGCGGAGTAGAAAGCATTTATGAAGCTACTGAAGCTTTAAGCCTGTTTCCGGGCGTGAAGCGGAGGGAATGTTAAAACGGAAACTGTGATGGGAGACACTTGGATGGACAGGTTTTCGGACGCGGGTTCGATTCCCGCCAGGTCCATTAGATATGGAAAGAAAAAAGGATGTTACCGTAATATTCATAATATTACGGCAGCATCCTTTTTCTTTTCCTTTTTCAAACACGCTCTACAGCGAACGTTTTCGCGTTAGTTTTCACCAGAATATGATTTTTAACGATACATTATTCCAGATTCAGCCTTTTTCCGAGGAAATAAACCGAAATCGCAAAATATACCACAGATGCAATCAATACTTCAACAATAGAAATCGCAAGAATTCCAACAAGGCTGTCTGTAAACAATCCCAACATGCTGCTGGATGTGATGGTGGCGGTGGCAATGCTGATGGCCACATATGCTACAACCGCCATAAGCACTTTACGCTTCTGGAACAGCTGCCCCAGAGAGATGGATGCATAATATTTTAACGGTGATGTAATGAAACTCAAAATTCCATAAACAATGCCTAAAAAAATGCTTCCTATATTCAGACCGATTTCGTGAGATACCTGAATCCATACCGTTTTTAAAGTAAGCTGCTCATCCACCCCAAGAGCCAGTTCCTCTGCAGCTCCACTTGTTAATAAAAGCAGTCCCATGGATAAAATAAATAAAATCCAGGTAATCAGCTGCCATACTGCACTGCTCAGCATCTTGCTCAGGATATGTTCCCAGGGCTCCACCGGCAGTGTCATGGTCAGATAGGCCTCTTCCGAAACAAATTTCCGGTAAAAGTAATATACGGTAATTAGTATATTTAACAAAAGCAGCGCCACAACTGCCAGAATAAATGCAATGGTCAGGGCTCCGAATACATTTCCAAACAGCGCATCTTCATTTTCTGTCAATGCAGGATTTCGTATCACAATCTGCAGCATAATGATAAATGCTACTGCAATGCCTGCATAAAGCAGATACAAGGGCAGATACCAATTTGCCATTTCTTTTATATCATGTTTGATTAATTTCCCTAACATCGAAATACCTCCCGGAACAAAGTATCCACAGATTTTCCTTCCTGTTCCCGGATTACATCCACCGGTGCAAACAGCTCCATTCTGCCATCTTTAATAAAAATCACATCATCCAGCACCTGCTCCACATCCGCGATCAGATGTGTGGAAATCAGAACGGTGGCACCTGGATTATAATTGGAAACAATGGTTCTGAGAATATAATCTCTGGCAGCCGGGTCAACACCTGCAATGGGCTCATCCAGAATATATAACTTTGCTTCCCGGCTCATGACCAGAATCAGCTGAAATTTCTCCAAGGTTCCTTTCGACATATTTTTCAGACGCATATCCGGAGAAATCTGCAAATCTTCCAACATATGCAATGCCTTACTCCGGTTAAAATCTTCATAAAAATCTTCAAAATAATCCAGTACCTGACCTGCTTTCAAACGTTTATTCAGGTAATTTTTATCTGGAAGATACGAAACAATCTCATGCGTTAATACGCCAGGTTTTTCACCTAAAATATAAATTTCACCACTGGTAGGCGTTAAAAGTCCGTTTATCATCTTGATCAATGTGGTCTTACCACTGCCATTTGGCCCCAGCAACCCGATGATTCTGCCGCTTCCCATGGTGAGTGTTAAATTATTTACTGCCGCTACCCGGCCATATCGTTTGGTCAGATTCCGGCACTCAAGCAGTACGCCCATATTCTCTCATGCCTCCTGTGTTACTTTTGTAATCAACTGTACCAGTTCTTCAGAAGAATATCCCAATTCTTCCATGTGTCTGATAAAATCCAGTACACTTTTTCTGGCTGTCTGGTACTTCATCTGCTCCAAAAGTTCCATATCCTCTGTTACAAAACGTCCTGCTGTACTTTGACTATGCACAATTTGGGATTCTTCCAAAGTAAGAAGGGCTCTTTGCATGGTGTTGGGATTTACTCCCGCTTCTACAGCCAGATCCCGTACTGCCGGAAGTCTGCTTCCCTGGGGATATTCTCCGCTAATTACACGTTTTCTTACAATCTCCGCCACCTGCAGATAAATTGGACGGCCTGATTCAAATTGCCATGCCATATGATCGCCTCTTTTCTGTTCTTCTGTATTATTGTGTTACTCTAATGATACAAATATGGCATGGATTTGTCAATATCACGTGAATCTATTATTTATATAGAGCAAACTCCCCAACCAAACTCTGCAAGATTTTTACACTCTTAATGCATTATACTTTAATAGTGAACTCCCCACTTCCTGACACAATTACGATTTATGTACTTTATGATTAGGATCAAGCCGGATAATCTTATAATATCCATCTTCTCTGACCACATGTATCCGAAATGCATCCGCAACTGCATAATGGTATACCTTTTCTCCACCATAGAAATCTGTTCGATCTGGTTTTCTTCCATATAAAGTATCTACCTGCTGTATCGTCATATGTGAAACTTTGTCCAAAAAATTCTGCAATTCTTTATTATTCTGTCTGCTCAGTTCCTTCAAAGTATATCCGCGCATAAGTGGATATTTAAAACATAATTCAAAATGTGCATCATTATCACTTGCTATCTTTTTTACCTTAATCACGCTCCTATGTAAATTGATTTATAATATGTTTTCATACTTTCTGGTGAGATTACAGCTGCAAATGGCTCCTCCTCTGTATATCTTACTCTTGCTTCAATCCATGGAAATTCTCTGCATGTTAACGTTGCTAATGCATTTCCGGTTCTATCACCATAAGTTACCCATATATCTTCTAATAAAGAAATATCTTCCGGTTCCACATCCAAATTTCCTTTTTCCGGTACTGTAATATCTTCATATCCCAAATACCAAAACCGCTCATATAATGCAGGTGCAACCGTTCCGCAGGGCCAGGCCAGAAAGTCTGTGTCGGTTAACTTATATCCTTTCAGTGTATAGCACCATGCCTGAGCATAATAGCATAACCCCTGTACTTTATCGTATGGCATTGGTTCCTTTGATAAAAACCAATCTGCTATACAAAAAATAGAATATCTGCCCTTCTCGACTGACTCTTTGCCCTGTCGAATACCTTTTTGTTTCCAATCTGCCATAAAGTCTCAATCCCCCTATTCTTTACTTTGTATACTTTCAATATATTATCATATTTTTAAATCCATTTCTATGCTTTATAAAAATTTAATATATTGTTTTTTTATCACATGTTATATCGATATTTCACACAAAAATAACCCTACGCCTGACATACTCGCCGGGCATAGGGCTATTTATAATATCACATATTTTATTTCAGGAATCCGTTTACGATTTCTTCTTCTGCTTCTTTTTCTGTCAGACCCAGAGTCATCAGCTTGATGATCTGTTCACCGGCAATTTTACCGATGGCTGCTTCGTGAATCAGACTTGCATCCAGATGATTTGCAGTGATTTCCGGTACGGCTCTTACGCTGGCTTCGTCCATGATAATGGCGTCACATTCTGTATGAGCAGCACATTTATTATTGCCGTTTACGCGGGAAATGAACAGCTGGCTGGATTTTTCCTTAGCTACGGAACGGGAAACTACATGAGCACTGGAGTTTTCACCATTCATATCAATGGTGAAATCGGTTTCCGCATACTGTTTACCGTGAGTCATCAGTGCTTCTTTGATGATTAAGGTAGCTCCTTCTTCCAGAACGGCTTTGGTGATACGTTTGGTGGAATCGATACCGCGAATCTGTACGGTTTCCATTTCCATGTAGCTGTTTTCGCCCAGATTGCAGATGGTTGTGGGATTCATTACGTTGTCACCCATGCCATCGCCTTTGCCATAATGCTTTTCCACATATTTCAGGCGGGCATTTTTTCCAAGATGAAAGGTATGAATGCCTTCGTGGCTGGTGGTCTTGCTGCCGTCATTGTGGATACCGCAGCCAGCTACGATGGTGATATCACAGTCATCGCCAATGAAAAAGTCATTGTATACCAGGTCGTGCAGACCAGTCTGGCTTAAAAGTACGGGAATATGGACACTTTCCTTTTTTGTACCAGGCTTTACGATAATGTCGATGCCTGATTTATCTTCTTTTGCAACAATATCAATATTAGCAGAGGAATTTCTTCCTTCTGATTTACCATTTATTCTAAGATTGTACGCACCTGCGGGGATTTCATGCAGGCCTGCTACCTGCTCCAGCAGGTTCATCTGAATTGAATCCATGAAAAACTCTCCTTTATCCTTTATTACTGTATCATGTTTTTAACGGATGCTGCCAATTACTGTACAAATGCTGCTGTACGAATGCTACTGCACGATTTTCCGACAGACACCGCCGCCCAGCAGTTCAGGAAGTACTTCTTCCTTGGTGCCGACTGCTTTTACTTCACCGTCTACAAGCATGATAATCTTATCTGCGATATTGAGGATTCGTTCCTGATGAGAAATGATCAGAATGGATCCATTAATCTTTTCATACATGTTCTCAAAAACTTTGATCAGATTGTTAAAGCTCCACAGGTCGATACCTGCTTCCGGTTCATCAAATACGGAAAGTTTGGTGCTTCTTGCCAGAATCATGGCGATTTCGATACGTTTCAGCTCACCGCCGGATAAGCTGGCATTTACTTCACGGTTAATATAATCTCTTGCACAAAGACCTACTTCTGACAGATATTCACAGGCTTCTGCCACATTGAGCTTGGTTCCTGCTGCCATGGTGATCAGATTTTTAACAGTCAGTCCTTTGAAACGAACGGGCTGCTGGAAAGCAAAGCTGACACCCATTTTGGCACGATCTGTAATACTGGTTTCTGTAATGTCTACTCCATCGAAAAAAATACGTCCTTCGGTGGGAGTGATGATACCTGCGATCATCTTGGCAAGTGTGGATTTACCGCTGCCGTTAGGGCCTGTGATGGCAACAAAACGTTCATCTACCTTTAAATTTATATGTTTTAAGATATCTTTGCGCACACCATTGTCTTCCACGCTGTAAGATACATCCTGCAACTCTAACATAAGATTTTCTCTCCAATCTATAAGGTATATATGCCATAAAAAAGGCACCATCTAAGTATACCTTTTTTATGCAGTTTCGTCAACTATTTCCCCACGAGAATACTGGGGAACTGTAGTAAATATACAGTTTTATATTCTATAAATCATCATTTTAGGTAATTATTCAGCAGGGCGGTCCATCTGCTCCTTCAGCAGATACATTCGCCATTTAATCAGCTGCCTTATCAGCTTCAGTTGATAGATTCCCATTTGACAAACTATTCCATCAGTTTCAGCAGTTCATCAATCAAACTGGATGCGGCTGCTTCCTTGGACAGCATAGGCAGCTCCTTCACTTCATCCTTTGTGATCAGGGTAAGGACATTGGTGTCTGTGCCAAATCCTGCTCCTGCCTGTTTCAGATTGTTTGCTGCAATCATATCCACGTGCTTTTTCTCCAGTTTTTTTCTGGAATTTTCCAGCATGTTGCTGGTTTCCATGGAAAATCCGCACAGTACCTGACCGGGTCTGCGGTGTTCACCCAGGTAGCCCAGAATATCGTTGGTACGTTCCAGTGCAATGGACATGTCTCCGTCTTTTTTCTTGATTTTCTCATCGGATGTGACACTGGGGCGATAGTCCGCTACGGCCGCTGCCTTGATGATCAGATCCTGCACATCTGCCCGCGTGGTAACTGCTTCAAACATGTCCTGCGCAGAAACAATGGGCACTACCTTTACAAAGGGAGGCGGGGCAATGCTGGTTTTACCAGTTACCAGAGTCACCTCCGCACCGCGCAGCATACAGACTTTTGCAATGGCATAGCCCATTTTACCGGTGGAATGATTGCTGATATAGCGGACCGGATCGATTTTTTCCTGAGTAGGGCCGGCTGTTACCAGCACTTTTTTGCCTTTCAAATCCTTTTCCATGGCGATTTTCCGGAGAATATACTGATACAGCACTTCCGGCTCCGGCATCTTTCCAGCACCGGTATCTCCACAGGCCAGATAACCGTTGGCCGGTTCAATCACCTCATAATCAAAACGGCGCAGACGGTCCAGATTATCCTGTACAATGGGATTTTCATACATATTCACATTCATGGCCGGTGAAATGAATTTTTTACACTTGCAGGCCATAATGGTTGTGGTCAGCATGTCATCTGCAATTCCACAGGCCAGTTTACCGATGACATTCGCAGAAGCCGGTGCGATCATGACAACCTGAGCCCGTTTCGCCAGTGCCACATGCTCTACACTGAACTGGAAATTCCGGTCAAAGGTATCGATCAGACATTTGTTGCCTGTTAAGGTTTCAAATGTAATGGGATTAATAAAATTGGTGGCATTTTCTGTCATTAATACATGTACGTCACAATGCTGTTTTTTCAGCATGCTGGCCAGATTGGCGATTTTATAAGCTGCAATACTGCCTGTAACAGCCAGTACAACACATTTTCCTTTTAACATAGAGTTCCTCCTGGTTATTTATGCTCGTTTGCTGTCTAAGTTACAATAAAAGTCCCGGACAATCGACCTTCATTTACGATGATGCCTGCGTCAGCAGACATTTTCGTTTCGTGTACCGTGCTCTGATACAACTTCCCTAGAGCGTGTTTGAAAAAGACTTTATGCAGGATGTGCAGACTGCGTGAATGATTTTTCAAACACGCTCCAGCTTAGACAGCGGGTGCATTTTTATCGTAAAGTATCTTCAGCCCTTTTAACAGCAGGCCGTCATCCAGAATAATCTTCTTTTTGCAATGGGGAATCAGCACTTTGGCCAGACCGCCGGTGGCAACTACCGTGGCAGAATATCCCAGCTCCGCTTCAATCCGGTCGATCAGTCCGTCAATACAGGCTGCATTTCCGTAAATAACACCGCTCTTCATACAGTCAATGGTGTTTTTACCAATGCATTTTTTCGGTGCTTCCAGACCGATCCTGGGCAGCTGGGCAGTTCTGGATGATAAAGAATCTACCGACACACGTACACCGGGAAGAATCATGCCTCCAATATAGTTTCGATTCCGGTCCACCACAGAAATGGTCGTGGCAGTTCCCACATCAATGACAATCACCGGTGCGCCATATTCCTTCATGGCCGCCACCGCATCCACGATCAGGTCTGAACCGACCTGGCGGGGATTATCCATGAGAATGTTCAGTCCGGTTTTCAGTCCGGGGCCGACCACATAAGGACGGCGGCCCAAAATTTTCTCCACGGCCCGGCAGATTACATTCACCAGCTGAGGAACTACAGAAGAAATAATAGCACCCTCAATCTGTTTTACATCAATATTATATAATTCCAGTACATTTTTAAATGCAATGGCATATTCCAGATCTGTTTTGGAAGCATTGGTGGATAATCGCTCTACAAAGTAAATTTTCTCATTGTCGATACAGCCGATTACGATATTGGTATTTCCCATATCAATCGCCATAATCATAGTACTTTCCTCCCCGCTGTATATTTTCTGTTGTGCAGACGCTTCGCTGCCCTCAGGGGACATGAGGATACCCTTGCACCGCTTTGTCCCCTGAGGGTATGCCAAACAGATACTCTGCTGCAAATTTCTTCCTAAGTTATATCATCTTCTCCTGAAAAAAGCAATCTTCTTAGAGTGTGTTTGAAAAAGGCTTTATGCAGGATGTGCATCCCATTTTGAGATAAATTTCTCTCAAATGAAGGAGGCGTAGCGGGCTACGCTGACTGAATCTGAGAAAAATTTAGCCAAAACTGGGGTGTGCAGACTGCGTG
>JBGVFN010000167.1:0-4583 GCA_045121095.1 Lachnospiraceae bacterium | reverse complement strand
AAAAAGACATTTATGGAAAGCATAATGGATGTATCTATGATGTTACCGAAGCAACTGCCTCTGCATTGAAACAGCATTTAGCCATAACGGAATATGGAGAAATGACGATTTGCGGGGAAGTTTCATTTGGAAGTATCGGTTTTGTAGATGAAAATTTTATTCACATGGAAGAGATTTCTTTTCTGGAAGGCAGTTTTCCTGAAAACAAGGATGAAATTGCCATGGAAACGGTTTTGTTGGACCAGCTTCATCTTCCCTATGAATTGGGTCAGGTTATCACCTTGCGTGTACAGCAGACCGATGAAGCGACTTCTGAAATGTTTGTCACAGAATATTCATGGAAATTATGTGGGATTATGGACTCGTATTCCATAAACTGGAAATCCTCCGATTATCCTCTCTGCAGCGCTTTTGTACTGGAGGGAGCACTTTCAGATTCCTATTCACAAACCCATTTATTTTTCCTGTCTGCACATGAAAATGAGCAGCAAATGCAGGAACTGCAGCCTTTGATTACAGATTTTAAGAAAAGTGAACTGGTGTATAATGATTATAGCTATCCTGAGAAATATTTCTCATTTCTGGAACTGCTGCAGAAAAATACGGTTGTTTTATTAACTGCTGCGATTTGTGTTCTTTTTTTAGTTTGTGTTCAGCTGGGCTCATACAGGCATCATATGCACAATATGCGGATTCTGCAAATGCTCGGTATTGACCGGAGAAAACTGATTTCCCTGCTCTATGGACGAACTTTACAAACATGGGTAATTGCCTATGGTATTACCATCTGTGTATGTTCTGGAATTGCAGGTATACTTGTTTATTTGAAAAATCTCTCTGGATTTTCTAAATTGCAGGAACTGTGGCCATTGGAGCAATTACAGCAATTACAGCAGTTTGAGCAGCAGTTTTGCTTTGTTTTGTCACCTGTACCGTATCTTATTTCTGCTGCAGCATCCTTTCTTATTGTATTACTCGGCAAATCCATACAATATGTGATACTGCGTAAAATAGAATTGATTCCGAAAGGCAGGGAGCTTACCGTTTATAAACCCATCCGTATTTCTGCCAATAAAAAGAAACCTGTTTGTAACCGAAAAAGCTTTTTAAAACGGGAATATGCACAGAATCGCAAATTTTACTGCATGGAATTTCTCATCAGTCTGGCATCTGTGGTAGTTTTGGCAGTAAGTATGTTAGCAATCAGTCATGAAATACGAAATTATCGCATAAGTGATTTAATTGGAGGCGAAGAATATTTCTGGCAGTCCAATACCCCCAAAAATGGACTTAGTGAAAGTGATATTGCAAAAATCGAAAAAACTGCGGGAATTAAACAACTGATCTATACATCAGAAATATCCTACAGTGAACAGGAAAAAATCTTTCTTCAATACGATGGTGCAGAAACAGACCCTTATGCTGCTGCCCAAAATATGGCCTATGAATTATCCGCAGAAAATGGACTTGCTGCCCACATTGTGGTTATTCCTGAAGATTCTATTTTATGGGATTACTATTTATCCGATGAAATTGACCAGGAATCCTTTTTATCTGGCGAAAGTGTAATTTTATACTTACCGGATCTAATGAAAAATGAAACGTATAACATGTATATTTCCGTTAACAACTTCCAGATCAGTTCTGTAAATGATACGATTGAGGAACGCAATCTTTTAAAACCACAGGTCAAACAGGGGGAAACCGTACAAATTATCCGCAAAGGCTCCGAAGAATCTTCTGATACTTCGGATATCATAAAAAATGTCACGGTTGAAAAAATTCTCACAAAGTTTAAAAGTAAGTCCCAAACTTCTCTTGACTTTTTACTGGCAGGAACCATTCTTGTTTCCGATACCTTATACAAAGAATTATTCTCCTTAGAAGATTGTTGCTACAATTATGTACAGGCATTTGGAAATACAGATGCATCCTATGATGTAACGGATAAAATCATGTCATCCATTACGAAAGACACCCATATTACATTTACAAATAATCGGGCCGAGACCGAGAAAAAATATCAGTCCATGTTCGTTACCGTTTTCTTCTATAGCTGTATTGCGGCTCTGACATGCATATTTGCACTGATCATCCTTTACCGGACCCGCATTTTATTTTTGGAAAACAATCGGCAGAGAATGCAGCTGTTACAACTTTTGGGATGTGATACTCAGATACGCCAAAAGCTTACTTTGCCAAAGATGTACCTTTTTATGATTCTGATTTCTATTGTTTTCAATATTGTATTGTTATTTAGCAGCTGGTATTTTACGCTGGGATGGCAGTATCAAACCAGTAATTTCGTAAATGACTGGATTCGGATTATTCAGCTTGGTGCCACACAGTTTCCATGGGGTGTGTATATGATCCCGCAGGTGATTTACATTTTAGCCTATGTGTTCACCTGTATGAGAAAAAGGTACTTTTTATAAATTTTTTATAATTCGTCCATCTAACGTTCACCAAATGGAACTACAATGAGTAGGAAAGTTTAAAATTAAATTTTAAAGTGTTAGAGCCAATATAAAGACAAAGGATGGATTGAAAGATGGGTAAAGTAATCGGAATAGATTTTGGAACAACAAACAGCTGCGTGGCAGTTCTGGAAAATGGCACACCGGTCATTATCCCCAATGCGGAGGGTGGAAGAACCACACCTTCTGTTGTGGCATTTACGAAAAAAGGGGAACGTCTGGTGGGAGAATCTGCCAGAAGACAGGCTGCAGTAAATGCAGATCACACCGTTTCTTCCATTAAAAGAGAAATGGGAAGTGATTACCGGGTATCGATTGATGGCAATCGTTATTCACCGCAGGAAATTTCTGCCATGATTCTGCGGAAATTGAAAAAAGATGCAGAGAATTTCCTGGGAGAGCCGGTTTCGGAAGCGGTTATTACCGTACCTGCATATTTCAGTGATGCACAGCGTCAGGCCACAAAGGATGCGGGCAGAATTGCAGGTTTAAAGGTTCTTCGAATCATTAACGAACCCACATCTGCAGCGCTTGCTTATGGTTTGGATCATGGTTCCGCACAGAAGATTCTGGTATATGACCTGGGCGGCGGTACCTTTGACGTTTCTGTTATTGAAATTGGTGAAAATCTGATTGAGGTTCTGGCGACTTCCGGTGATAATCATCTGGGCGGCGATGATTTTGACGGAAGAGTTGTGGATTATCTGTTACGGACCTTCCGTGAACAGGAAAAGATCGACCTGTCCAAAGATCCTGCTGCCATGCAGCGTTTAAGAGAAGCTGCTGAAAAAGCGAAAATGGAACTTTCCACCATGGTAGAAACCAATATCAACCTTCCTTTTATTGCGGTTGATCGAAAAGGGGAAGGCAAACATCTGGATATTATGCTGACCCGGGCAAAATTTGAAGAAATGACGGCAGATCTGGTAAACCGCACCTCCGTTCCGGTTCAGAATGCCATGAGTGATGCAGGTCTTTCCATGAATGAACTGGATAAGGTTCTGCTGGTAGGCGGCTCCACCCGAATTCCTGCTGTTCAGCGACTGGTAAAACAGCTGACTGGCAAAGAACCCGCCAAATCTCTGAATCCTGATGAATGTGTTGCATTGGGAGCCAGCATTCAGGGCGGTAAACTGGCATCGGAGCCGGGCAGCATCATTCCTGGTTCTGCAGCATCAGAGCTGATTTTGATGGATGTAACGCCCCTTTCTCTTTCCATTGAAACCGTTGGCGGTGTCTGCACCAAGGTACTGGACCGAAACAGCACCATTCCCACAAGAAAGAGTAAGATTTTCTCCACCGCAGCCAATTTCCAGACCAATGTAGAAATCAAAGTCTATCAGGGTGAGCGCCAGTTCGCCCGGGACAACAAGCTGATCGGCAATTTCCGTTTAAATGGTATCAAACGTGCCATGGCCGGTGTTCCTCAGATTGAAGTAATCTTTGATATGGATGTAAACGGTATCTTAAAAGTTTCTGCTAAAGACCTGGGAACCGGAAAACAGCAGGAGATTACGATCACTTCCAGCTCCAACCTTTCCGAAGCAGAAATTGAACAGGCAATCCGCAACGCCCAGGAATACGAAGCGAAGGATGCCAAAGGATATGGTAACTTTGAAACCTATACTGAAGCCGGCAGAGTACTGACTCTGGCACAGAATGCCATGGCTGACCGTGAGAAAAAGAAAACCCTTTCCAGAGATCAGAAATCGGATATCAAAAAGAAGATGAAAGAGCTTCAGAAGCAGCTTTCCCGCATCAAACCGGACAATATCTCCGATGAACAGGCAGAAAATCTGCGTATTGCAAAAGAAGCACTGGAACAGAGTGCCGGTGATCTTTTACAGAATGATAAATAATAGCTGGAAAAACATCCCGGTTTTTCCAGCATCCCGGTTTTCCAAAATTTGGTGAAAATTAATTGCCCACCGCATTATATAGCTGACAATACGCTTATATAGCTGTTTGTCAGCTTTTTTTATAAGATATTGATGGATTCTGATTGTTAGGAAGCAAAGAGCATGATATACTAACAGAAAAAAGAAATCAATATGAGGTAGAGAATGTCGCATAGATATTGTGCGAAGTGGAACGAATATAGTATTG
>JBGVFN010000166.1:0-4829 GCA_045121095.1 Lachnospiraceae bacterium | reverse complement strand
GCGAAAGACCTGGAATGATGAGAGTTGTATTATTTTAATGAATATCGATGGTGAAGCTGCACAGGTAGATCTTCCTGATTATGCAGACTGGACCATGGCGGCATCTTTGTCAGCGGATGGAAATTCGGTAATAATGGATGGAGAAACATTGAATTTGCCGGCTTATAGTATTGCTGTGTTGATTCCGGCAGAGTAGTAGTATAGAAACAAAAGCGATAAAAGGCGTTTATTTGATCAGATTTTTCAAAACCTGCTGGAAATGTCTGCGTCGGCAGACATTTCCGTTATAATGAAATGAAAGGAGACTCTATCGAATGGAGAGAGCCAGAAACAGAAGCATTGCCGGTCTTAGCGGCAGCGGCCTCAGGATATGGGGAATGCTTTTTTTGATCATAGGCATTGTAGGCCGCAGTATCTTACAAAAAAGATTTTTAGGGGTGGGAGAGGTTTCCAGCGAACAGCTGCTGGAGGCTATGCAGAGTTCTCAATATACCATGATTTTTGCCACACTGGCATTGTTGCTTCAGGCAGTGGAAACCTGCGCAGTTCCCATTTTTACCTTTTTGCTGGTAAAAGGATTTCAGCATACTTCAGATATTAAGATGTATTTTCTTCGTGTTGCTGGAGTGGCTGTACTCAGCGAGATCCCTTATAATCTGGCAATGGAAGGGAATCTTTGGGATACAAGTTCCCGCAATCCGGTATTTGGAATGGCTCTGGGTCTGATTCTCCTTTATTTCTACAATCGTTATAAAGGCAAATCCGTGCAGAATATGCTGATCAAGGTTGTCATTACAGCAGCAGCAATATTGTGGGCATCCATACTGGAAATCGAATTCGGTGTATGCCTGATCATCATTATTGCTGTGTTATGGATTTTCCGGGAGAAAAACATGGTTCAGAATTTTGCAGGTGCCATCACTACGGCACTTTGCAGTGCAATTTCACCGTTTTTCCTGGCATCCCCTATGGGATTCCTGGTCGTTCATTTTTATAATGAAGAGAGAGGAGAAGGAAACCGGTTGGTAAGTTATCTGTTTTATCCGGTGATCCTGCTTGTGGTTGGCCTGGCTGCTCAATTGATTGTCTGGTAGCGGATTCTTTTGCGATAGTTCAGCAGAAGCGGAAAGATTCTATTATTTTTAACGATGATTTATGCCCTCAATGATAAAGAGCATTTTAAAATAGGTTCTTTATCATTGAGGGTAATTTTTTTACTATTTATTTAACAAAATGTGATTTTGATAGAAAACAGGGATCAGATTATTGGGGTGGGTGTGAAACATATTCAAATTTAGCCATTGAATATCGATGTGAGTATATACAAAACTTCTCATAACAAGAATTTAACGAATAGATATATATAAAAAATAACACATCTTTCTCCCCATTACATACCTTCAAATCAAACAGATAAATTCCCCAATACACTTCAAACTATAGTGAGGAACAATATTTTTATCTCAATTCTCTTCAAATATAGAGAATAGCAATTCATGAAAAAAACACACAGTCGTCAATTTCAAAACATAATTTCCAGATAAATTGTAACCGCTGGATCTTGCCATAGATTATTATTTGTCTGATGGAACACATCGATCATTTGTTTGATAGAATATTTTCTGCTTCCAGGGCAGTATTTGCCAGATATTGCACTGCCGCCACCGGATAAGCTCCGATGGCGGATTCTCCGGTGATCATAACGCCGCATGCGCCATGTAATACTGCGTGAAAAATATCAGAAACCTCTGCACGGGTGGGAACAGGGGATTTTTCCATGGAAGCCAGCATCTGTGTTACAACAATATAAGGTTTTCCGTATTTGCTGCAGATGCGTTCAATTTTCTTCTGAACTGCAGGCAGTTCCCAGAGCGGCATATCATTGCCCAGGTCACCCCGGGCAATGATGATCACATCGGCTTCGGGGATAATGCTTTCCAGATTTTCTACCCCCAGACGGTTTTCAATTTTGGCAAAAATCTGAATGTTTTCGGCTCCATTTTCTTTTAAAATCTGCCTTACATATGCCAGGTCTGCGCCATTTAAAACAAATGGCTGCATCAGGGCAGTAACACCATAAGAAGAAGCAAGCCGGATATTTTCCAGATCATGTTCTGTTAAAACCGGCATAGCCACATTGGTATTTAGGATTTTAATACTTTTGTGGCTATGCAAAAGCCCGCCTCGCAGTACCTTTGCACGAATGGATTTTTTATTTTTCAGGTGCTCATTTTTATCAAATGTATCTGCCATAGAAGTATCTACTATACAAATCTGTATTTTCCCGTCGTCCAGAAGCACTTGATCACCAGGTTTTACTGCCTGCATAACAGCGTCAGGAACAGGAATACTTTCTTTCTGGAGTGTGATCAGCTGTCCATCTTCTAACAACAATGGTTTTTCCAGATTTCCTATTCGAAGCTCTGGTCCCTGCATGTCTATTAGAATCTGGGGTGTCACACCGGATTCTTCGGCAGCTTTCTGATAAGCGCGGATATAGGCACTGCTTGCTGTCAGTGTTGTATGGGAAAGGTTCAGACGCATACCGGTCAGACCGGCATCAATCATATCTTTTAAAATTGATTCAGTCCCGCAGGAAGGGCCAAAGGTTGCATAAATTTCAGTTTTGGTTTTTCGTTTTGATTTCATATACTTTTTTGATTGATTGAAAAGATGATATTAGTTACAAAGATAGTTATATCATAAGTATATCATATGAACAACATCGCCGTTGAAATTTTACATGGAGTGTGTCTCTGTATAATGGATGTCTGTAATTCTTCCATCTACGTTTTTTATAAAAATTCAGACAGTTCTTAGATAAAGTTTAGTCTAGACAAAAATAGCAGGCCGGCCCATAAAAGATGGATTTTTTTCTTAGGTATTAGCACAATTTGTTGAACCAATTGCCATGCAGCGTAAAAAAATGATAAAATATATTATCATAAATCCTGCTGAGGAATTACGAGGAATTACAAGGAGGAATTTACCCCAGGGTAAAAGCAAGTGACAATATTAAACGTTATTCCAATGAAAACGGTGCAGAAATCTCTACCGTAACCCGTAAAATCATTGAGAAAGATGGCCTGTATTTTAAAGATATTGATGGTACAGGTGAAGTGACTGCCGTTAACGACTGGCGCCTGCCCGCCAAAGAACGTGCTGAAGCTTATGTAAAAACTCTGACTGTAGAGGAAAAAATCGGACAGCTGTTTATTTCTGACTGGCGTATGGGTAAGTACCCGATTCGTCTGCATGATGGTACACTGGCTCAGTATACGCTGGATGAGTCCGGTACACTGGATGAAGGCGAATTCAATGGAAAAACTATTTTTGGTGAACAGCATCTGCCCGGAACTTCTACCTTATTAAAAGAGTGGTTTGCACGCCATACTATTTTACGTGAAAATGCTACAACAGAAGAATTAACCGATTATACGAACCAGCTTCACGCAGTAGCAGAAGAATGCGAACATTTTGTTCCTGTAAGTGTTGCATCCAACTCCCGTAACGAATATGCAGAGCCGGTATTTGGTATGAATGATGCTTCCGGTGTATTTGCAGCATGGCCCGGAACTCTTGGTATTGCAGCAGCAGTGAAAGGCGCTGGCAATCTGGATATTATCGATCAGTTTGCAGATTGTATCCGTCATTCATGGGAAGCTTCCGGCCTTCGTAAAGGCTATATGTATATGGCTGACGTAATGTCTGATCCCAGATGGCAGCGTTCCTACGGTACATTTGGCGAAGATCCCCAGTTGATCTGCGACATTTTTGAACGTCTTGTACCGGCTGTACAGGGCAGCGAAGACGGTGTAACAAAAGACGGTGTAGCCATGACTGTCAAACATTTTCCTGGCGGCGGTGCACGCGAAAACGGATTTGACCCTCATTACGCAGCAGGTCAGTGGAATGTATATCAGACACCGGGCAGTCTGGAAAAATATCACCTTCCTGCATTCCAGGTAGCAGTTGATAAGAATGCAGCTTCTATTATGCCTTACTATGCAAAACCTGCAAAAGAAAAGAGTGAAGCTCAGGTTGTTGGTGGCGAAGAAATGGAAATGAAACCTTATGGATTTGCATTCAACAAGCCGTTTATTGACGGACTTCTTCGCAAGAAAATGGGATTCAAGGGATATATCAACTCCGATACCGGTATTGTTCACAATATGTGCTGGGGTGTTGAAATGCTTGACAAACCGGAACGTGTTGCGTTTGCAGTTAATAACGCAGGCGTAGACGTCATCAGCGGTCTGTTTGATAATGCATTTGCAATGGAAGCATATAACCGTGGTAAGAATGGTTATTATGATATCCATGAAGTACCGGAAGGATTCACAAAAGAAGAGCTGATTCTGACCGATGAAGCAATCGACCGTGCAGTTTCCCGTACCATGACAGAAATGTTTGAACTGGGTATGTTTGAAAATCCTTTCCGTGATCCTGCAAAGGCTGTAGAAGTGACTTCCAGAAAAGAATACTGGGACAACGCAATGGATGCGCACCGCAAGAGCGTAACTCTTCTGAAAAACAGCGAAGTACTGCCTCTTACAGCAGAAAAACTGGAAGGCAAAAAAGTATACGCAGAAGCATTCCACAAACGTCCCGAAAGAGCAGAATATTTAACTGGCGAACTGAAAGAATTACTGGCAGGTGTAACCTTAACAGAAGATCCTGCAGAAGCAGATTATGCGATCTTAATGCTTTCTCCTTCATCAGGCGAATATTTCAGTGCAACAAAGGGTTATCTGGAACTGGATATCTGCGAAGGCAAGGTTGTAGCAGACGTAGATGAAAAGTGCCGTCCTATGGAAACAACTCATGAA
>JBGVFN010000165.1:0-13243 GCA_045121095.1 Lachnospiraceae bacterium | reverse complement strand
GAATTCAGCAAGCATTCATAATTTTCTTCGAAAATTATTCATTTGGCTAAACGCCAAATACGATTTTCTGCCCAAAATACCGTTTACAAGCAAGCTTGACACGGTATTTTGAACAAAAATCATGCTTGGCTGAATAGTTACTAAAATAAGAGTTACGGAAGGAAATCGTCCTGTCTGCATTTGCAGCAGTGCGGTTTCCTTTTTTAGATGACTTAAAATAGTTTCTATAAGGGGATTTTAGCAGGGTGTATGTCCGTTTTCTATATTTAACGGTTCTGCCTTTGTCCCACAATTCATATAATGAGGCAAAGGTAAAAACTAACGCTGATAGTTAATTAAGAAAGAAAAAAGGGGGCAGGCTCATGGAATACCATAAAAATATACATCATTCTTTTGAGGAAATCCTGCATGTGCTGCCGGTGGAATTCAGGGCATGTGTGAGCCGGGAATGGAATCGCTGGAAGACTGTGCAGGAGATTCGTCTCCGTGTTGGACAGAAAATCCGCTTTCTGGTGGATGGAAAGGAAATTTCGCTGGAAGACAGCAGGATTTTGACTGCCAGGGATTTACAGGAGACCATGGAATTTATCAGCCGTTTTTCCATGTATGCCTATGAAGAAGAAATTCGGCAGGGATTTTTGACCATTAAAGGGGGCCATCGGGTAGGAATTGCAGGGAAAGCCGTGATCTATCAGGGAAATTTAAAGACCATTCGGAATATTTCTTTTATCCATATTCGAATTGCCAGGGAATATAAAGACTGTGCGCGGGAACTGCTGCCGTATTTGTATCAGGACGGGCTGCTGCAGAGTACCTTGATTTTTTCAGTACCAGGGCAGGGGAAAACCACTTTGATGCGGGATTTGATTCGTCTGATTTCCAGTGGAAATTCATTTGGACAGCCCATGACAGTGGCGGTGGTGGATGAGCGGGGAGAGCTGGCGGCCTGCGATCAGGGGATTCCGCAAAATGATCTGGGGACTCAGACGGATGTGATGGATGGATGCCCCAAAACCCTTGGTATGCGTTTTATGCTGCGCAGTATGGCTCCTTCCGTTCTGGCCGCAGATGAAATTGGAAGCAGAGAAGATGCAGATGCCATATGGGAAGCGTCAGGCTGTGGATGTGCCATGCTGGCAACGGCACATGGAGAAAGTCTGGAACAGCTTATGGAAAAACCAGCTTTCAAACAGTTGAAAGAAGGGCAGATTTTTAAACGGTATATTCAGCTGTATCCAAAAGGAAAACCGGGAAAATGGCAGTATATTTACGATGGAGACGGCAGACGAATAGCGTAAGTTAAAAAAATTGCATACAGGGAAATCTGAGTGATACAAAATGGCACTTAAAAACAAAGGGAGAAATGCAAAATGATACGTTTTATGGGAATCTGCCTGATTGCAGCGGCAGTTATGGCATGGGGATTCTGGTGCAGTCTGAATACCAGAAAGCGGATTAAAAATCTGCATTTGATGCGGACCATTTTACATATGTTAAAAGGAGAAATCGGATTTACAGGGCGGATTCTGGAAGAAGCATTTGCGGATATCAGCAGGCGGGTGCAGGAGCCGTTTGGTTCTTTTTTTCATGAAGTCAGCTGTCGGCTGCAGGAACAGGAAGGAACTGGTCTTTTGGATATCTGGCTGGAGTGTGAGCCATTAATGAATGGAAGCGGTCTGAAAGAGGAAGATTTGGAGTTGTTTCGGAGACTGGCCACAGAACTGGGATTTCTGGATCTGGATATGCAGATGAGAACACTGGAACTGTTGGAAATGCAGGTGAAAAATGTTACGGATCGTCTGGAGAAAGGGTGTGAAGCCAGCTGTAAGATGTACCAGTCGCTGGGAATCTTAGGTGCTCTGGCAGTCGTGATCGTCATGATCTGAAAGGGGGAATGAAGGAGAAGTATGGAAGTTGCACTTTTATTTCGCATTGCGGCAGTGGGAATTCTGGTGTCGGTACTGTGTCAGGTATTAAAACACAGCGGCCGGGATGAACAGGCTTTTCTGACCAGTTTCGCAGGGCTTTTGCTGGTGCTTTTCTGGCTGGTTCCCTATATTTCCCAGTTATTTGAGACCATTCAGAAGCTGTTTGAACTGTAGCGGGGGTGTTTTTATGATCGGAGTAATACTTGCCGGCGCGGCAGCGGCACTTCTGGCTTTATGGGTTCGTCCGCTGAAATCGGAGTATAGTTTATTTCTTTCTTTGGCTGCCATCATCCTGCTTTTGGGGGCTGCTGTTTCTCAGCTGGGAACCATTCTGGAACTGATTCAGACCCTGGTCAATGATACAGGGTTGGATCTGGTGTATTATAAGATTCTTTTAAAAATCATGGGACTGGCCTGGATCAGCCAGCTGGCATCCGATATTTGTAAAGAAGCAGGCTGCAGCGCCATCAGCCATCAGATTGATATTTATGGAAAATTGCTGATCTTATCCGTCAGTCTGCCGGTTGTAAATGCTTTGATTGATACCATTAAAACTCTTTTTCACGTTTAGGCAGGTGGCAGATGGAAGATGTAGATTATGGACAGCTTCAGGAATTGCTTGGTTCTGTGCTGGAAAATAACAGTATTTCCTTTGAATGCCTGGTGCAGCAGCTGCAGGCAGGCGATTTCAGCGGCTTAAAAAAGAGTCTTGGGCAGATGTTTGCCGATTGGCTGGCAGGAGGCGGGGGACTTCATCTTTCGGATTTTTCCGGAATTTTGTTGCTGGTGTTTCTATTTGCCATCCTGCGGATCGTGGGACAGGCTTTTGAAAGCAAAACCATCAATACCTTTTCCGGTCTGGTGGTTCATTTATTGCTGATTGCCCAGCTGGCTGCTTTATTTCGCACCTTTCAGGAGCAGGTAAAGGAATATCTGGACCATGTGATTACCTTTTCATCGGCTTTGTTCCCCGTTCTGGCTGTTGCGTCGGCGGCCAGCGGAGAAACACTTTCGGCAGCGGGACTGTATGCATCAGCTATGAGTATCTGCAGTCTGGTCAGCCGGGTCTGTATGTATGTGCTGCTGCCCGGTGTCAGTATGTTTCTGGTGATCACCCTGTTAAATTCTGTTATGGAAGAATCATTGTTTTCCGGTTTTACCGGTCTTTTGAAAAAGCTGCTGGGAATGCTGATGAAAACATCGTTGGCGGTTGTGACCGGTATGCAGATTTTGCAGGTCATGATTCTGCCGCGGGCGGATTCGGTGCGAAAACAGACACTTTTGAAAACTGCTTCGCTGATTCCGGGGGCGGGAGGAATTACAGATACAGCGGTTACCGTACTGTGGGAAAGCGGATCTTTATTAAAAGGAAGCATTGGCGTAGTTGGCATGTTTTGTATCTTGATGATCTGTTTATTTCCTGTTCTGCGCATTGCGCTGGTGTCGGTTTTGTATCATGTAATGTCGGCTGTAATGAAACCTGCAGCCGATGAAAAAATCTGCAGCTGTTTGTCCGGATTTGCAGAGAGCCTGGAATATCTGGTAAAAATTACCTGTTTATGCGGGGTGATTTTTTTGATTCTCATGGCAGCAGCGGCATGGTAACGGTGGATTGAAAACATAGTGAAATCGCTGGTTGATGGGATGCACATCCTGCATAAAGCCTTTTTCAAACACGCTCTAGAAAGATGAAATAAATAGCTGCAAAAAAGGAGGGGGAAAATTATAAAATGGAAGCAGTTTATGGATGGATTCAGCAGATTGCAGTATTTGTTGTGATTTCCTATCTGGTCTTGTATCTGATGGGAAGTCAGGAGAAAAAGAGGGTGCTGCGTTTTTATCTGTCTCTCTTGATGCTGTTTCTGGTTTTGCGTCCTGTGGCGGGACTGATGGATCTGGATACGACGTTAGTTCAGAAATTAAAAGAGCTGGAAATTCAGGAAAATACAGAAATAGCAGCGGTCAGCGGTCAGATTCAGGAGATTGGCCGGACGCAGGATCAGGAGGTTCTGGAACAGGCTTCTCAGGAAGCCATTTCCTGGCTGCAAAATCTGGTGCAGGAGGAAAATCTGGAATTTTTGGGGGGAGAGGTGCAGTTTGATGAAGAAACTTTGGCCCGAACCGGGGAAGTCATTGTCTGCGGGGTCAATCTGATGGTATCTCAGGCAGAAAAAACGGCTGATCAGATAAGACCTTATTTAAATGAATTAAAAACAAACATTGCGCAGGCATTTGAATTGGAAGAATCAGCAGTAGCTGTTACAGCGAAGGAGTAAAACGATGCAGAAGCCATTTCAAAATCTGTCAAAAGATAAGATCCTGCTGGCGCTGATCGTGGGAATTTTGCTGTTTTTGCTGTCATTTCCGCTGGAAAATCTCAATTTGTCGGGAAATACAGCACAAACGAAGAATACGGAGAATACTTTGGATGCCGGCGATGAAGCATATAAAGCTCAGCTGGAGCGGGAGCTGGAAGAAATGCTGGAAAAGGTAAAAGGCGCCGGTCAGGTCCAGGTTATGATCGTGCTGAAAGACAATGGCGAGAAAATTGTGGAAAAGGATGTACAGTCGGAAAGCAGCAGTGTGACCAGTCAGGGGGAAAATGCTGCGGTGGAGGAGCATTTTCAGAATCAGGAAAATACGGTCATGGAAAATGACCAGGTTCCCTGGGTATCGCAGGAATTACTGCCGGAAGTGGCCGGAATTGCAGTGGCAGCAGAAGGCGGGGGCAATGCGGTGGTGAAATCCGAGATCAGCAGCATGCTGGAGGCATTATTTGGACTTCCTGCTCATAAGATAAAAGTATTAGAGGGTAATTTTTAAAGGAGTGGCGTGTGCATGAAAAAGCTAAGAAAAAAGAACCAGCTGATTCTGACTCTGCTGGCCGTAATGATTGCTGTTGCAGGATATTTGACGTATCTTCCGGATGAGGAGGAGACGGTGCCTGCCATGGGAGGGCAGGATGATTCCGCTCTGATGGATCTTTCAGATGAAGATATTCTGGCGGAAAATATTGCACTGGAGCAGGCACAGTATACCCAGATTGAAACCCAGTACGGTGAATCTGGTACTTCGCAGGAAACGCAGGAAACAGAAGCGGAGGATGAAACCGAAGAAGCGGCTGCACCTGGAGAAGCGGTTCTGACCTGGAGTGAGCAGGTGGAAAACCGCATGGCAGAAGCTGCTTTAAGCAGAGAGCAGGTCAGAACCCGCAATGAGGAAACGTTAAATAATATCATTAATAATAAAAATCTCAGCGAAGAACAGAGAGAGGATGCAGCAGCCAATTTGATGGCTATGACGGAAAACGCTCAGATCGAGTCCGATATTGAATCCATTCTGGAAACGAAGGGGCTGGCTCAGACTCTGGTGACCATCAGCGAAAATGGAGTGGAGGTTCTGGTGGGAAGTGACAGCATTTCCGATGCAGAAAAGGCTCAGATTGAAGATACCGTAAAGCGGAAAGCCGATGTGGAGATATCGGATATCGTAATTTCTCTGATGAATCCCGTTAATACAGAAGTGGTGGAAGAACCCTGATAAAAGAGATAAAAGAATCTTGATAAAAGCGATAAAAGAACCCTGATAAATTTGAATCAAAAGCATTTGCAGTTATAAGCTTTTTTTGCTATACTATTCTGGAATCAATGTGAATTGAAATTCGTGTAACTGTTCAGGATAGATGGAAGAAGTTATGGAACAGTTACAAATTCGTATTGTGCAGGAGGTATAGGCGTGTCAAACGATTTTGAAAACAGAAGCACACATGTGATACATGAAAATGGTCAGGTAGGTTCCGTTCAGATTGCAGACGAAGTAGTTGCGATCATTGCCGGTCTGGCAGCAACGGAAGTAGAAGGTGTTGCATCAATTGCAGATAGAACTGCCAATGAACTGGCAGGTAAGCTTGGTATGAAGACTGCTCCCAAGGGCGTAAAAGTGACTGTAATGGATACATCTGTATCCTGTGATCTGGCGCTGATCATAAAATATGGATACAGCATTCCCGAAACAGCACTCGCTGTACAGGAACGTGTAAAGAATGCCATCGAGAACATGACAGGTCTTGCAGTCATTGATGTAAATGTTCGTATTTCAGGAATTGAAACGGAATAATCGGCTGAAGCAGCTGATTTTCCGGCTGTTTGAAGGTATCCGATGGATACAAAACCTTGATAATTGCAGACAATATAAAATGGGGCCGGTGTAATTCTGCGCCCTTTTTTTGCCTGTATCATATGATAGAAACGCAGTGTACCAAAAAGCTGTTTTGCATGTAACCGTGAAAGCAGGGAACAATCACAAAGCACTGCATGTGGAGGAAGAGATGAAACGCAGAGAGTTAAGAGAACATACCTTTAAACTGGTATTTATGAAAGAATTTTATGCGCCGGAGCTTCTGGAAGAAGAGATGAAACTGTATCTGGATTCTGAAGAACTGGCTGATTATACAGATGAAGAAAAAGTGCGTATTAAGGAACGTGCAGAGCAGGTACTGGAAAAAGCAGAGGAAGCAGATGAACTGATCAATCAGTACGCAAAAGGCTGGCAGACAAGACGTATGGCAAAGGTAGATCTGAGCCTGATCCGTCTGGCATTGTATGAAATCCGTTATGACGAAACAGTACCGGATAAAGTTGCCATCAACGAAGCCATTGAACTGGCAAAACAGTATGGTGGTAATGATTCTCCTTCCTTTATTAATGGTATATTAGGAAAAATTGTCCGGGCTGAAGCTGGAAAATAATGGCGGCCAGTGTATATTCTGTAGAACAGGTCAATGCCTATATTAAAAATCTGTTCACTCAGGATTTTGCCCTGCGTCAGATTTATGTCCGCGGTGAGATTTCCAACTGCAAATACCATACATCAGGACATATTTATTTTACTTTGAAGGATGCGTCTGGTGTATTAAATGCAGTCATGTTCCGTTCCCAGAGGGCAAATCTGAAGGTACGTCTTCAAAATGGTATGAAGATCGTGGCGGGCGGCAGTATCAATGTTTATGAAAGAGATGGACGTTATCAGCTGTATGTGCAGACTGCTGAAGCGGATGGCATGGGTGTACTGTATCAGCAGTATGAAAAGCTGAAAACACAGCTGGAAGAGATGGGCATGTTTGCACCGGAGTATAAGCAGCCGATTCCACGTTTTGGAACCAGGATCGGCATTGTAACGGCTTCCACTGGTGCAGCCATTCGGGATATCTGCAATATCGCTGCGCGGAGAAATCCATGTGTGACGTTGTATCTGTATCCTGCGCTGGTGCAGGGAGAGATGGCATCTGCTTCCATTGCAGCAGGTATTGAATATCTGGACGAGATGGGGCTGGATTGCATCATTGTAGGCCGCGGCGGCGGTTCATTGGAAGATTTGTGGGCATTTAACGAGGAAGAAACCGCCTACGCGATTTTTCATGCCAGAACGCCCATTATTTCCGCAGTAGGTCACGAAACGGATTATACCATTGCTGATTTTGTGGCAGATATGCGGGCTCCCACTCCTTCGGCAGCAGCAGAACTGGCTGTATTTGACTATGCAGCGTATCTGAATACCCTGCTGACCCGGAAAAATCAGCTGGATATGGCGGTAAAACTGCAGCTGGAGCGCAAACAGGCTCTGGTGGATTCCTGCAGACGGCGTCTGAATCTTCAGGATCCTGCTTATCAGCTGGAACAAAAGAGACAGCAGTTAAGACAGCTGCAGCAGCAGATGGAATTTGCCATGCAGAATCGGGTGAAGGATTGCAGACACAGAACGGCTCTGTGCGCTGGAAAGCTGGATGCACTTTCTCCTTTGAAAAAGCTGTCAGGCGGTTTTGCCTATGTCAGCCATAAGGAAGGGAAACCAGTGCAGTCCGCTGCTGATCTGAAGCCGGAACAGGTTATTTGCCTGCAGTTTTCTGATGGAAAAGTTCAGGCAGAGGTCATTAATCAGGAATTGGATGGAGAAACTTGAAATGGAAAATGAGAAAAAGATACCAGTTGAAACGGCACTGGAGCAGCTGGAGGAACTGATCGCCCGGCTGGAAAGCAAAGAATGCACGTTGGAGGAATCTTTTCATTTATATAAAGAAGGTGTTGGTCTGGTCCAGTACTGCAGCCAGGCGCTGACAGAGGTGGAGCAGCAGCTTGTGATTCTGAATGAGGAGGGTCAGTGGAATGGACTTTAAGGAACAGTTAAAACAGAGAACGGCAGAGGTACAGGCTGTAATCGATCAGTATCTGCCGGAAGAAACAGGACATCAGAAAACCATTATGGAGTCCATGAATTACAGTGTAACAGTAGGCGGTAAACGTCTTCGTCCCATGCTGATGCAGGAAACCTACCGTCTGTTTGGCGGGAATGGACAGGAAGTAGAGCCTTTTATGGCAGCGATGGAAATGATGCACTCCGCTTCTTTGGTTCATGACGATCTTCCGGCCATGGATAATGACCGCTATCGCCGCGGTAAACACACCACATGGGTGGAATATGGCGAAGATATGGCAATTCTGGCCGGTGACGGACTGATGGTTTACTGCTTTGAAACCGCATTAAAAGCGGCGTCCATGACACCTCATGCAGACCGTGTGCTGCGGGCCGCATCCATTTTAGCTGAAAAATCCGGTATTTACGGCATGATCGGCGGTCAGACCGTTGATGTGGAGCTGACGAACAAGCCTATTCCCAAGGAAAAACTGGATTTTATCTATGCTCTGAAAACAGGAGCGCTTCTGGAAGCTTCCATGCTGATCGGAGCCGTACTGGCAGGTGCGTCTGCTGAGGAAGAAAAGCAGATCATAAGCATTGCAGCGGATGTGGGCCTTGCTTTCCAGATTCAGGATGATATTCTGGATGTAATCGGTGATGAAGCGGTTCTTGGAAAACCGGTTTTAAGTGATGAGAAAAATAATAAAACTACTTATGTAACACTGGAAGGACTGGAAAAAGCAAAAACAGATGTGAAATTGTTATCTGAACGTGCAATCCATACTTTACAGGCATTGCCCTATGAGAATCCTTTCCTGGAGCAGCTGATCCAGATGCTGGTAAACCGGGAGAAATAGGTAATAGTTAGGAGAATGACTCGTTATAATATGAGGAGATACTATGTTACTTGATAAAATCAACCAGACGGGTGATATACGGAAACTGCAGGAGTCAGAATATGAAACACTTGCGAAGGAAATCCGGAGATTTTTAATTAAGAAAATCAGCACGACCGGCGGTCACCTGGCCTCCAACCTGGGTGTTGTGGAGCTGACCATGGCGCTTCATCTGGTATTTGACCCTGCAAAAGACAAAATTATCTGGGATGTGGGACATCAGTCCTATACACATAAGATTCTGACCGGAAGAAGAGCAGGATTTGATGAATTACGTAAATATGGTGGTATGAGCGGATTTCCGAAGCGAAAAGAGAGTGAATGTGATCCCTTTGATACCGGGCACAGTTCCACTTCTGTTTCAGCAGGTATGGGTCTGGCCATGGCAAGAGATCGAAAAGGTGAGGATTACTCTGTTATTTCCGTAATTGGTGACGGTGCGCTGACAGGCGGTATGGCACTGGAAGCATTAAACAACGTTTCCAGCCTGAAAGGGAATTATATTGTGATTTTAAATGACAATGAAATGTCCATTTCCAAAAATACCGGAGGAATCAGTCAGCATCTCAGCAAGATACGCCGGACTGCAGCTTATTATGATCTGAAAGAAAAGGTAAGTGACCATCTGGAGCAGCTTCCCAATGTGGGAATTCCTGTGCTGAATACGTTGTCGGCAGTAAAAAATAATCTGAAAAAGGTGCTGGTGCCGGGAATGCTTTTTGAAAATATGGGCATTACCTATTGGGGACCCGTGGATGGACATGATATCAAAGGGCTGGTTACCGTTCTGGAAAATGCCAAACGTATGAAAAAACCGGTGCTGATTCATGTACTGACCAAAAAAGGCAAAGGATACCGCCCTGCAGAAGAACATCCGGAGCGATTCCATGGCGTTTCGCCCTTTGAGGTACGTACCGGGAAAGTGAAAAAGCAGAAAACAGAACCGGACTGGACCGATATTTTTTCAAAAACAATCTGTGAAGAAGCCAGAAAAAATCCGGATATTGTGGCGATTACTGCCGCCATGCCTGACGGTACTGGCCTGAGTCCTTTTGCAGAAGAATTTCCCAAGCGTTTCTTTGACGTGGGGATCGCTGAGCAGCATGCAGTGACCTTTGCGGCAGGTATGGCGGCTGGCGGTTTGAAACCGGTGGTAGCTGTTTATTCTTCTTTCCTGCAAAGAGCCTATGATCAGATTATTCATGATGTCTGTATCCAGAATTTACCCGTAGTATTTGCAGTGGACAGAGCCGGTCTGGTGGGAAGCGATGGCGAGACACATCAGGGGATCTTTGATCTGTCCTGTCTGTCACATATCCCCAATATGACAGTTTGTGCACCTAAAAATATCTATGAACTGCAGGATATGTTAAAATATGCTTTTGACTATCCTTATCCCATTGCCATTCGTTATCCGAGAGGAACCGGATGGAAAGGTCTGGCCGAACATCGGGCACCGATTAAAGCGGGTGAAGCGGAATGGATTTATGAGGAAGCGGAGATTGCATTACTGGCTGTGGGCAGTATGGTAGAAACCGCAGTAGAAGTGCGCAATCGGCTGAAAGAACTGGGACATTCGGTTTCCCTGGTCAATATGCGGTTTGTAAGTCCCATAGATGATGCCTGTCTGGAAAAAGCCGCTGTTTCCCATTCTCTTCTGGTAACCATGGAAGAAAATATCCTGAAAGGCGGTTTTGGGGAGCATGTCTGTACCTGGCTGAGTGAAGCCGGGGCGACAAATGATATTATCAATGTAGCTGTGCCGAATATTTATGTGGAGCATGGTAATGTGGAGACATTGAAAAAAGAAATCGGTCTGGATGCAGAGTTTATTCTGGAAAGAATTCTGGATCGGATTGGAGAACAGAAATGAAAGAACGTTTAGATATACTGCTGGTTAACAAAGGGCTGGCGCCTTCCAGAGAAAAAGCAAAAGCCCTGATCATGTCCGGAATTGTTTATGTGGATGGACAGAAAGAAGATAAGCCGGGAACGGTATTTGATACGGAGAAGCCGATAGAAGTAAAAGGTTCGACACTGAAATATGTCAGCCGCGGCGGTCTGAAACTGGAAAAAGCCATGGAAGTATGGCCCATTGAGCTGACGGGCTTTACCTGTATGGATATTGGTGCATCTACCGGCGGTTTTACAGACTGTATGCTGCAGAATGGGGCTGTAAAAGTCTATGCGGTGGACAGCGGAAGAGGACAGCTGGACTGGAAACTGCGTCAGGATGAACGGGTAATCTGTATGGAAAAGACCAATGCAAGATACCTGGATCACGAATTAATTCCTGAACCCATTGATTTCTTCTCTGTAGATGTATCTTTTATATCACTGAGTAAAATTCTTCCTCCTGCCTACGAACTGCTGCGGGAAGGTGGACAGGCAGTCTGCCTGATCAAGCCTCAGTTTGAAGCAGGACGGGAAAAAGTAGGCAAAAAGGGTGTTGTCCGTGACCGCAAAGTACATGTGGAAGTCATTGAATCAGTAACAGCCTGTGCCCAGGCCATGGGATTCTCCATCCTGGGGCTGGATCATTCGCCCATTAAAGGGCCGGAAGGAAATATTGAATATCTTGTGTGGCTGGGAAAAGGCTGCAAACGGCCGGAAAATGCTCCTTATATTCCCAGCGCGGAGCAGATTACACAGAAAGCACATGAGGTGTTGTAACTGTTCATGAAGAAATTTTATATTATCAGTAATTATGGTAAAAAGGGCAGTCGGAAGCTGGCCTGCATGGTCCGTGATTATCTGGAAACCAGAGGCTGTCATTGCCGCATGGATGCTGGTGTTTATGCGGAGGCACCGGATGATCATGACTGGTATCGTTATACCAACCCGGAAAAGGTTGCAGACGATACCCAATGTATTCTGGTAATCGGCGGCGATGGCACCATGCTGCAGGCCGCCCGTGATCTGCGGTATAAAGAAATTCCCATTTTGGGAATTAATCACGGAACCCTGGGATATCTGGCAGAAATTGATCCGGAATCCATGGAGCATGCACTGGATTGTCTGATCCATGACCTGTATACCATTGAAAAAAGAATGCTTCTGTATGGTGAAATCATCAAAAAAGATGGAACCCGCATTTCAGAGCATGCATTGAATGATATTGTACTTTCAAGATCCCAGGGGCTGGACGTAAATGACTATAATATTTTTGTAGATGGTGAGCTGTTGAATAAATATGTGGCAGATGGTATCATTATGGCAACTCCTACAGGGTCTACCGCTTATAACCTTTCAGCGGGTGGTCCTATTGTAGATCCAAAAGCATCCAGCATTCTGCTTACCCCCATTTCTCCGCATTCTCTGCATAATCGAAGCATTGTGCTGCGGGCAGATTCCCGGATTACCGTGGAAGTCACCAAAAGACCGGGAAAACGTTTTATCCCGGTGCAGGCTTATTTTGATGGCAATGATTCCGGCTTTCTGGAACTGGGAGACCGGATTGAAATCAAGCAGGCGGAAGAAATGGTCAACATACTGAAAGTAAGCAATGTAAGTTTTCTGGAAACATTGCGAAGAAAAATGTCGGAACGATAAAACTCGGAGGTTTTACATGAAGATCAAAAGGCATGATAAGATACGGGAGCTGATTGGCAAATATGATGTGGAAACACAGGAAGAACTGGCGGAACGTCTGAATATGGAAGGTTTCAATGTAACTCAGGCAACCGTTTCCAGAGATATCAGAGAATTGAAACTGACCAAGATGCCCAATGGTAAAGGCAAACAGTGTTATACACTGCTGAAGAAGGAAGAAGATGAGATGAAGGACAAATATGTCCGGATTTTCTGTGACGGTTATATTTCCATGGATATGGCACAGAACCTTCTGGTCATTAAAACGGTCTCCGGGCTGGCTATGGCAGTTGCAGCTGCGCTGGATGGACTTCATTTCCCTCAGGTGGTAGGCTGTATCGCCGGCGATGACACCATCATGTGTGCGGTCAGAAGCGTGGAAGATACCGTGAACCTTATGAAAGAAATCCAGAAAATGATTAATAGCAGACATGGAAAATAATATATAATATGGAATGAATCCAGCAAGCATTCATAATTTTCTTCGGGATGCCTTAGAGCGTGTTTGAAAAAGGCTTTATGCAGAATGTGCATCCCATTTTGAGATAAATTTCTCTCAAATGAAGGAGGCGTAGCGGGCTACGCTGACTGAATCTGAGAAAAATTTAGCCAAAACTGGGATGTGCAGACTGCGTG
>JBGVFN010000164.1:0-24318 GCA_045121095.1 Lachnospiraceae bacterium | reverse complement strand
ACAGAGGGCTTCTTCTCACCATGGATCGCATAATCAATGGCCAGTGAGCCCATGGGGCCGGTTCCTCCAAGGATTGCCATGGCACCGCCCACTTTAATTCCCATGGTATGGTCATAATCATTGCGGTCTCTCAAATGGAAGTTGGCCTTGAAACCGGCAATGATACAGGAAAGAGGCTCCACCAGTGCACCTTCAAAGAAGCTTTCGCCCTTATAAGGAAGAAGGCAGCCTTTTTCTATGGCTTCATTCATAATGATTACTTTGGTTGCTTCTCCGCCCACATAGGGAAAAGAATAACCCAATGAAAAAGTATCTGCCCGCCCCAGATTGGGCTGTGCCACAAATTTATCCCCCGGTTTATACAGATGCTGCCATTTGGAGCCAACCGCCTCAATAATTCCGCAGAATTCATGTCCCATGATCACGGGATTATTCTCCAGATCATCTGGAAGTTTTTTGTGTTTTGCCCCCTGATTCTGCACCTTGTAGGTGGACAGACACAGGCTGTCTGTAATGATCCGGGCCTGAATTTCATCCTCTCCCATGGTCGGAAGTTCAAATTCTTCCAGACGAAGATCATGAACACCATAAATACGTACTGCTTTTGTTTTCATCTTTCCTTGTCCTTTCTGCTGTGTTGTTTTGATTCCGTACCTTTCAGAAAATCCTGTTTCCTGGATTTTATAGTTTTATTATATTAAAAGGTTTATGAATACGCAATAACATCCTGCCACAAGCAGCAGACTCTTTTTCCTTTACAATTCCTGCAGTACATTTGCATCCAACAGCAAAATCAATTTCATAATCACCAAACCACCCTTGTACTTTGGCCGAGTGCTGGGTGGCTTTCCAACTCATCATTAGGTCAACCCCTTGTGAGGCGACTGTTTTTGTTTTATCTTTTTATTTATTCAGCTCCATCATCAGCTTATTGCTTCTTGTTACAAATGCTGCCATTCTTTCCGGTGACAGGCTGCCATGTTTTAACAGTGCCAGGTCATACAGCTGTTCGCAGATGTCAGATGCATGTTCATTTTCACCGTTGTTGAGAATGTAATCTACCAGAGGATGGTTTGCGTTCAGAACCAGTTTCAGGCCTTCGCTGCCAAACATACTGGGATCCATGCCATACATGCGCATCATATCCTGCATTCTGCGGCCTTCTTCGGAGAAGGTAATAACGGATGCTACTTCTGCGTCTTTCAGTTTTTCCAGTGCAACTTCAATCTTTTCATCGGGCATGACTTTCTTGTACAGTTCACCTAATGTTTTTCCGTTTTCTTCCAGCTGTTTCTGCTGTTCTTCGTCGGTTTCATCTTTAAAGATGTCATTCAGATCGGAGTCTACGCGGACAAATTTCAGATCTTCGTTTGCCTGTTCCAGATGCTGGATGTAAGGTGTATCGATTCTCTGATTCAGCACTACTACTTCGATTTCTTCATTTTTGAACATGGAGATGTACTGAGCCTGTGCTTTTACATCGTCTGTATAGAATACTTTGTTTTCGTATTTTTCTTTATTCTTTTCCAGCTCGTCTGCCAGAGTAACGAAAGTATTTTCCGTTGTATGGTACAGCATGAAATCTTTCATCTTCTTATCGAATTTTTCATCTTTCAGGCAGCCGTATTTGATGAAGGGATTGATGTTATCCCAGTATTTTTCGTAGTTTTCGCGGTCTGTTTTGCACATACCGGACAGCTTGTCTGCAACTTTCTTGGTGATGTAATCGGAAATCTTCTTTACAAAGCCGTCGTTCTGCAGAGCACTTCTGGATACGTTCAGAGGCAGGTCAGGACAGTCGATCACACCCTTTAACAGCATAAGGAATTCAGGAATTACTTCTTTGATGTTATCTGCAATAAATACCTGATTGTTGTACAGTTTGATAACGCCTTCTGCGGATTCGTATTCGATGTTGATCTTAGGGAAGTACAGAATACCTTTCAATTTGAAAGGATAATCCATGTTCAGATGGATCCAGAACAGAGGCTCTTTGTAATCATGGAATACACTGCGGTAGAAGTTTCTATATTCTTCTTCTGTACAATCATTGGGATGTTTGTTCCAAAGAGGATTTACTTCGTTAACGGGAACGGGACGTTTCTGGATTTTTACTTTATTCTTAGCAGGTTTGGTTTCTACCAGTTCCTTGGTTCCGTCTTCTTTTTCTACTTCTTCGGTTTCTGCTTCTTCTGTGAAACGTTCTACGATTACGTCTTCTTCCAGCAGTTCTTCTTCATCGATGGTCTGAGTTTCCATCTCTTTTCCATTTACTTCCAGATAAATTTCAGAAGGCATGAAGGAGCAGTATTTTTCCAGAACTTCTTTTGCACGGTATTCGTTGCAGAATTCATAGCTGTCTTCATTGAGATACAGCTTGATGCTGGTACCAACATCTGTCTTATTGCCAGCTGACATCTCGAAATCTACACCTGCTTCGGATTCCCAGTGAACGCTTTCTGCGCCTTCTTTATGAGATAAGGAATCGATGGTTACTTTATCAGCTACCATAAATGCAGAGTAGAAACCAAGTCCAAAATGACCGATAATCTGGTCTTCGCTTGTTTTATCTTTGTATTTTTCCAGGAAGTCTGCTGCACCGGAAAATGCAATCTGGTTAATGTACTCATCTACTTCTTCGAAGGTCATACCAATACCATTATCAGCAAAGGTGATGGACTTTTCTTCAGGATCTACAGTTACCGTTACTTTTGCTTTATAATCCTCGGGGAATGAGTATTCGCCCATTACTTCCAGTTTTTTCAGTTTGGTAATTGCATCACATGCATTGGAAACTAATTCTCTGTAAAAAATATCATGATCGGAATACAGCCATTTTTTAATAATGGGGAAAATGTTTTCACTATTAATTGTTAAATTACCTGATTTAACAGCCATTGTAATCACTCCTAAATTTTATAATCATTTAGCAGAGGCATACCGTGTATCGGTTGGGTCTGCCCGTGTTTTGTTCAGTACATATCATAATACGCTCGTACAGGTTTGTCAAGCAAAAATTAGCACTCATTAAAAATGAGTGCTAACAATTTACTTATTAAACTTTTTATCTGTTCTGTTGAGCAATGCTGCCACCACTCATCTGGCCGGCGTCAGTTTCATTGGACAGAATCTCTTTCTGAATGAAGGTGACAATCGATGTTACTTTACATATTCTTCATAAATGGCAAAGAAATCTGCTTCTGAAAGGGTTACAATATCCGCCAGAGAAATCTTTTCCCATGCACTGTCATTGAACTGGGCAGTCAGATTTTCTACAAAACCGTCATACTGCTGTGTAAAGTATTCTTCTTTTAACGCATTAACCAGCTCTTCCTTATGCTTTGCAGTAGCTTCCCGGTCATAGTCTTCCACACAATGAATAATATAATAGCCATCCTCTGCTTCCAGCACATTACTGATCTGGTCATCTGACAAAGCAAAAACCGCTTCTTCGATTTCTGCCGACAGCTGATTGCGGGAAATGCTCATGGCCGTTTCTCCGCTTTCATTATAGGTTTTTGCCACTTCCGCAAAACTGTCTGCTTCTTTTGCCTTTTTCAGAATTTTCTGCATTTTGGAAGTTTGATCTTTATCTGTTTTTGCCACATAAATACACTCAATCTGCATAATACGGGCATCATTATCGGAAATTTCCGTCTCCATGTCGGATGTCAGTACTTCCATCAGTTTATTATAGTAGTAATATGAGGTAAATACGTCCTGGATTTCTTCTTTTTCTGCATTCAGAGCCTTGCTTTCTTCTTCCGTCAGCTGGGAAAGATAGGCATCTGTGCAGCTTTGAATCTGCTGTTTTTCTTCTGCAGACAACGTAATATGGTTAGCTTCTGCCATCAGCTTCATACAGGTCATCCGTGCAAGAAAATCTTTTAAAGAGACTTTCATATTTTCTTCAAAAGTCACTCCACCAGTCTCCACCGCCCAGATTTCAGGACCATAAATATCTTCGACAACCTTCTTTTGGGCAGAAATCAGTACTACAGCTTCCGACACCGTGCAGATTTCTTCATCAATTTTAAACAGTTCTGTATCAGACAAGGGTTTTACAATCCGAATATCAGACTGCTTTCCCTGTCCACAGCCGGTACATAATGTCATTACCAGGATCAGCAGCATGGCGGTCAGGCGAATCAAGCTTTTCTGCCCGATTTTCTGTCCCAAAGATCGACATGCATTTGCTTTTACACCTGTACTTGATTTTATACCTGCTTTTACTTCTATATCTGTATTTGCTTTTACACCTGTTTTTTCTTTCATCTTTTACCTCTTTTCAGAGTCCCCATCAAAGCTCCAGATGGTTTCTGCACAGTGTCTGATAAATGCTGGCCGCCGGTAATCCTACCACATTATGGTAATCTCCATCTATTTTTTCAATGTATTTCATAGCAAGTCCCTGCACAGCGTAAGAACCTGCTTTATCAGCGCCTTCATTTGTTGCAATATACGCCTGAATCTCTGTTTCTGTCATGGGATAAAATACCACATCAGTCTTCTCTGCAAAACAAATCTGTTTTTGCTGCTTTTCTTCATCCACCCACAACAAGGTTACACCGGTATACACCTGGTGGGTATTGCCCTGCAGCCGGCGCAGCATCTGTGTCGCATCTGCCTGATCAGAAGGTTTTCCCAGAATCTGTCCGTCCAGTACCACAACGGTATCTGCACCCAGCACCAGTATATCATCTTCAGACTTGTTCTGCTGTTTCCATGCTTCCATGGATGCAAGTGCTTTTCGGGCAGAAAGCTTTTTCACCATTTCCGCCGGATCAGCTTCCTGAATATTTTCATCTGCATTGGCCGCCAGAATCTCAAAAGAAAAACCGGCCTGCTCCAGTATCTCTTTTCTTCTGGGGGATGCAGAAGCTAATAATAGTGTTTTTTTCATCGTATTTCGTTTATTCCTTTCACCCTCATCAATCTTTCGATTCAATCCAACCGCATCAATCTTTCGATTCAATCAGAAGCAGCTGTCCTCCCTTAATCTGTATAACCGCTTCTTCTTCCTGAATTTCATTGCTGACTCCAAGGCTGTTTCCATGAACCAGCACCGCATCCTGCAAAGGATATTTCATCCCCTTCAGTGTAACACCAGAAACCACTTCTGTATAGGGAATCAGAGAAACATATTTTCCAAATGTTTCTGCTTTTTTCAGTTTTATCTCCGAATCAATCATGGTAATCCGGTTGTGCCCGTCAATCATCCAGCAGAAAACGCCTGCCTTTAAAGGAATCTGCAGCAAACCAATGGCCGCCAAAGTGTGGTCCATACGAGTTCCTGTGGCGCCAAAAAGGTGAATTTCTTCTGCTCCCTGACGCAATGCCAGATGAAGAGCCAGCTCCGTATCGGTGTCATCTTTTTCCGGAGGGTGCGTCTCCCAGCAGATCCCCTCCTTTGCCTGGAAATATGCATAGGCCTCCTCTGATACGGAATCAAAGTCTCCTACACAAAAATCCGGCAGTATCTGCAGTCTTCTGGCTGCCATCAAACCGCCGTCCACCGCAATTATGAAATCATAATGATTTTTTCTCAAAAAATCAGAGGCAGTTGGATCATCCACACTGCCTCCGGTTATGATTAAGCAACGTTTCAAATCAATTTTCTCCTTTGCTTAACGTTTCGATTACTCTTATTTTCACTCAGCTTTCAGGCAAATCACACCCATAAAAGCATGCTTTGCCTAAAATCACTAAAATTTTCCTAAAATTTCCCGGAAAGCGCGTACGTTGGCTGCGGGGTCATCCTTAAAGACAGCAGAACCTGCCACCAGAACGTCCGCACCTGCTTCACACAGCTGTGCACAGTTGTCCAGTTTTACTCCGCCATCCAGCTGGATCAATGCATTGGAGCCTTTTTCTGTCAGCATCTTTTTCAGTGCTTTTACTTTTTCAACAGAATAGGGAATAAATTTCTGATTGCCAAATCCAGGGTTTACAGTCATCAGAACAACCATATCCACAAGGTCCAGTACCCAATCCAATACACTTAACGATGTGGCGGGATTCAGTACGACACCGGCTTTACAGCCAAGTTCATGAATCCGATTCAGATCTCTGTCCAGATGAGTGGAAGCTTCCGCATGAATGGAAATCACATCTGCTCCTGCTGCTGCAAAATCTTCCAGATATCTTCCGGGATCCTGCACCATCATATGCACATCAAAAATACTTTCGCTGTAGGGTCTGATCTTCTTGATCACCGGTGCACCAAAGGTAATATTAGGCACAAACATGCCATCCATAATATCCAGATGGATATACTCTGCGCCTGCCTCACTGACAGTACGAACTTCTTCACCCAGTTTTGCAAAATCCGCTGATAAAACGGAAGGTGCCAGATATTTCATAGTTTCCTCCTTATATACACTGAGACAACTGTTTTGTACCTCACAGTTCCCTTATCATTATGGTGTGTCTGCACCGACAGACACACCTGTTTACTAATATTTCTTCACATGACGTAATTCTTCATAGAGATAACAATAAGAATCGTAACGTTCTTTTGCAATTTCTCCGTTTTCTACTGCTGCTTTTACAGAACAATCCGGCTCTGAAACATGCACACAGCCCTGAAAACGGCAGTTTCCCTCATGTTCATCAAATTCAGGATAATAATATCGAAGTTCCCGATAATCCAGACCCATTAATTCCATGGAACTAAATCCCGGAGTATCCATCAGATAAGTGTCTTCTTCCACATAAAAAAGCTCTGCATGACGGGTGGTATGACGACCACGTCCGATTTTTTCACTGATCGCTCCCGTCTGTGCCTGAGAATCCGGGCAGAAAAAGTTTAAAAAAGAGGACTTTCCCGCCCCGGAAGGACCTGCTAAAACCGAAGTTTTCCCTTTCATGCGCTCCTTCAGTTCTGACAGACCTTTTTCCTGAAGAACACTAATAAAATGCAGTTCACAGGCATTCCCATAGATCCGCTCAAGACGCTGAATCTCTTCCTCCGTAATCCGGTCTGTCTTATTAAAGCACAGAATAACCGGAAGATCCAGCCGGTTCATGGTGATCAGGAATTTGTCCAGAAGAATATAATTGGGATCCGGGTCTTTTGCTGCAAAAATAACCAGGGCCTGATCTATATTTGCCGATGCAGGCCGGATCAGCTCCGACCTGCGGGGCAGAATTTCCACCAGGTTTCCCACCTGCTTTTCTGCATCCAGAATATCAATGACCACTTCATCTCCTACCAGGGGTTTTTGCTTCTTGTTGCGGAAAATCCCTTTGGCACGGCACTCAAAAATCTGGTCATTGCCATCGTGTACATAGTAAAATCCGCCAATGCCTTTTATGATTCTGCCGGTTATCTTATTCTTCTGCATTGGTTTCTCCTATACTAACGTAATATTCAACCGTGCTTCCTTTTTCAACTGGAGAACCAACGCCGGGAACTGTACGGGTAACCTGGCCTGCTTCCTGAGTACCATCCTCTGTTCCTGCCCGCCTTCCGCTAAGACCAGCTTCTGCCAGTTTCTCCAATGCCTCTGATTCAGAAAGCCCTACAATGTTTGGTACACTCACAGGCGCTTCTGTGGATGTTTCCTGCGGTCCAAGGCTGACTGTCAGATTAACCGTGGTATTTTCTTCCACTTCAGACTCTGCCGCAATACTCTGGTCAATGATCTGACCTGCGGGTACACTGTCGTTATATTCTTCGTCAACACTTCCAACTCTCAGATTCGCCGCTAAAATCTCTGTTTTTGCAGATTCCAGCTTCATCCCCTTTACATTCGGCACTTTCGTCGTAACTGTTTTGGGCCCAAGGCTGACAACAATATCAATCTTTGTACCTTCCTCTACTTTTACACCGTAGGATGGACTCTGACCGATAACAGTACCTGCCACCCGTTCGCTGTATTCCTCTTTGATTTCTCCATATTCCAAACCGGCATTATCCAGCATATCCTGCGCTGTTTCCAGAGGATTTTCAACCAGACGAGGAACAGCAACCATCTTTTTCTTTGCTCCGGTGCTGACGTAAAGAGTCACTACCGTTCCGATTTCTACCGATTCGCCAACCTCCGGATCACACCGGATTACATGATCTTTTTCTGTATTTTCGGAGGCTTCTTCCTCAACCTTCACTTCCAGATCCGTCTTCTCCAGTGCCTTTTTGGCAGTTTCCACATTTTCTCCAACAATATTGGGAATGATCCGGGTATCGATACCGCTGCTTACAGTAAGAATAACCTGTGTATGCTTCTGTAAAATAGTACCTTCTTCCACGGAAGCTGAAATTACCGTTCCTGCATCCACCTTATCAGAAGATTTCTTGACAATTTTATACCCCAGACTGGAATCCTTCAAAAGCTCAATTGCCTTTTCCTCTGTCATTCCCTCTACAGCAGGCATCCGAACTTCATCTGCCGCCAGTACTTCTCCTGTAGTTGTTTCTGTTTCATTTGAGCCAAATGAAGGGAATGAAAACAGATTGAATGCTCTTCCGATCAGAAGGCCTGCAATCAAAAGCACTACCAGCAGCGCCCCTATCCCAATAAACAGAACCACCTTTTCCATCTTTCCATCGGATTCTTCATCATCTGCCGGGAGATCATCCAAATCATCATCTTCCAGACCCAGCTGATAATTTTCTTCTTCCTGAGTTTTTAGAGAAATCTTTCCGGATTCCTCCTTAATTTTTCTGGTATCTTCTTCCGAAAAAACACGAGTACCGCCTTCCTGGGCAATGACAACCTCTTTTACAAAGTCTTCATCCGGTGTCATTAATGCCTTTTTCAGATCATCAATCAATTCCTCGGCAGAAGCATAACGAAGTTCCGGTTTCTTCTGGGTACATTTCATAATGATTTTTTCCAGACTTACCGGAATCATGGGTTCATAAACACTGGGCGGTGTAATCGGTTCTTTAATATGTGCCAAAGCAATCGCTACGGTAGAATCACCGTCAAAGGGTACCCGTCCGGTGATCATCTCATACATGGTAATACCAATAGAATAAATATCACACCGCTCGTCACAGGCAATTCCTCTGGCCTGCTCCGGTGAAATGTAGTGAACAGACCCTACTGTATTGGCAGTAATCGTCTGTGCGGTAACGGCTCTGGCGATACCAAAATCCATGACCTTGGTCTTTCCATCCGGAGCAACCATAATATTCTGAGGTTTAATATCCCGATGAATGATGCGGTGCATATGCGCTTCTCTGATTCCGCTTACAATCTGCACGGCAATGTTGATTGCCTCAACGATTTCCAATTTTCCTTTTTTCTGAATATAATCTTTTAACGTAACGCCTTCTGCAAGCTCCATGACAATATAATTAATGTCATCTTCCGCACCTACGTCATAAACATTTACTACATAAGGATTCTGAATACTGGCTGCAGCCATTGCTTCCTGCTGAAATCGCATGATAAAACTTTCATCACTGCTATATTCTTGACGCAGAATCTTCACGGCTACATAACGGTTCAGCTTCCGGTCAGACGCTTTATAGACATCTGCCATGCCGCCGGACCCCAGCAGCTCCATCAGCTCATATCTGCCAGCCAGAATTACTCCAACTCTATTCATACGCTACAGACCTCTCATTTCTTCTTTGGGGAAATGCTCCCCGGCATCCTCATCATCCTCAAACATTTTGTCAGTTTCACCTGTCATAATAACAACTGCCGAGATATTATCGGTTCCGCCGGCATAATTGGCCTCATCGATCAATCGATGTGCCTTGCTTTCTGCATCATCCGGCACGGCCAGAAACAGACTGAGCAGATTGTCAGAAACCATATTGGACAGGCCATCGGAACAAAGCAGGATCTGATCCCCTTCTTCCAGTTCCAGCTGGAAAATATCGGTTTTCACATCCTCTGATGCTCCAATTGCTCTGGTAATCACATTTTTGGATTGCTGATACAGCACACTGTCACGGGTAAGCTGCCCCTTTCGGACCAGTTCTTCCACATAACTGTGATCTTTTGTAATCTGCCGGATTCCATACTGGCTGCTGTACACATATAAACGGCTGTCACCCACATTGGCAACGGTCAGCAGCAGGTTCGCATCCAGTGTGCAGGCCACCAGCGTAGTACCCATACCGTACAGATCCATCTCACTGTATCCTTTTTCAAATACTTCATAATTTACCACCTGAAATGCCCACTCAAACAGTTCCGGTGGTGTTTTTGCAGTCTCTCGCTGTACTAATTCCCGCAATCGTGCAATGGCATAGGCAGAAGCATAATCACCAGCCTGATGACCACCCATTCCATCCGCAACGATAAACAGGTTATCCAGATTACCGATTGGAGTACACTGTGCAAAGACAGCATCCTGGTTCATCTCTCTGCATTTTCCTATATCGCTTAATGCAAATGCTTCCAAGGCAACCTCCTTTCTAGCTCTGTGGTGCTTTGTCCGCCTTATAAGAACGTCTCAGCTGACCGCACGCCCCCTGAATATCTCTTCCCATTTCTCTTCTGATTGTAGCATTAATTCCATTTTTTTCAAGCATATTTCGGAAACGTTGTGCATGCTCTCTTGTAACGGTCTCAAATTCCCGCTCTTTTACGGGATTTACAGGAATTAGATTCACATGACAATTCCTGCCTTTCAAAAGAGCGGATAAACGGGCAGCTTCCGCAGGTGTATCGTTTACGCCCTTTACCAGACTGTATTCATAACTGACTCTCCGGCCCGTTTTTTCAAAATAATAATCGCAGGCAGGAAGAACCTGCGCTAAGGAATATTTTTTCGCAATAGGCATTAAAGTCTTTCTGGTCTCATCGTCCGCTGCATGAAGAGATAATGCCAACGTTACCCCGGGATTTTCGTCTGCAAGCTGCTGAATACGGGGAACCAGCCCACAGGTGGACAGGGTAATATTTCGTTTGCTGATTCCTCCCGCCTGAGGATCTGTGATCAGATGCAGAAAACGTACTACATTATCATAATTATCCAAAGGCTCTCCGGATCCCATAATAACCACATTGTCTACCCGTTTTCCTGTTATGGAAGAAATCCTGTAAATCTGTTCCAGCATCTCAGATGCAGTCAGATTTCGCTCCAATCCATTTAAAGTGGAGGCACAGAAACGACAGCCCATACGGCAGCCCGCCTGAGAAGAAATACAGACACTGTTTCCGTGTTTGTATTCCATCCATACACTTTCAATCACATTGCCGTCGGCCAGTTCAAACAGATATTTTCTGGTGCCATCCAGCTGGGAAATCAGTTCTTCCACCGGTTTTAAGGTTACCAGCTCCGTTTCCTCCGCCAGTTTTTTCCGCAAAGCTGCAGAAAGATTGGTCATCTCATCAAAGGAAGCTGCATGCTTTTTATGAAGCCATTCAAAAAGCTGCTTTGCTCGAAATTTCTTCTCTCCTGCTGCAAGTAAAACCTTTTCCAGCTCTTCCAGATACATGGATCGAAGATCCGGTCGATGATTCCAGTATGTTTTTATCATTTCAGATTCTCCCCTTCCCTGGGGAGAATTTGTGTTTTCTAACATATGTTTTCTCCTTTTTCTGCCTGATTAACCTTTTTTACGCACTGCACTTCCAATAAAAAATCCATCGCAGGGATGTACACCGGGGATTAATTTCATATAACCCTTTTCCAGTGTATCCGAAAAAGGTCCCTGAGGCAGATAGGGTTTTAAAGATTCCGGCTCAAAGGGCAGTTCCCGGGTCAGATAAGCATAATTTTCCTCGTCCTCTTCTTCCGTTAAGGTACAGGTACTGTAAATCAGGCGTCCCCCGGGTTTTACATACTGCCATACGGTGTCCAGAATTTTTCTTTGAAGAATGGCAAGGGACTTTACATCCTCCTCGGTCACATTATAACGGATTTCCGGTTTCCGGCCCACGATACCAAGTCCGGAACATGGAAGATCTGCAATAACAATATCCGCCTTTTCAATCAGGGCCGGCTCCAATATGGAGGCATCCCTGACGGAAATTTTTACATTTTTCAAATTCAGGCGGTCTGCATTCTCCTGGATCAAAGCCGTTTTGTCCGAACTGAGATCTGCACAATCTACACAGCCGCTTCCCAGCATATTCATGGCTGCATGAAAGGTTTTTCCTCCCGGTGCTGCACACACATCAATAATGTAATTCCCTTTTTGAGCCGAAACCACCATTCCCTGCAGCATGGAGCTGACATCCTGCACCAGAAAAGCACCTTTTTTAAAACATTCCAGCTTATCCAGCTGATTTACCTGTTCTAAATATACACCATCCAGCCCAAAAGGCAGCGGACTGCATTCTGCCCCCGCTGCTTTTAACACCACTGGAAATTTCTCAGAAGAATATACCATAGGATTTCGATAAACAGAAAGTTTAACCGGCTCCATGAAGGCATTGAGAAGCTGCTGCGTCTTTTCCATCCCAAACATACGAAGATATCGTTTCAAAATCCATTCCGGCATGGAATACTGAAGCTTCAGCCGCTCCAACGGCTCTGCATCCGGGGAAATGACAGAAAAACCCTCTTCTAATTTCCGGCTCAGATTACGCAGAACACCATTTACATAACCTTTTAAAGAAGTAAATTTCAGGCGAAGTGTCAGACGAACTGCCTCATTACATACTGCTCTTGCCGGAACACGGTCCATATAAAGAAGCTGATATACGGAAAGACGAAGCACTGTCCGAATGGCCGGTTTCAGCTTTTTCAAAGGAAGTTTGGAACATTCTCCAATACAGGCATCAATTTCATACAAATGCTCCAGTGTTCCCCGCACCACATGTTCAATAAAGGCCCGGTCACGTACCGAAAGTCCCGGATATTCCCGAAAAATCCTCTGCAGTTCCATATGGGAAAATTTCCGTTCTTCCAGCACAGCAAAAAGAATCTTAAATGCTGCAAAACGCGGCTCTATGGTCTGCACTTTTTTCTGAGAAATTTCTTGTTTTTCTGTTTTCATAATTAATCATCCCTGCGTCTGCCAAACAGCAGTACCAGACGTAATAACTGTAATAAGGAAGATGCCACACTGGCCACATAAGTTAATGCAGCAGCCTTCAATACTTTTCGAGTAGCCAAAAGCTCATCTTCATACAACATACCTGTTCCCTGTAAAATTCCCAGTGCTCTGGAAGAAGCATTAAATTCCACAGGCAGCGTTACAACCTGAAACAGGATTGCCCCACAAAACAGAAGAATTCCTGCTTTTACAAAGGTATAGCTAAAAAGCAGACCTAATACGATCAATGGCCAGCACAGCTTGGAACCCAGGTTTGCAACAGGAACCAGACTGCTCCGGATTTTTAAGGGAGCATAGCCCTGCTGATGCTGAATGGCATGACCACATTCATGAGCTGCTACCCCAATGGCCGCCACAGAAGTGGAACCATACACGGTATCCGATAAACGAAGTACTTTCTGAGTCGGATCGTAATGATCGGTCAAATTTCCTGAAATATGCTCAATTTGCACATCATAAATTCCATTGGACCTTAAAATTCTCTCTGCCGCCATGGCGCCGGTAAGACCGGTACGGCTGTTTACTCTAGAATATTTCGAATACGTTGAAGTCACATTATTCTGAGCCCACAGACACAAACCTGCACCAATGAGCACCAGGATATAGGTGAGATCTATACCATATCCATAAAACATCTCAATCATCTCCTTTAAAACTGGTAACAGTTCAGCAGACATTCATAATTTCCTGCTGAATAGTTACAAAATAACTGCATTTTATTACCTGAAATTTGAAAATCTCATACCAGATTCCAGCTTCACCCCTCTTAACCAGGCATCTGCAGTCATACGTTTTTTGCCTTCTGCCTGTAATTCGCAGATTTCCAGCCAGTCCGTTCCACATGATACAGCAAAAGAATGTTTATTCAGCTGTACAATGGTTCCCGGGGCTTTCTCTGCTTCCCAAACAGCTTCTTTCATTTCGTCTGCCACAAAAAGCTCTTTCCGTACTTTTGAAGACCAGATTTTGATCATCTTGCCATTTAGATAAGAATATGCACTGGGCCAGGGATTTAAACCGCGGATCAGGCGCTCAATTTCAACAGCAGAACAATTCCAGTCAATATTCCCCAGTTCCTTTGTAAGAATTTTGGCATAAGTGGATTCCCCCGTCTGAGGTGTTCTTGCCACCGTGCCATTTTCCAGTGCTTCCAGGGTTTCCAGAATCAGTTCACAGCCGCAAATACTTAATTTATCAAATAAGCTGCCGCCGGTTTCCTGTTCTTCCAGTACCACTTCTTTTTTCAGAAGCATATCTCCGGTATCCAGACCTTCATCCATCCACATGGTGGTCACACCGGCCTTTTCATCTCCCTGAATAACCGCCCACTGAATGGGGGCCGCACCGCGCAGCTTCGGCAGCAGAGAAGCATGAATATTAATACAGCCAAATTGGGGCATTTCCAGAATTTCTTTCTTTAAAAGCTGGCCAAATGCAGCAACAACAATACAATCCGGATTCTGTTCTTTTAAAACTGCAAGCATTTCCGGTGTATTGATTTTCTCCGGCTGCCATACAGGAATCTCGTACTCCAGCGCTTTTTCCTTTACCGGAGGAAACTGCATGCTTTTTCCGCGTCCTTTCGGCTTATCCGGCTGCGTGATCACAGCAGTTACCTGATGTTTTCCGCTTTTGATAATCGCTTCCAGAGGAGCTGCTGCAAAATCAGGTGTTCCCATAAACACAATACGCATAAAATCACTCCTTCATCTTTGAAACTCTGTATCTTCAAAGTCTCATCTTTCAAATCTTCATCTTTTCAAGTCTGCTGATTTTTTATTCTTCAAAATCCTCGTCTTCGTATTCTTCATAATCCACATCTTCCAGACGGCCTTCTACACGGCATACATACAGTTCACCATCCAGATGTGCAATTTCATGGCAGAATGCTCTTGCCAGAAGTTCTGTTCCTTCGATTTCAAAGGTTTCCATCTCTTCGTTCTGCGCACGTACCTTTACATAATTGGGGCGTGTAACCACACCGCGTTTGCCCGGTACACTGAGGCAGCCTTCATATCCGCGCTGTTCGCCGGAGGTTTCGATAATTTCGGGATTAATCAGTACAATGGGACCTTCTCCCACATCGATTACCACGATTCGTTTCAGGATACCAACCTGGACAGCTGCCAAACCAACGCCTTCTGCATCATACATGGTTTCCAGCATATCCTGAACCAGCTGACGGTTTCTGGGAGTCATTTCTTTTACCACTTTACTTGTTTTACCTAATATTTCATCGCCCTCTACACGAATAGTTCTGATTGACATAATAACATCCTTCCCTTTCTATCAATAAATATCAAACTGTATCATAACATCTTTTTTGCACTTCGTCCATTCCATAAATGAATTTACTGCTTCCAGCTCCCCATTTAACTGCTCCCGGTCTGCCATACGCAAAAACATATGATAGTAATAAATATCATTAATCCTTCCGATATCGGCCGCGGCGGGACCTAACACCTGCCCCTGGCGGGAATGCAGCCGACTGCGCAGATATTCTGCCACCGCTTTTGCTGCCTGCGCCGCATTTTCCTCTGAAGGAGAGGAAAAAATCAACTCTGCCATACAGATACAGGGCGGATAATGCATCATTTTCCGGTATCGGATTTCTTCCTGATAAAATGCTTCATAATTTTGTCCCGCAGCGGTCTGAATGCTGTAATGATCCGGTTTATAGGTCTGAATGACCATTTCTCCCTGCAGACCGCTTCTTCCTGCCCGGCCTGCTGCCTGGGTTAACAGCTGAAAGGTCCGCTCGCAAGCCCGAAAATCGCTGGCAAACAAAGACGTATCTGCTGCCAGTGCGCCTACCAGGGTCACCCGGTCAAAATCATGGCCCTTTACGATCATCTGGGTTCCCACCAGAATGTCTGCTTCTTCATTGGCAAATGCCGTAATAATGGCTTCATGCCCATTTTTCCCCTGGGTGGTGTCCATATCCATCCGGAGAATCCGGGCATCCGGGAAAAGTTCTTTTAACTTTTCTTCCACCTTCTGTGTACCCGTTCCAAATCCTGCCACATAGGGAGAACCGCAGGATGGACAGTTTCTTACCATGGGAACCACATAACCGCAGTAATGACATTTCAGCTGCCCATTTCGATGCAGCGTCAGCGTTACATCACAATGGGGGCAGCGAACGGCCTCTCCGCAGGAACGGCAGGAAATAAAACTGGAATAACCGCGGCGGTTCAGAAACAGCATACTCTGCTCCCCTTTTTCCAGCCTTTCCCTTAATTTTTCATATAAAAGACGGCTGAACATGGTCTTATTCCCGGACATGAGCTCCCGGCGCATGTCCACCACATGTACATCCGGCAGTTTTGCTTCTTCTCTGGCTCTCCGGTCCATGCGGATCAAACGAAACGTTCCTTCTGAAGCCTGATAACTGGCTTCCAGAGAAGGGGTAGCAGAACCCAGAACCACCATGCCATCGCACATGGAAGCTCTTGCTATGGCCACATCCCGTGCATGATATCTGGGTGTAATCTCACTTTTATAAGCATTTTCATGTTCTTCATCCATAATGATCAGCCCCAGATTGGGAAATGGCGTAAATACCGCTGAGCGGGGACCGATCATCACATCCAGACTGCCTTCTTTTGCCCGAAGAAACTGATCATAACGCTCTCCCGCAGATAAACGGGAGTTAATAAAAGAAACCCGGTCTCCAAACCGGTTGTAAAAACGCATCACGGTCTGATAAGTCAGGGCGATTTCCGGAATCAGCACAATGGTCTGTTTCCCCTGTCGGCGCATTTCCTCAATCAGCTCCATATATACCAGAGTTTTCCCACTTCCGGTAATTCCATGCAGCAGGCAGGGGCGTTTCTTTCCAGACACACGCAGCTCTTCCAGCATCTGTTCCAGCGCATTTTGCTGAACAGGATTTAAAATCAGGCGGTTTTCCATCTGTTTCTTATGATGAAACGGATTTCTTGCCACATTTTTTACCTGAACCCGTATGATACCCTTCTGCTCCAGACTGCGGATCACACTGGCTGTTACATGCAGTTTTTGACCCACCAGCTCGTAGGGAACCGGCTGATCCGGCGGAATAGCTTCCAGCAGCCTGACACGGGCTTTCTGATGCTTGCGTTGGCATTCCTTTAAAAATGTTTCATATTCTATGGCATCCGCGTTGCGGTATATTTCTTTTTTCTCCACCGGCTTGATCTTTTTTGCCACAGGAAGCACCGTTTTCAAACATTGGATCATGGTTGCCCCATATTGGCGTTTCATCCAAAAAGCCAGTTCAATAAGCTGAGATTCCACTGGCACTGCATCCTTTGGCAGGTCCAGAATCTCTTTGATCTTTGCCGGATCACAGGCCGGTTTATCCTCCAGTTCCAGCACAAAGGCTTTTACAGCCCGGTTACTTTTGCCAAGAGGGACAACGACCGGTGTTCCCGGCCGAATCTGTCCCTGTAGATGCCCGGGAATCCGGTACTGAAAGGTTTTATCCAGATTCCCGCTTGTAATATCTAATATGACCTGTGCATATATGGCGTTTGGCGGCCTACGCCTCCCTCTGTCTGACTGCATCAATAACTTCCTTTAATTTCATGGAGTTGGAACCCTTAAACAGTACCATATCTCCCGGCTGCAGGCAGGAAATCAGCCATTCGGCTGCTTCCTGATTGTTCTTACAATACTTGGTGGGCAGTTCACTGTACTGATCGATGGCACGACCAATCCAGGAAGCCAGTTCGCCGATGAACACATAGGCATCAATTCGTTTATCTACTGCAAAAAGTCCGGTTTCAAAATGGTATTCCGGCGCTTTTTCGCCCAGTTCCAGCATATCCGCCAGCACCGCGATCTTTCTGCCGGAAGCGTTCATGGAATCCAGCACCTGCAGAGCTGCCTTCATGGAATCGGGGCTTGCATTGTAAGCATCATCAATAATGGTAATACCTCTGTCCTCAGAAACTTCCAGTCTGCGGGCAAAACCAGCAAAATTCTCGATGGATTCAATGGCGCCTTCGATGGAAATTCCGGTTTCGCTGGCAACTGCCAGCGCCGCCATGGCATTCATCACATTATGAATACCCGGTACTTTTAAGGAAACGGTATATATTTTTCCCTGAATCAGGGCATCAAATACAGCGCGGTTATTTTCGGTGCGAATATCCTGCACCTGATACTGGCAGTTTTCACCGCATCCATAAAATACGGTCTTAATGGGACGATCCACCTGAACCTGCGCCAGAATGGGGTCGTCACCGTTTAAGATCAGCACACCGCCGTCCTTCATACCATCAATAATATGCAGTTTTTCCCGGCAGATATTTTCCTGGCTGCCCAGATTTTCAATATGGGAAATCCCAATATTGGTCATAACGGCATAATCTACACAAGCTACCTGAGAAATCCGTGCCATTTCTCCGGGAAGACTCATACCCATTTCCAGTACGGCAATCTCATCCTCCGGTGCCATCTGGGAAAGAGTCAGAGGAACACCGATCTGGCCATTGTAATTGCCTTTGGTGGAAAATACATGAAAACCGGAAGATAAGGCGGCATTCACCATTTCTCTGGTGGATGTTTTTCCCACACTGCCGGTAATTCCCACGATGGGAAACTTCAGAACATTTTTCCGATACCAGGTTCCGATATCCTGCAATGCTTTTAAAGTATCTTCCACCAGAATCACCGGACCTTTTCCAGTTTCCACATCGGTGCGCATGCTTAAAGAAGCGGCTGCTCCCTTGTCAAATGCCATTCCAATAAAATTGTGCGCATCTGCTCTTGCGCCTACAAAAGGAACAAACAGATCATTGCCTTCCATACTGCGGGAATCAATGCTGATATGTTCCAGAACAACGGTATCCTCTCCGGAGAGCAGGGTTCCGCCCGTTGCCTCCAAAATCTCTTTTACTGTTACCTGTACCATAAGTATACCCTTCTTTATGTTCAATTTTTACGCTAAAAATTCTTCTGCTACTTCCCGGTCGCTGAAATGATAGCGAACGCCTTCAATTTCCTGATAATCTTCGTGTCCTTTACCAATAATACAGATCATATCGCCTTCTTCTGCATTCTGAATGCTGTAGCCAATGGCTTCACGGCGGTCAGGAATTACAATGTATTTACCATCGGTTTTATTGATACCGGTCTTAATATCTTCGATGATATCTTCCACTTTTTCGTAACGGGAATTGTCTGCTGTAATAATGGTGAAATCTGCCATTTTACCGCCAATTTCGCCCATTTCATAACGACGCAGGCGGGAGCGGTTGCCGCCGCATCCAAAGAGAACCACCAGACGTTTGGGTTTATAGGAACGCAGGGTTTTTAAAAGACTTTCCATGCTGACTGCGTTGTGAGCATAGTCTACAATCACGGTCTTATCATGAGAAGTATAGACAATTTCCATACGGCCATCTACTTTTACTTCTGCCAGGGCCTGGTTGATTGCCTCCTCTGTTACGCCAATGAAAGAGCATACACTAACTGCTGCCAGGGCATTTACCGCATTGAAATAGCCGGGCATATTTACTTTCACATGAAGTTTGCCTGTTTTTTCACTTTCAATGGCAAAGGAAAGTCCCAGGAAACCGTGGTCCTTTACATAATCGATTTCTTCCATACGGATGTCTGCATCTTCTGCTTCACCGTAGCTGTACAGCTCACAGGTATGACCCTGGATCATTTCCTCATAATGTTCATCATCATGGTTTACCAGACCGATTTTACACATGCTGAGGATGCGGCGTTTGCAGTCCATATATTCAGCAAAATCCGCATGTTCATCGGGACCGATATGGTCGGGGGAAATGTTGGTAAACATGGCATAATCAAACTCAAATCCCGCTACACGGTCCATTTTCACACCCTGAGAGGAAACTTCCATAACCATATATTCGCAGCCTGCTTCCACCATCTGGCTGAAATATGCTTCCAGCTCGTAAGATTCGGGGGTTGTGTTTTTGGTGGGATAATGCTTTCCTGCGATCCATGCACCGTTGGTACCGATCAGACCCACTTTGCGGCCGGAATCTTCCAGAATCTTCTTTACCATATAGGAAGTAGTGGTTTTACCCTTTGTGCCGGTGATACCAATGGTGGTCATCTTCGCTGCCGGGTAATCAAAATAAGCTGCAGACATGTAAGCCAGCGCTTTTCTGGCGGATTCCACATAAATAACTGTGACATCTGCATCAACTTCTACTTTTTTCTCCACAATAATTGCTGTGGCACCTTTTTCAACAGCAGAGGGGATATATGCATGGGCATCGTTTCTGGTACCGCTGATGCATAAAAAGACACAACCTTCTACTGCTTTTCTGGAATCGTAAACCAGCTCGGTGATTTCGGTTTCCAGACTTCCTTTTAATACCTCAAACTCCAGTTTTTCCAACAATTTACTTAATTTCATCCTGTTACCTCTCAATCTGTTTTCATAAATTGGCAGTAACTGCTTACGATCCTCAGAGCCCCACAGTTACCACCGATAACCATTTAACTTTGCCAAACAGTTACAAAACTTCATTTAATTCTTCCATATTCATCAGTACTTTTCTGGGTCTTGTGCTGTCTTCTTCACTGACCACACCGGCAGCAGCCAGCTGATCCATGATCCGGGCCGCACGATTGAAACCAATTTTGAAGTTTCGCTGCAAAGCACCAATGGAAGCTTTATCTTTTTCTATAATGAAACGGGCCGCTTTTTCAAAATATTCGTCCCGTTCTGCCTGAACGGTGTCGTTTTCTGTGGCACTGGTGATCATCTGCTCCATCATTTCCTGACCAGAAACCTCACCATTATTTTTATGAAGATAGGAAACCACTCTGGAAACCTCTTCATCCGAAATAAAGGCACCCTGTACACGGATTGGTTTGGGCAATCCGTAAGGATAAAAGAGCATATCACCTTTACCCAGAAGTTTTTCCGCACCATTCATATCAATAATCGTACGGGAATCCACACCGGAGGATACGGCAAATGCAATTCGGGAAGGCACATTGGCCTTAATGAGACCGGTAATAACATTTACGGAAGGTCTCTGGGTAGCCAGTACCAGGTGAATACCTGCTGCACGGGCCATCTGTGCCAGACGGCAGATGGCTTCTTCCACTTCACTCTGGGCTACCATCATCAGATCTGCAAGTTCATCTACAATGATTACCATCTGGTAAAGATAGGGCTCATCATTGGAAGGATCCGACGCTTTCAGCTTTTTCAGCTGTTCATTATACCCTTCCAGATTCCGCACATTGTGCTCTGCGAACTTCCGATAACGGTCATTCATCTCATCCACGGCCCAGCGCAGTGCATTGGCCGCCTTTCGGGCATCGGTCACTACAGGCACCAGCAAATGAGGAATGCCATTGTAAACACTTAATTCCACCACTTTCGGGTCTACCATCACCAGTTTAACATCATCCGGCGATGATTTGTAAATAATACTCATAATTAATGTATTAATACAAACCGATTTACCAGAACCAGTAGCACCGGCGATCAGCAGATGGGGCATCTTCGCCAGATCGGCCACAATAATCTGACCGCTGATATCACGGCCCACCGCCACCGCCACTTTGGACGGATGATTGCGGAAAACATCGGAATCAATCAATTCCCTAAATCCAACTACCGTATTATCCTGATTAGGTACTTCAATACCAATGGCCGATTTGCCGGGAATAGGGGCTTCAATACGAATATCCGATGCCGCCAGCGCCAGCTTGATATCGTCCTGAAGCGCTACGATCCGGCTTACCTTTACACCAGGCTCCGGCTCCAGCTCATAACGGGTTACCGTAGGTCCCACAGAAATATTGCCCATGTTCACCCGCACTCCAAAACTTTGCAGCGTTTCATGAAGCTTTTTCTGAATCTCTCTGTGCTTTCCATTGAGGCTGCTGCTAAATGCCGTATTTCGCTTCAGCAGAGCAGCCGGCGGAAATACATAGGGCTTTTTCACCACCGGTTTCTTTTCCGGCGGTTTCGGTTTTCCACCAAAGGTAACCGCACCGGAACTTCCCCGGTTTCCCTCACCCGAATCCTGCTTCCAGATGCTATGGTCTTCCTTTTTGGGCGAAACTGCAGAACGTTCTGTTCTGTTGGCAGAACCGGACGAGATGGCCGAACGGCTCTTTGTGCTTGCAGAACCGGATGCACCTGGCAGATGACTTTTTGTATCTGGAGAAACTGCTTCCCGAAAAACAGGACCATCTTCCGGGAGAATTACATGCTCCGTTACATCCACTGCATTTTTACTCGTATCCACAACGGCTTCTTCAGCCGATTCTGTATCCCAGAAATCAGAATCTTCCTCCAATTCTTCCTCAGAAGCAGTCTGTTCTGTTTCATCACTTTCTCCTGCAGAAGCGATTCTTTCTGCTTCATCACTTTCTCCCACAAAAGCAGTTCTTTCTGTTTCACCATCCGTTTCTGATGATTCAATAGTCCAGAAATCAGTTTCTTCGCCATCTTCTGCAGAACCCATATTCCAGAAGTCACTTTTTTCCTCAGGTAATTCCATGTTCCATGCCTGATTTTCTTCCTCTGCTGATTCCGCTTCCCAGGAAGAACCCTCTTCTGCAAAGGTCTGCGCCGTCATTTCCTGTTCCAGACCATTATATGCGATAAAATCAGATACCGGACACACAGGCTGTTCCAGCTTGCCATATAACAATTCGCCAAATCCCATTTCTTCCAGAGAACGATGTTCCCGTTCCACGAGAACCCGTTTCGTACCGGATCCACCAGGCCGTCCCTGGCCTAAGACCGTACGAATGGTGCCGGAAGTCGTTTTTCGTGCAGAACCGGAACGACTTCCGAAACGCTCTTCCTTTTCAGAAGCTGTAGAAGGCTTTCCTAAAGTATATGTAACATTTGTCTTTGCATTTTCCCTGTCTTTCCCGGAAAATACCTTTTCTTCCTTATTTTCAAAAAACCACTGGGCCTGTACATTCTCTTCCTTAGAAGTATCAGCAGTATCGCCATCTCCTGACATAAAAGGAATCTTCTGTTTCAAAAAGCTGCCATGATCTGCTGTATTGGATTTACCAAAGGACCAGTTCCAGACAGAGTTTTCTCCTGCTTGATCCTCCTGCTGAAAGTTTTCTGACTCCCAATTCCCATCAAAATCATTCAAATCATCTGACTTTGCAGCACCTGCAGTATTTTTACGATTTTCATACGCATAATCGTCATCATACTCATCTTCATACTCATCCTCTTCCTCATCTTCCGGAAATAGGTCAAGATTTGAAAAGGTTTCTTTTAAAAATGCCCCCTTTTCCTGCACCGTCTGCTGACAATCTGCAAACAGTTCCTGCAATGTACGCACCAGAGAACGCTCTGTCAGCAGGATCACATGAACCAGCATCAGCAGGATGATGATCAGAACGGTTGCACTGGTTCCCACCAACTGCTGCAGACTTCCACCGATCAGGCCGCCCAGCAGACCGCCATTGATACCGGACTGACCTGCAGTAAAATAATAAGCCAGTGAAAAAGGCTGTGTATCTTTAATACCCACCAGATGAACCAGTCCGCAGCATAAAACAAAAAAGCTTAAACTCAGACGCATCTTTGCCCCAGCTTCCACATTGCCCCGGTTGGACACCATAAAAAGGTAGGAAAACAGCATTACAAAAGGCAGAACATAGGCCGGCCATCCAAACAGACCATGTAAAACCATATAAACTGCCTCTCCCAGTCCCATACACATATGAAAATTACACATGGTTAAAAATGCCGTGATACCACAGGCAATCCAGAATTTCACCTCATCATTCAGCATCTGCTGCTGTTCATTCATGACAGGGGCAGATGCCTTTCTTCCTGCAGAAGATGTCTTTCTGGTTCCTGCTGTACTACTCCGGCTGCCGGAGCCTCTTCTGCTTCCTGCATTACTGCCTTTTGACGCGGAAGCTTTTTGGGAAGCGGTATTTTGGCTCTTTGCCGCAGAACTGCTTTTTGTCTGGCCGCTCCGAGCCTTTGTGTTTCTTGCAGCATTGGTACTGCTTGTACTTTTTCTATTACCACTGCCAGAACTTGCGGCAGTTTTGGATTTCTTTTGCGTTGCATTTTTCCGTATTGGATCAGACGCCATTTACTCACCTCAAATATATATCAAATTGTAACAGTTCAGCAGGCATTCATGCTCTGCTGAATCGTTACTCAAATTTACGTATTTTGTTATTATAGCTTATTTAAAATGATAACTCAACCTTTTTGTGAGAAGGGGGCAGCTCTGTAAAGTAAATTCCTGTCTACTGCTGTTTCATTGACGATGTTACAAGTCTTATCTGTACATCCTTTCAAAATCCACAACGATTGCGATTGGATAAGTACTTATTCACAGTTACAGACCGCATTTTCTCCTCTG
>JBGVFN010000163.1:0-45508 GCA_045121095.1 Lachnospiraceae bacterium | reverse complement strand
TTGTGGACCGCATCAATTCTTCCAGAGAAGACCACATTATCACACTGGAAGACCCCCTGGAATTTCTGCACCGCCACAAAAAGAGCATTGTGAGCCAGCGTGAAATTGCAACCGACACCGACAATTATCTGACTGCCCTTCGTGCCGCTCTGCGCCAGAGCCCCGATGTGATCCTGCTGGGTGAAATGCGTGACCACGAAACAATTCAGACTGCAATGACAGCCGCCGAGACAGGACATCTTGTTCTCTCCAGCCTGCATACCATAGGCGCTGCGAACACGATCAGCCGTATTATTGACGTATTTGATCCGTCCCAGCAGCATCAGATCGCCGTGCAGCTTTCCATGGTGCTGCGCGCTGTAATTTCCCAGCAGCTCGTTCCTGCTGTTGACGGCAGTATGATTCCTGCTTTTGAAATTATGATTATGACCCCGGCAATCAGCAATATGATCCGTGACAACAAAACTCACCAGATTGAGGGAATTATCTATACCTCCGCAAAGGACGACATGATTTCCATGGACAACAGTCTGCTGAAGCTGTACAAAGAGGGAAAAATTGCAAAAGAAACGGCGCTGCAGTATTGTACCAATCCTGAAATGATAAAAAAGAAACTTCTTTGCTAAAGTGCTTTAAGAAAACCACGCTTCTGCTGATTTACACGAAAAGGGCTGTCGTAAAAATGTACCCACCTGAAAGAATATCCACTGAGTCATTTTGCAGCAGCCTCTTTCACTCTGACTATCTCTGTTTACAGATCAAATCATAGCTTTCCGCGATCATTCTTTTAATATTCTTTTCCGGTATTGTGCCATCCAGAATCAGCGTATTCCATTGCATTTTATTCTGATGATACTCCGGTAATACTGCCGGATAAGCCTGTCTTGTTTTCATTTTCTATGTCCCCTGGTTTTTTAGAATTTTCTGTACAGCACAGAAAAAAGCTTCCTCACCCTGCCAAGACAGTATTGTGAGAAAGCTTTCTTCTTTTATCCACGGCAATCTCTGCCGCCTTCTTCACAGCAACCGCTGCCTATTTTACCTTTGCCGCCTCGATACGCACAATCGCTCTCTTGAGTGCCAAATCTGCTCTTGACATATCAATCTTCGGATCGTGTGCCTGCAGTCTGCGCTGTGCACGCGCCTCCGCCTCTTTTGCACGATTGACATCGATTTCCTCCGGCCACTCCGCAACCTCTGCCATGACTGTGATCTTCTCCGGCAGAATCTCAATAAAACCGGCATGCACTGCCGCTTCTTTCGTTTCGCCTTCGGTATGAATCTTCATAATGCCAGGCTGCAGAATCATCGTCATCGGAATATGGCGCTTGTAAATACCGACTTCACCCTCTGTCGTATTCAGTTCAAGCATCATTGCCTGACCTTTGAAGAAGATGCGGTCCGGTGTGATGATCTCCAGATCAAAATTTCTCTCGTCTGCCATCTGTGGTCACCCCCTACTGTACGCGGGCAACTACATCGTCGATTGTTCCGGCATTCAGGAAATAGCTCTCCGGAATGCTGTCATGTTTGCCTTCGAGGATTTCCTTGAATCCGCGGATTGTCTCTGACAGCGGAACATATTTTCCGTCATAGCCGGTGAACTGTACCGCTACAAAGAACGGCTGTGACAGGAATCTCTGGATCTTTCTTGCGCGGCTTACTACAAGCTTATCGTCCTCAGAAAGCTCGTCCATACCAAGGATTGCGATAATATCCTGCAGTTCGTTGTATCTCTGCAGAATTTCCTGTACACCACGAGCAACTCTGAAGTGTTCTTCACCTACAATACGAGGATCCAGAATTCTGGAAGTAGAACCCAGAGGATCTACCGCAGGATAAATACCAAGTTCTACGATGGAACGTGATAATACGGTAGTTGCATCCAGATGTGCGAATGTGGTTGCAGGAGCGGGGTCAGTAAGGTCATCGGCGGGTACGTATACAGCCTGTACAGAAGTAATGGAGCCGTTCTTTGTGGAAGTAATACGTTCCTGAAGAGCACCCATTTCTGTCTGCAGAGTAGGCTGGTAACCTACCGCTGAAGGCATACGTCCAAGCAGCGCGGATACTTCGGAACCAGCCTGAGTGAAACGGAAGATGTTATCAATGAATAACAGTACGTCCTTACCACCCTGATCACGGAAGTATTCTGCCATTGTCAGACCAGTCAGACCAACTCTCATACGAGCTCCCGGAGGCTCGTTCATCTGACCGAAGATCATGGTTGTTTTGTTGATAACGCCTGAATCAGACATTTCGTAATAAAGGTCGTTACCTTCACGAGTACGTTCACCTACACCGGTAAATACGGAATAGCCGCCGTGCTCTGTTGCAATATTATGAATCAGTTCCTGAATTAATACGGTTTTACCTACACCAGCACCACCGAACAGACCGATCTTACCACCTTTCTGGTAAGGGCATAACAGGTCTACTACTTTGATACCGGTTTCCAGCATTTCTGTGGAGGTTGCCTGCTCTTCAAAAGTGGGAGCGGGTCTGTGGATCGGTAAATAGGTATCTGTCTCAGGAGCCGGCTTTTCATCGATTGGTTCACCAAGAACGTTGAAAATACGTCCTAATGTATTTTCACCAACGGGGATCGTAATAGGAGCGCCAGTAGCGATTGCGTCCATACCACGAACCAGACCATCTGTAGGTCCCATGGATACACATTTTACGGTATCGTCACCCAGATGCTGAGCAACTTCTACTACCAGTGTTTTTCCATCTTTCAGCGGAACTTTGATGGCATCGTTGATTTCCGGCAGACAGCCGGTATTGAACTTGATATCCAATACGGCACCGATAATCTGCGTTATCTTGCCGATATTTTTCTCTGCCATAGTCTAAAACTCCTTCTATGCAATATTACGGTACATCAGCCTACGGCATCTGCACCTGCGATAATTTCTGTTAATTCCTGGGTAATCGAGGACTGTCTTGCTCTGTTGTATAACAGTGACAGGGAATCGATCATAGCCTCTGCATTGCTGCTTGCATTATCCATTGCCTGCATACGAGCACCATTTTCAGAAGCGAGTGCTTCACACATGGCACCGTAAATAAGGCTGTAGATATATTTCGGAATAATGGCATCCAGAGCCTGTGCTTCGGAAGGTTCATAATTCATCAGAATATTACTATTAACTGATGCTTCAGAATCAGCTTCAGCGGCTTCAATTTCCACCGGCAGAAGCTTGATCATCTTCGGAATATGAACTACCGTGTTCTTAAATACGGTGTATGCCAGATAGATTTCTCCAATCTCTCCAGCTGCAAACCGATCCAGAACTGCCTTGCCCACTTCTACCGCATCCTGATATAAGGGGGCTTCAATAGCATCTGAATAGTCACCAGCGATTTCATAGCCTTTGGTCTTCAGTACATCACGGCCTTTACGTCCGATGGTATATACTTCCACATCCTCTTTCTTAAAATCGCCTCCGGTAATCAGCTTTACAATGTTCGAATTATAGCCGCCTGCCAGACCTCTGTTGGAGGTAATCGTAATAACGGCTTTCTTCTCTGACTGACCTGCTTTGAGGTACGGATGATCAATCGTTCCCGATTTAGCCAGCATGGAGGAAACGGTTTCATACATATAATCAAAATATGCGTGAGTACTTTCAGCCTTTGCTTTTGCCTTCTGCAGTTTCGCTGAGGAAACAACCTTCATGGCTTTGGTAATCTGCTGAGTACTCTGAATACTCGCTTTTCTCCGTTTGATTTCTCTCATTGTGGCCATAAGATCACCTGCTTCCTGTTATTATTTGAATTCAGCCTTAAATTCTTTAATGACTTTAACCAAAAGTTCCTCGATTTCAGGAGTAAGTGCCTTTTCTTTACGGATTCCTTCGGGCAGTTCAGGATACTTGGTATCCACAAACTCGAACAGTTCCTTTTCAAATCTTAAAACATCTTCTACGGGTACATCCAGCAGATATTTCTGGGTTGCAGCATAGATGATGATAACCTGATATTCAACTTCCAGAGGTGAATACTGAGGCTGTTTTAAGATTTCTTTAACTCTCGCACCCTGATCCAGCTTCTCTTTGGTGTCCGCATCCAGATCGGAACCGAACTGTGCGAAGGAAGCAAGTTCGCGGTACTGTGCAAGGTCAATACGGATAGGACCTGCAATCTTCTTCATCGCTTTGATCTGAGCAGAACCACCAACTCGTGATACAGACAGACCAGCGTTGATTGCCGGACGGAAACCGGAGTTGAACATTTCTGTTTCCAGATAAATCTGACCATCAGTAATGGAAATTACGTTGGTCGGAATGTAAGCAGAAACGTCACCGGCCTGAGTTTCAATAATAGGCAGAGCTGTGATGGAACCGCCGCCCAGATCATCGGACAGACGTGCAGCACGCTCCAGCAGTCTTGAATGCAGGTAGAAAACGTCACCGGGGTAAGCTTCACGTCCCGGAGGTCTTCTCAGCAGCAGGGAGAGTGTACGATATGCAGTAGCATGTTTGGACAGGTCATCGTAGATGATGAGAACGTCTTCTCCCTTTTCCATCCACTCTTCACCGATAGCAACGCCGGCATAAGGAGCGATGTACTGTAAGGGTGCAAGTTCACTGGCAGTGGAAGCAACAACTGTAGTATAATCCATTGCACCATATTCATTTAATGTATTAACCAGAGATGCTACTGTAGATGCTTTCTGTCCGATAGCAACATAGATACATTTACAGTTTTTGCCCTTCTGATTGATAATGGTATCCAGCGCAATCGCTGTTTTACCAGTCTGACGGTCACCGATAATTAATTCTCGCTGTCCGCGTCCAATGGGAACCATCGCGTCAATCGCTTTGATACCGGTCTGTAACGGCGTGTCTACAGATTTTCTTGAAATAACGCCAGGAGCTACACGTTCGATTACACGATATTTATCAGTGATAATCGGTCCTTTACCATCGATAGGCTGACCCAGAGGGTTAACTACACGGCCCATCATAGCGTCGCCAACAGGAACTTCTACTACTCGTCCAGTTGTCTTAACGGTATCACCTTCGCTAATATTATTGGCACTGCCTAAGAGAACAACACCTACGTTGTCTTCTTCCAGGTTCAGTACCATACCATATACATCACCGGGGAACTCTAACAGCTCGCCCTGCATTGCCTTTTCAAGTCCATAAACACGTGCGATACCATCACCAACCGTAATAACGGTACCCACATCGGATACTTCCAGTTTCGAAGCATATCTGCCGATCTGTTCTTTAATAACAGAGCTGATTTCTTCCGGTCTTAAATTCATGGGATTTTCGCACCTTCTTTCATATATTACTGCGGTTTCCACCGCCTCTGTCAGAATACCTTCTCTATACTTTCTCTAAAAGCACTAAGCCAGCTGAATGCCGCTTAATTCCTTTTTCAGACTTGCAAGTTTATTTCTGACACTGCCATCTACTACACGGTCACCAATACGGATTACTACTCCACCGATCAGTTCCGGATCAACCCCGTAGTTCATCTCAAATTCTTTATAAGACGTAGAGGACAGCAGTTTCTCTACGATTTTTGTTTTCTGCGCGTCAGAAAGTTCTGTGGCAGAAGTCACACTGGCAACACCAATCTTTTTGAATTCCTTGGTCTTTGCAACAAAATAATCCAGAATTTCCATCAGATTGGAAGATCTTCCTTTCGTAACAACAATACGTAAAAGTCCCACGATTTCTTCAGAAACTCTGCCATGGAAAATTTTCTCCACTGCTGTTACCTTCTCTGATAATTCAATATCCGGATGTTCGAGGAACTTAGAAAGCTCCGGATTCTCTAAGAGAACCTGTTTCAAACCCTTTACTTCCTCAAAGAACACGTCTGTCTTTCCATTTTCAACAGCAATATCAAAAAGCGCATCGCCATATGTTTTTGATATCAGCTTAGCCATGTGTTCTCACCTATTTCTTTAAGGGTTTCGTCTACCATTGAATCCTGAATGGTTGTGTCAATATTGGCAGCAACAACCTTGGCTGCCATTAAAGATGCAATTGAAATCATTTCCTGTTTTACGTCTTCCAGGGCTTTCTTCTTCTCCAGCTCGATTTCGTTCTCAGCACGGGCAAGAATTCTTGCAGCTTCCTGTTTTGCTTCTTCAATGATCTCTGCTTCTTTCTTCAGCGCCTTCTTACGTGCGGCATCCAGAATTTCATCAGCTTCTGCATTTATTTGTCTCAGCTTCGCATCGTATTCTTCCTTTAAGGCGATGGCATCTTTCTTTTCTGTAGCGGCAAAATCCAGCTCACCTTTGATCTTATCCTGACGTTTCTTGATAAAATCACGAACCATGTCGATGCAGACATAGGACAATACCATGAACAGAATGAAGATATTCACACCTGTAATCAGAACATCCTGCAACAGCTGAATGTCTAATCCAAATAGTCGCTCCATTATTTGCTATCCCTCCTTTCTTTTTTCTGATCGCACATCTGCCAATCAGATGTTAATAATCAACCGAAAGGATGTACAAACATTAAGATGATTGCTGTTACCAGACCGTACAGACCTGTTGTTTCGGCAACCGCCTGACCTAACAGCATGGTGGTCATAATGTCACCTTTTGCACCGGGATTTCTACCTACTGCTTCTGCACCTTTACCAGCTGCATAACCCTGACCGATACCAGGACCAACACCGGCAATCAAAGCGATACCTGCACCAATAGCTGAACATGCATAAATTAAATCCTGTCCACTAATATTCATTATTAATTCCTCCTTGATTTAGAATCTGCTGTAATCTTCTGCAGAAAAGGCTGCAGCCCCTTTGTGTCGTACACATTACTCCTCAGGGAATCTCTGAGATACAAAAATCATAGTCAGCATACAGAATACGTATGTCTGAATGGCACCCGAGAATAAATCGAAATAAACATGCAGTGCGGCAGGAATACCAAGCTTAAATAAAAGCGGAACCATACCATACCACAGTGCCATGATCAGGGTACCGGAAACCATATTGGCAAAAAGACGCAATGACAATGATACTGGTGTTGCCAGTTCACTGATGATGTTAACCGGCAAGAATACCGGGAATGGATCCAGATATCCTTTCCAGTAATCCATCTTCTGGTAACGAATACCATTGTAATGGATTATTGTACAAGTTATTAATGCTAACATCAGGGTAACACCATAATCCGCTGTCGCTGCACGTAAACCGAAGATACCTCCGATATTACTGAGCAGAATAAAAATAAACAGCGTAATAATGTAATTACAATACTTTTTGCCTCTCAAGCCCATATTCGTTATTACCATATTGTCAAGCATCTCAACGACAGCTTCACAAAGGCACTGGAAAGTTCCTGGTACTTCCTCTGCTTTTTTCATCCGATTTCGTACAGCAAAAGCGACTATGATCAAAGCAATTGTAATTATAAGCTGGCTGACATGAGTGGTCGTGATCCAAAGTGTCTGTCCTCCGATTTCGTAGGAAATCAGACCTTCGATCATATATCCCAGATCATTTGAGCCATACATGATTGTTCCTATGTTACTCACCTCCCTCTTTTTTAATAGATGCCTTCTCATGAATCCATTCCAGGAAACGATGCATGGATGGCTGTAAATATGCCCCCGCCTTACTACCGAACAATCCGATCACCAGCGCCGGCACATTCAAATACGAAGTATAATATGCAGCAACGATCACAGCTGCGGTGATCACCATCCTCATCATATATCTGCTGATGGTGTGTTTCTCCGCTGCGCTTTGATCATGCATATCCAGAGTCAGCTCCGTTACATAAGCAATATGTGTAATTGAACATCCACTCATGATGGCTCCTAGAAGATATGCTAATGCTGCAGGAAGTGTTTTGATCGGCAGAAAAAGAATGATCAGTTCCCCAATCAACCAGAAAAGTCCAATTCCCATCCAGATTTCAAGGACTGTCTGTCCTGTATATCTGAGCCAGTTTTTACCTGTCATAGGTACTCTCCTTTTCCGTTTCTTTCGCCATATGCATAACCAGTACATATGCGTTCTTTCCGCCCGCAATAACTCCCAAAATCAGAAGCACAACCGTCGTATGCCAACCAAAACGCTGATCAAGCCATACACCGGCTGCGGTACAAAAAATAATCGGTGCCAAAAGCGTCAGACTTACCTGCGTAACCATCATCAGACACCTGACCAGTACTCCACGCTTTTTCATTACAGGCCCCCTTCTGAAAAATTATTAACTTCAAACTGTTGGTATGACAATACAAAAAAGATGGCAAAAAATATCAAAATTGTAATATTTACCAAAAGTTTCTAAAAACCTTTTTGCTTTTTCAAACATGTCACAATTCTCAACTGTCCTTATTATATCATTTTTATAAGATTTGTCCATCCACAAAATAATTTTTTGTCAGGATTTTATAATTGCTTCTCTATTTTCTGAAACTTTTTATAACATAGTTGAGACTTTTTTATAACATCATCCAAAAAATAATACTTTTTTACAACTCAATTAAAATCTGCCGTCCTGTTTTTGCATATTTATAATATTTCACACCTGCCGCATCAAACATACGACAGGATGCTTTTACAGAAGGAGTATCTCCATATTTGTTATCATTATACACAACTGTTTTAATTCCTGCCTGAATAATGGCTTTCGCACATTCATTGCACGGGAATAAGGTTACATACATCCTGCTCCCTTCCAGACTTCCGCCCCGGTAATTCAGGATTGCATTTAATTCACTGTGAGTTGTATAAAAATACTTGTTATCATAAGGTTCTCCATCCCGATTCCAGGGAAATTCATCATCTGAACACCCCATAGGAAAACCATTATATCCCATGGAAAGGATCTTATTGCTCTGGCTGACAATGCAGGCACCCACCTGTGTATTAGGGTCTTTGGAACGCATGGCCGCCAGGGTTGCAACACCCATAAAATACTCATCCCATGAAATATAATCTGTACGTTTAGAAGACTTCTTCGTCTCAGAAACAGGCCGCATCTCCATCCTGCTCACCTGTCATCCTAGTCTTCAATCTTTTTGATTCTTCTGATGTGTCTTTCATCACCGGAAAAATCAGTGTGCAGGAAAGTATCTACAATTTTTACTGCCAGTCCGGGGCCTGTTACACGGGCACCCATTGCCAGAATATTGGCGTCATTGTGTTCTCTGGTTGCCTGTGCACTGAAGCAATCACCGCACAGAGCTGCGCGAATACCTTTTACTTTATTCGCTGCAATAGAAATACCAATACCGGTACCGCAAACCAGAATTCCTTTTTCACATTCGCCGGAAGCAACTGCCTGAGCCACCGGTTTTGCAATATCCGGATAATCGCAGGAAGTTCTGTCATAACATCCAAAATCCTTGTATGCGATTCCTTCCTTATCCAGATAAGCTAAAATCTCTTCTTTCAGTTCAAATCCGCCATGGTCACATCCAAATGCTATCATTTTCATTACTCCTTTTCCTCTTCATCGTTTTTATGATCATTGCCGCTTTTTCGCGCTTTGATTTCTTCATAAAGCCGCTTGTACTCTGATACTTCGGCCTCTTTTGCCGCTTCGCGGGCGGCTTCACGGGCCGCGGTTTTTTCCACCACCCGCAGATATTCTTCTTTCAGCTCCTGTTCATGCTGCTGCTTCAGCTGTTTTGTCACAGCTTTTACCGTCTCCACATCTTCCGCCATGCTTTCCTGAACGCTTTCTTCAAATACCTGCTGAACCACTTTTTCCACTTCTTCCATACTTAAAGGCTTCGGTTCATTGGCCAGTTCCTGGTCAATCGGTTCAAATATAATCTGCGCGGCTGCTTTTACCAGAAGATCCAGATGTTCAAATGCATCCTGATAACAGGTAAGATCACCTGACGGTGTGACAGGATCTCCCTTATATCCTACAAAACCTCTTAATGTAGCCACATCACAGCCCAGTTCCATCCCGGCAAGAATCTTATGCGCCTGAGATTCCTTCAATGTAAGAATTAATGTATCTTCTGTAATATCATCCGGCGTCAGCTCCTCGCTGTAGCTTTTTGAAGGTGCCAGATGATTCTGTTCCAGTATCTGAGCCGCTTTTGGATTAATCGGCTCCGGAAACAGCACCACAAGCCCTCTGGAAATAATCTCCAGCGGTCTGCCTGCTGCCACAGACTTCAAAATAGCTTCCGCCATAATACTTTCACAAATATTATCTTCACCAGCCAGTATGACTTTTCGATACCGTTTTTCCATATATGCCACCCCTCTTAAATCCGAATTCACTGCTTTATATCTTCACAGTTATACACGGATTTCCTTATGTCCGGCAGCTTTTACCAGTCGATTCATCACTGCATACCCCAATGCATTGGATGAAAATGCTTCTGAATAGATTACATCAACTCCTGTTTCGTCAAATCCACGCAGAATTTCATACAGGTTATGCGCCACACTTTCCAGAATTTCCCGGCTTCCAATGCTTTTGATCAATCCCTGACTATAGCAGTTTCTGGTCTCATCGGTGCAGATAATCCCTACTTTTTTGCCTTCCTTCACAGCCTGTTCTGTCAGTTCACAAATCTTTTTTACCACCGCATCGGAAGCACCCTCCACCAGAGTTAATTCCGCTTTCGGTGCATAATGTCTGTATTTCTGACCAGGCGCTTTGGGACGAAAATCCTTCCACTTTTCAGGATCCAGTGCTTTATCAACCCGAACCTCTCCCAGCAGTTCTGCAAGCATCTCACGGGTAATATATCCCGGCCGCAAAATAACAGGAATTTCCTCTGTCATGTCCAGAATGGTCGACTCAATGCCGATTCTGCAGGAACCTCCATCCAGAATCATATCAATCTTACCATCCATATCCTGGGCTGTATGCTCAGCCGATGTAGGGCTTGGTCTTCCTGAAGTATTGGCACTGGGAGCTGCCACCGGTACCCCGGCTTCCTCAATCAGACGTCTTGCCACCGGATGATCCGGCATACGCACTGCTACCGTGTCCAAACCGCCAGTCGTTCCATCGGGAACAATCGCTTTCTTCTTGAAAATCATGGTCAAAGGCCCCGGCCAGTAAGCTTTCATAAGAAGCTTTGCTGACTCCGGAACATACTCTGCCAGTTCAAAAAGCTGCTCTTCCCGGGAAATATGAGCAATCAGAGGGTTATCAGAGGGTCTTCCCTTTGCCGCATAAATTCTGGCCGCTGCCTCCGCATCCAGCGCATTGGCCCCAAGACCATAAACCGTCTCCGTAGGAAATGCCACAAGACCGCCCTTTTGAATCACTTCTGCCGCCTCTGCATATGCAGCATCTGTTTCTGTCTGACCCAGCTGCTGCAGCTTTATAATCTTTGTATCCATTCTTATCGGAACCCTTCTATCTTAAAGTAATAAATCATTCAAATCCAGTTCAACCTATACTGAACTGTTACAATATTATACCACACATCCTTCAAGTAATCAACAACATGTGTATATTTTCATTTTATTTTTATAAAAACCATACATATTTCATAATTTGTTCGAGTGAACAATTTTATTTCAAATGCCGGTCTCTGAATACACATCAACAGCCTTATACAAAGATCTCTTCAGACACATTTACCTGTCCCTGGCCACCAGTCCATCTTTCATCAGCCTTGGCAATATTTCCTGAACCTTAATATTCACATCCATGGGCTGCAGAGACTTATTCTTCAAAAGCATGATTGCCCGCATTCGATCCTGCTCGCTCAACCTGCTGCCGGAATAGGAAATAATTTCCTTTTCATTCAGAACATAACATTCCTGCTTCAACAACTGAAACAAAGGTAAAAAATCTTTTTTAAATTGTTTCATCAATTCCTGATCTGCATATTCTTCAAACAATTCTTCCATACCTTCCGCAGTCAGAACGATTTTATCCGCAGCAATCCGCAAAAAGCCTTCTACATAAGGAAGTTCTTCCGGTTCAAATTCCCGGGAAGAAAGAATAATTTTCTGAAACTGTGGTGTTTTTGTGGTCGGATTGACCAGCACAAGAAATCCTGCCCGAAAATACATATCTGCCCGTTTATACTGCACATAATCAAAACAAAGAATCTGCATATAACCCAGATCATTCGTAAAAACAATATATACCACCCCATCCGCCTTGCATAAAACAGGATTTCCGGTAAAAACATTGGTACACTCTTCTTTTTTACCATATTTGCTGTACACATCCGTGACTTCCAGAACCGCAACTGACCTGTCTTCACTGGTTTTTTCCATAGTCAGCTGACAATGATGATACAATCTTCCATAGGTAGGCTTAAACGCATATACCGAATAAGTATGCATATAATGAGGGTCTGTTAAAGGAGTATACAAATCCGCACCGGATAGATTCTGCTGAGAATATCCAGGAAAAGACGTCAGATGATCCGGCTCTGCAAACAGCCAGGAAGGATTAATATGCAACACCTTACATACAGCGATCAGTACCAGAGAATTCAGCGATGTTTCACTATAATTAAATGCATTATAAAGTGCCTTATCCGAAAAGGAAAATCCCAGTTCCTGTGTCTTGGCATAAAGCTCTGCCTTTTTCATACCAGACTCTTGCAACTTGTCATTTAAGCGCTGCTTAATTCGGTCAATATACTCCTTTTCAAATGCATTAATCCGCTTATTCTGTCTTTCGTTCAAAATTTTTATACCTCTTTTCCGTCCAGGAATTTTTAAATCGTATTATTTTTATCTCATAACACTCTATACAATTTCATTCCCCTATCCATCGTGCCGCTTTTCATTTTCTCTATCATACCAAAAGCCGAACATATACGTCAATCGATTCCTCTAATGTTCGATGTTTTTCTACCAATGTTGCTTTCTTTCCTCAAATGTTTAAAATATATTTCTGCAAAATGGTCTTCAACTTCCGCCGCAAATGTTTTATAGTAATTTCACCGGAAAGTTTCCATAAACCCACAGGATTCTTTTCGCAGGTATCCATATTTGAATTTTCTCCTTTCTTATTATAAAGCAGGTCTCAGTCTCCTCTGGATCTTGTTTTTTACCATTTTTTCAGATATGGATACCACCGTTCGCAATCGGAAAATGCCCTTGTGTGAAGACCACGGCCTGTGATTTCCCCACAAGGGCATTTTCGCAACTACTATTTTAAAATCCTACTGTCCTTTCAGTTCATTGATCTGCTGCAGGATTTCCCGCTGCTGTTCACCGGATAATAACGTCTTATTATAACGATAATATCTGGGGCAGCCATTGTCGCTGATAAAGCGGATGGCATAATAACTGAGAGACAATTCTGTGATAAATACCACCAGTTCCTGATCTTCTCCAAATGCTTTTTCCACAAAGTCAAATGCACACTCCAATGCCTGTGAAACCTGTTCGGTTTCTTCTTCCAGAGCTGCTGTTTCCCGGTTAAATCCGGCCTTAATCATGGCAAAGGATTCCGAAGCTGTATCACAATCCGCTGTCAGAAGCAGATGTTCCTTTCGCTCCAGCTCTGCCAGAACCTGTCTGCTGCAGCGCTCTTCCATACGGTTAATGAGACCTGCATCTTTCTTATCTTCCAGTTCTTTACTGCGTCTGTCTGCCATTTTCGTAATCAATTCAATGGCCTCTCCACGTCCCAGTACAGCCGTAGGGTCAGAAGCCGTCAATTTTTCCTGCATCTGGTCCAACGCTTCTCGATAATCAATCATGACCTCATACAGTTCAGAAATATAAGAATCCTGCTCCATCACATGGGTAAACAGTTCATTTAAACGTCCCAATACCAGGCCAAGCACGCTGAGCCGCTCGTCAAAAGGAGCCAGCCAAAGCTTCTCCAGAGCATTCTGAGAAATTTTCCCTTCCAGGATCTCATCAATCTTGTAATCGTACTTATATTTATTGTACAGATCATAATAGCTGGCAAAATCTTTTGCAATGCGCGGATGCTGCAGATACTGGATGATCAGCTCCGTATCCACGGAAATCCCCAGTTTTTCATAGGTATATAAAATCTGTGACAAATCTTCCCAGCCTCTGGCGGTTACAAAGCGTTTTCCGTCCAGCGTGGTCTCAATCTCATAAAAATTCTCCCGGCGGATTTCCAGATAGGTAAGAATGCTGTTGTGAATTCCCTGCTCATAAGCATACTCTTTCCAAACGGTGTAATCCTCTGCCACATCGATTTTCTTTACACGGTCCAAAGTCACCACATCGAAATCCCGCACAGATTTGTTATATTCCGGCGGATTACCTGCAGCTACGATCAGCCATCCCTGGGGAATCTTCTGATTGCCGAAGGTTTTACACTGCAAAAACTGCAGCATGGTAGGTGCCAGTGTTTCCGACACACAGTTAATTTCATCAATAAACAAAATACCCTCGGAAAGTCCGGTCTGCTCCATTCGGTTATAAACCGATGCAATGATTTCACTCATGGTATACTCCGTCACCGCATATTCCCGTTCCTGCCAGGTTTTATGCTCAATAAACGGCAGTCCCACGGCGCTTTGCCTGGTATGATGGGTAATGGTATAAGAAACCAGCCCGATGCCGCATTCCCTCGCCACCTGCTCCATAATGGCGGTCTTACCGATACCAGGCGGTCCGATCAAAAGCACTGGCCGCTGTCTCACCGCCGGAATCACATACTGTCCAAACTCATCCTTCATTAAATACGCCCGAATCGTATTGCGAATTTCCTCTTTCGCACGTTTAATATGCATCTTTTTTCACCTCCGTAAAATCCTCCGGCTCCACCACAAGCTTTAATGCCCACATGGGAACCTTCACCTCGTCTGCATCGGCCTCACGCATAAATACAAACGCGGTATCATATCCCGGGCTTCTTTTGGGATAAATCCCCTGCCCATCTGTAAAATAAATAAGCCCCTTCATATTGGTCAGTTCGCCATTTTCCCGAAGCTGTCCCACATACTCAAAGACAGGCCGAAAATCCGTTCCGCCGCCGCCCTGTATGGTCAATCCGGCAATATACTGCTCCAACTCCCGCTCATTATGCACCACATCATCTTTCTGAATCTTGGCATCGCATTGAATCAGGTGAATCTCCATCTGCCGGAAAAAATTCTCACTATTTCGCAAAATAGCACAGGTTTCTGTCAGGAAATTCCGCACCAGCTCACCCTTACAGGACATGGAAGTGTCAATGGCGATTACAAACTGCTCAATCTTTTTCACCTCTTTAAACTCCTGAGGCTCAATCAGCGGCATATTTCCATAAAGCTCCAGACCATAGGTGTAAAACACATAATCAAAGGAATCGGCATCAATCTGCACTTCCTCCCGAAATACCGCAAAACGCTTCAAAAACTCCCGATACTGATACCGCTCACGATTCTCGGTCTTCACTGTTTCAAACAGATTTCCAGCATCTTTTCCAGCCTCCCGCCCGAAAGTCTCCATCTCCGTCTGCGTCCGGTTGCTGATATCATCCCATTTATTTTGCTGCTGCTGACGTTTCTTCTTATCATTTTCCTTATACCAGAAATTATGATCATCCACCAAAAAAGCACTCTCCAGCATGGAAAGCATCCGGTCCTCCGGCTCAAAACGAAGCAGATACTGATAGGTACGCTCTGCCGTCAGCACCCGCTGTGTTTTGCGCAGTTCCTCATAAATATAAAGCCGCCTGCCCGGTGTCTTCATACGCACTGCCCGAATATTCAGATTGTCAATAATCGACTCAATCACAATATCACAGGCCAGATTCCAGTACCGCTTATCCCGATTTCCCCGCCTCCACAAATGGCGGAACAAACAATGCAGCACCATATGCAGATACAAACGATTCACCAGAAAACGGTCCTTCTCATACAGATCCGCCAGAAAAAAAGGATGATAAAATATGGTTTCCCCATCCGTTCCCACATATCCATTACCGTCATTACGCTCATACTGAAAAGCCGAAAAAGCCAGATCCATGTACCGCATGGACAAATATAATTCATTGCGGGAAGCCAGAAGTATCTTCCTTCCCAGCGCCCCCGGATTTATCGCCATGATCATCCCCTCTTTCTACTATATATAATATAAATATGGTCTATATATTCCTTACAATTTTTTATAAGTATCTGATATATTACAAAGCATATTTTCTGCGCTTTCCCTTACCGGCAAACCGGCGTCCCTGATATGCCATCAACAGATTCACAAACTCCACTTTTCTCTCCTGAAGTGCCTTATCAATCATCTGTTTTGTCTGTTCCTCATCGTAAAGGTCCAGCGAAAGCACCTGCTCCAGATCCTCCGGCAGCTCCGCAGCCATACATTTTTTCAAAAGCTCCGGCCCATGACCAGCCAGCCAGTTCTCATAGACGGTTTTTCTTTCCTCTTTCAGCCTGTAAGGACAAATTAACCGTCCCACCGCATGCTCCAGCACCGCATTCACATGATCCTCTCTGCCGGAACGCTCAAACAGCCGGTCATATGCATCATAATCCACATCACCGCCACGAAAACACTGACGATACGCCTGTCCCGCTCCATAGATCACTTCCTCAAAAATACGCGCCGGATAATTCTCCACATAATCAAAGAAAAACGCCGGAAACATCAAACGAGCATGATGAACAGGTCCCGTAGGCTGATCTTTCTCATAAAAAATATCCACCCGTACATCCTGCATCACATCTGAAAGAAGCCGCCGCAAAGCAGAAGCGCGATCTCTGCGTACATGCATCACCATGTGAGTCAGATGATCACAATTCTTAAAAGCCCCATCTCCCACATAATTTAAAGTATCATACACGGTCAATTTCTCCAGATGCAGACAATTAAAAAATACATGATCGCCCAAACGCTCCAGAGACTCCGGCAAAAACACTTCCCGAAGCATCTCCTTCCCTCGAAACGCATAATTTCCAATCTCAACAACCGGCAGTCCATCTATCACGCCAGGAACCTCAAGCACCGAAAAATCACCCGTACACCCGGTAATCCTCACACCGCCCGAAACACCTTCCCAGCGAAACAAAACCTCTGCATCTACAGTATTCATATATAGCAGCCATCCTTTTCTATCGATTTCACTAACTTTCTTATTATTTATTTCACTATCTAGCTTATTATTTATTCCACCATCTAACGTATTATCTATTTCACTACTTATTGTAACAACTATCACCCATTTTGAGGTATCTCAGATGATTTTTGACTTCCTATACCCCCGCTCCGGGGTTTTTCAGGTACTTTTTGACTTCCTATACCCCAAAGACTCTTTTCCGGGGGTATCACAGACAAATTTTAGCTTCCTATACCCCCGCCCCGGGGTTTTTCGACCACTTTTGACTTTCCATACCCCAAAAATTCCTTTTCCGGGGTATCACAGACAAATTTTAGCTTCCTATACCCCCGCTCCGGGGTTTTTCAGGTGCTTTTTGACTTTCTATACCCTAAAGACTTCAATTTATGTTTCCAATAAAAAAAGCCGTCACAGTGAAACCCCTATGCTTCACCTGCAACAACCTGAAATACGCCCACCATCCACCAGCACAATCATACCACACTCCGTATCGATTTACCAGAGAACATATCTATATTTTTCTAACTATTCAACAGAGCATGACCATATATCCTTTAAAATACTTTTAATAAAATTACTGTATCAAGCCTGCTTCTAAACAATAGTTTTAAACAACAATTTCAAACAATAATTTCAAACAACAATTTCAAACAATAATTTTAATCCAAAATCAAAAACGCAAACGGCTCCATCACAAACATACCCCACTAAAGAGAGCGCGCCTCCGTGTAGAATATACCTGTAATGAAGCCATCCACTACCTACTTATTTATAAAAGCAGAATCCCTGCTCTCTACAGATACTTACGCAGAGTTTCAGCTTTGTCAGTTTTTTCCCAGCTCAGGTCCAGATCATTACGTCCGAAATGGCCATAAGCGGCTGTCTGTTTGTAAATGGGTCTTCTCAGATCCAGCATCTTAATAATACCTGCGGGACGCAGATCAAAGTTTTCACGAATGATATCTACCAGTTTTTCATTGGAGAGTTTACCTGTTCCAAAGGTATCTACCATGATGGAAGTGGGTCTTGCTACACCAATTGCATAAGATAACTGAATTTCACATTTATCTGCCAGACCAGCAGCTACGATATTTTTTGCGACATAACGTGCTGCATAAGCTGCAGAGCGGTCTACTTTTGTACAGTCTTTACCGGAGAAAGCACCGCCGCCGTGACGTGCATATCCGCCGTAAGTGTCTACGATGATCTTACGTCCTGTCAGACCGCTGTCACCCTGAGGTCCGCCGATTACGAAACGGCCTGTGGGGTTAATGAAGAATTTTGTATTTTCATCTACCATGTCAGCAGGCAGGATTTCGTCAAATACATATTTTTTAATATCTTTATGAATCTGTTCCTGAGTTACCTGTTCATCATGCTGTGTGGACAGAACAACTGCATCCAGACGTACAGGCTTGTCATTTTCATCATATTCTACAGTAACCTGAGTTTTTCCATCGGGTCTTAAATAAGTCAGAGTACCATTTTTACGTACTTCTGTCAGACGACGAGCCAGTTTATGAGCCAGCGCGATAGGATAAGGCAGATATTCTTCGGTTTCATTGGTAGCGAAACCAAACATCATACCCTGGTCACCAGCACCGATTGCTTCGATTTCTTCTTCACTCATCTGATTTTCTTTTGCTTCCAGCGCTTTGTTTACGCCCATAGCAATATCAGGTGACTGTTCGTCCAGAGTAGTAATAACGCCACAGGTACTTGCGTCGAAACCGTATTTTGCACGGGTGTAACCGATTTCTGTTACGGTATCACGTACGATCTTGGGGATATCTACATATGCGCTGGTTGTAACCTCGCCCATAACCATAACCAGACCGGTTGTTGTACAAGTTTCACATGCCACACGGCTCATAGGGTCCTGTTCCAGAAGTGCGTCCAGAATTGCATCAGAAATCTGGTCACACATTTTATCGGGATGTCCTTCTGTAACGGACTCGGAAGTAAATAAACGTCTTTCCATAATCAAATTACCTTCTTTCACACAAAACACAAATGTAACAGTTCAGCTTTAGCTGAACTGTCTTGAACCAAAACCTATTTAGCCCGCATTCATAATTTCCTACGGAAATTATTCATTTGGCTAAACGCCAAATATAAATTTAGATATAAAAATCTGTTTACAAGCAAGCTTGACACAGATTTTCAATCTAAATTTCTGCTTGGCTAAATAGGTTAAAAAAACCACCGAGGGGGACTCGATGGTAAAAAATCAAATCCCTCTTATTGTTCGATTTTACTCGCTCAGGCTGGCACCTTCCGTATACGGGGTTGCCGTGACTTCACAGATCCTTACATCTCCATCACTCTGAATAAGAGAAAATTTCTATTAAATTGTCTACAAAACGAAGCCAGTATACTCCAAAACCTTTCTGATTGCAACCCATTTTGACAAAATTACATGGATTTCCTGTAAAAATCCGTCAAGGTGTGCTGCAAACCGATTATAAAAGTTACTTATTGATACACTGGAATTCTAAATTGCGTGCAGTTCCCGTAAGTCGTCACAGTCTCCGCCGGTGGACAGGATAAATTCTTCTGCTTCTTTTTCATCGGAAACGGTAACAATCTGTGCACCCAGACCGCGCATCTTTACGTCAAAATCTTCGTAACCGCGCAGTACATATTTGATATCCGAAACAGAGGTATATCCCTCTGCACAGAGACCTGCAATGACCAGTGCAGCACCTGCACGCAGATCCGGTGCAGATACAGCGGCACCGTGGAAGCCTTTTACTCCATTGATGGTAGCTACATCGCCTTTTTCACAGACTGTAATGTCCGCTCCCATATGATTCAATTCTTCCACGTATGCAAAACGTTTTTCAAAGATACCTTCTGTGATCATGCTGGTACCGTTGGCCAGGGCCAGAACGGTTGCAATCTGAGGCTGCATATCGGTGGGAAATCCCGGATAGGGACTTGTCTTTACATTGGTATAATTCTTATTGGGATTGCCGCATACACGGACAGAATCATCGTAATTTTCCACAGTACATCCCATCTCCAGAAGTTTTGCGCTGATTACATCCAGATGTTTGGGAATGACATTGCGGATCAGCACATCACCGTTAGTGGCTGCTGCCGCCATCATAAATGTACCTGCTTCAATCTGATCCGGTACAATGGGATAATAAGTTCCATGAAGCTTTTCCACACCATGAATACGGATCACATCAGTACCAGCCCCTTTAATACGGGCGCCCATACGGTTCAAAAGGTTTGCCACGTCTACCACATGAGGTTCCTTTGCAGCACTTTCAATAACTGTTCTGCCTTCAGCCAGTACAGATGCCAGCATCACATTAATCGTAGCTCCTACAGAAACCACGTCCATGAAAATATGACGTCCCACCAGAGCCGGTGCTTCTGCATGAAGCGCACCTTCATCTGTAATAGTTGTTGTTGCTCCCAAAGCACGGAAGCCCTTTAAATGCTGGTCGATGGGGCGTGCACCAATGGCACATCCGCCAGGAAGAGCCACTTCTGCTGTTTTATATTTACCAAGCAGAGCACCGATCAGATAATAAGATGCTCTGATATTTCTTACATAATCAAATAACACTTTCTGTGTATGAATACTGCTGCCTGTAATTCGAACCGTATGACGATCCAGCCGTTCTACTTTTGCTCCAATATCGCTGATTGCTCTCAGCATAACATTAATATCACTTACATCGGGAAGATTTTCCAGTAAAACGGGCTCATCAGTCATAATGGCTGCCGCCAGAATTCCTAATGCTGCGTTCTTTGCACCACCTATGGTTACTTCTCCCTTAAGCGGTGTACCGCCTTTCATAAAAAACTGCAACATATAACACCTCTATATACTCTATCCGATTCTCTCTCACACCGGAAAAGTTTTCTTCTTGTTCTCTCTTGTTACTTCTTACAATGGTAAGTTCTTCAGTTTATACCAAATCATTACCGGAAACGTACTCCTGAATATCCCCTGTTTTAAATATTCGGAAAGTACATCCACCCTTCAGGCCCTTTGACTTTTGAATCATTTCATAAGGTTATTGCAAAATAGCCTTGTCTGACGCCTTTCAGGATTTTTCTAATATGGTAGGTTTTTGTTCCATACACAATATCTCGACAATATTATATCATAAGATAAAAATATTGCAAGCAACTACATAACAGATGCCTTAAACGTAAATTTAGGTAACTATTCAGCCAAGCATGATTTTTGTTCAAAATGCCGTGTCAAGTTTGCTTGTAAACGGTATTTTGGGCAGAAAATCATATTTGACGTTTAGCCAAATGAATAATTTTCGAAGAAAATTATGAATGCTTGCTGAATTTATACGTTACGGTTCCATACAGCTGATAAACACATTACCTGCAGCTGCAAAGACTGTTTCGGCCGTTTCAATGGACATACCTGAAGTTGTTCCGGTCATGGGATTCCAGATATAAACATTTTCACTTCCGATTCCTGTAATCAGCACTGCTCCTTCTGAGGTCATGGCATAAATGGGATGTCCATTTCCAATATAGTAGTAGGCAATCTGACTCAGGGAACAGCCCGTCAGATCATAAACGATGGCATTCATGCCTCGCTGAAGCATCTGTGCATCTGTAAGTCCTTCTTCTTCCATGTCGGAAAATGTTTCTGCATACGTACCATCCTCGTAGGATGCAAACGCCTGCATACACACATATTTCCGTTCCTTTTTAGTGGAAGCTGTCTGAGAAGAAGAAACACCCAGCATACTGTAGTTTCGATATCCTCTCCGCATCACATAATGCCCGCTGCTGTCTGTTACATAACCAACATCGGCATAGACCAGATTTACAGCCTCGGCAATGGTGCTGCAGATACTCTGAAGCTTTCCTTTGGAGTAGGCAAAATACATGCCGTCTTCTGCCACACCGCTCAAACTGATCTTCAGATAAGAACTGTCGCTGACAGATACCTGATTTACTCTGGTAATATCTTCCTGCGCAGTTTCTGATGCAATACTTAAATACCACTGACGATATCCTGTATCACTTTTTCCTGTTACCAGAAGTTCTTCCTCTGCGGTTATCTGGTTCACGTTTTCAATCAAAGCATCATCCGAAGTTTCAATTAAATAACTTCCGCTCACTTTAGCCCGTTTTAAGATCACACCGCCATTTTCCAGGGTGGTATCTGTAATTAAAATACCATCTTTCTGATAAGTGGCCGCCACGTTTCCATCAGAATCAATAACCTCCAGCGCATACATGGGATAATCACTGTATTTTTTATAGGTACTGGAATCTAATTTTTTGATTTTTCCCACTACCAGATCCCCGTCAATAAAGCCGGCCGCCCGCAGATACTCTCCATCCTCAGCCTGTACAGTATTTTGATGCCCATCCTCCAGATAAAAAATCTGAATCTGCAGTGCACCTTCGTCTTTTCGCTTTTCTTCCCAGGCAATGACACTGCTGTCACCATTAATAACCAGCGCATCATCGGAAACATTTTCCACAACGGTCATATATTCTCTTCCGGCAAAATCAATGGCATAAATCTTACCATTCAGCATCAAATAAAATAATTCGGAGCTGTTGACATAAGCCAGCTGTCCGATTTCTTCTTTTAAAATCGCATAAGAACGGTCAAATGGCAGGTAGAAAATCTCCTCCAGACAGTTTTCAGAGGCATCGTAACCATAGAAAATTAGTCCGACTTCCCCCTCATGATTACCGCTGTTAATATATCCATACAAAATAAAGGTGGTATTGCCTTCATCATCCACAGAAACCAGTTTAATATCATGTTCATTGTAATCGGCCCGCACATCCGGTTCATCCTGCGCAAAGCTGAATACGCGGATCAGATTCCCTTCCTCGGATTCGGTACTCTGATTCAGCCACAATTCTCCAGCCTGCACAAATGCCTGACATTTGCCTTCGCTGCTGTTCATGACATGGATCGAATCATCCTCCACAACACCAAGACAGATGCGGTTTTCATCCGCCTGCACCGAATTAATGGACAATTCTTCATTGGCAGTTCTTTCATAATTTAAAACATACCAGTATCCATTGGAAACCTGTACTGTAAAAATTTCTTCCACATTACAGATATGACCAGTTCCATCTTCATCTTCAAAAGAAACCCGGGATTCCATACGGAAAGTCCCTATGCTTTTATTAATATCCGTTAAATAAATACGACTTTTTCCTAATTCTTTGGGATTCAGATAGTTCCAGAGAAGCTGCGCATAACTGCTGTTAAGCGTTACTTTTCCCAGAGACCCGCTGGTATCGGTGGTGGTCTTCAAATAAGCCGCCATACCAGAGGCTTTGGAAACATTCAAAGTCTTATCATGAAATTCCTGAATAAACTCCCTCATCTCACCGGTCTGCAAAGAAGCTGAAGACAAAATTCTGGTATAATAGACCACCTGATCATGCTTCTGGGTCTTCAGAATAATCTGAAGCTGATATTCCTTATCCTGCACCAGAAGATTCTGTATGGGAAGCGACACATATATTTCACTATTTCCATCCGCTGTTTCTTTTTCTTCCCAGGAATCTATGGTAGTATTTTCCACCAGCTGAGTAGTATCCAGACTGCGGATTTCATAACGGATTCCTTTTACCGCATCTCCATCCACCGTAATTTTTACCAGCAGTTTTCTGTCAGAGGGCAAGGGCGTTACAGTATCACGCATGTAACGGTTTACCATCTGCTCGGTATAACCGTGCATCAGATTCATGTAAGTACCATCCACCTGAGCCTCCACAACCGGAAGTGTGGCATCTTCCCTTTCCATGACTACAGTCTCCGCTGGAGTTTCTCTGTGAGACAGCATAAAAACAACAGCAACTGTTGCCACAAAAATCAGAAGCAGCAACAAAATTCGTATAATCAAACGTTTGTATTTGCGTTTCATATTTATGATAATCTCCATTTCATCTATGTTTGTGTAACCACTTAGAGCAATTCCATGATCGCAGGTTTGTTTATCGCTGCTAAAATTGGTGTAACTGTTACATTTCTTCACAGCTACACCAATTTTAGCAACACCGTGTATGTTTGTCAAACATAGTATAGAAAACGTAATATCCATGTAATAGTAAAGCAACAATTCTGCAAAGGCAAAACATTCAATAAAATAAAAATAACACTCTCATTAAAATAAAGCATTGAATGCATCAGCAATCCAGCAAGGTAAAATAAACAAAAAAACAGTTCAGCAGGCTGTAATCCGGTGATCTGTTCCTTTTTAGCAACCTGCTGAACTGTTTTTATTTTTTCTTCATGGTATTCAGATAACGATATACGGTAGGAATGGAGCTTCCGATTCGCTCTGCGACGCAGGCAACGGAACCTTTCATATAGAAAGTACCCATTTCGTTCAGTCTTGAAACGATTTCAACCTTTTCCTTCTGGGAAAGCTTCGGATGCTCGGTTCCATAACCGGACCATACCTTTTTCAGATTATTGTCTACCAGCTCACTGACATTCATATTGAAATATTCCACTTTGCTGTCCGCCTGCGGCATAATTGGTAATTCCATCTTGTCCGCAAAGACTTTCAGCGCTTCCTGCATGGTTTTCAGTTCACTGTAATCGGTGTTAACGCAAAGTAACCCTACAATTTTGCCCGAATCATCACGGATAATCCAGGTGGAGGATTTGGTCATACCGCCATCACGGGCATACCCTGTATATCCTGCCATGTAGTCTGTGTTGGTTTCACTTGCCTCTTTCAGAATTTTGAGTCCCAAATCTGTAAGTGGTGCCCCTTTTTTTCTTCCGCTGATATGACCGTTTCGGATTGCTACGACGGAACTGGAACAATCCGCTACATCATGAAGAATGACCTCTGTGTTTTTGCCAAACGCATCAGCCAGAAAGTCTACCAGCGAAACGTAACGATTCAAATATGGATTCATTATTTACCCCCTGCATACTCTTGCCCTCATATTTTGACGACACGTTTTCTGTTTTGTCTGCTGTAGTATCTTCTGATAAAACATTTCCGTTCTCTTTATTATACTATGATACGCCATTTCATTCCACTAAAATTTCATTTTTTTTATTCTAAGTCACCAATTTTTTTTCATTTCGGTATGCTTCTGGATCGTGTTTGAAAAAGGCTTTATACAGGATGTGCATCCCATTTTGAGATAAATTTCTCTCAAATGAAGGAGACGTAGCAGGCTACGCTGACTAAATCCGAGAAAAATTCAGCCAAAATTGGGGTGTGCAGACTGCGTGAATGATTTTTCAAGCACGCTCCAGCACAATCGTTTGATAAATCCCGCTTGACGAAACAAATGCAAAATCCTACACTATATAAAACACAGGTTTACCAAGGAGGTTTCCGCCATGCCCGGTTATATTATACATCTGGCTGCCGCTAAAGAATTGCAGCCGATTCTGGAAAAACGTCACATTTTATGCACAGAAAAAGACATCAATGCTTTTCTTGTTTCCTGTCTGATTCCCGATGCAGTGGAGGATAAAACAAAAACCCACTACCGCCAGACTGATGACAACTCTATTCAGATCCGTTATCCACAGCCCTGGCGTTTTTGCAGCCGTTATCCACACCTGATCCACACACCTGCAGGAATTGGTTACCTGTTCCATCTTTATGTGGATTATCTGTTTTATCACGAATATTTCTGCCGACATATCCTGCTTACAGATAAAAATCACGAACTTCAGGTCCGTAAAGATCAAATTGAACTGGCTATTCTGCTGGATTTTAATAAAATTGTGGATGGCAGGGCCTTTTTTGCAGAGCATTATCTGTATGACGACTATACCATCATTAATGCCGCTCTGGAAAAGAAATATCAACTGACCTACGATTTTTCCCCTGTGGAAAACCCTGGTTTTGAAGAAATTGATTACAGCCGCATCCATCAGATTCGCGATGATATCCTTTATTATTCTGAACAGAGCCGTCAGGCCATTTCCCATGAAACCCATGCATTAAAATTGGAGCCGCTGCTGGAATTTATCCAGACAACCGCTCCACGTTTTATAAATGATTATCAATACTTACTATGAAAGCTCCGGACAGCAGCCGTGTCCGTTTATTGCAGGCTCTTTAACGCTTTTTCTGCATCTACCAGAGTCTGATAGTTTGTTACATATGCTCTCTGGCTAGCTGACAGATCGGTATAAACCTGACGAGCCCATTCAATACGTTTCTTTACTGCTGTATAATTGTCCCTGGAAACTGTACCGATACGCTCAATGGCTTCTATACCGATGGTACTGATTTCCTGATCAGAATGACCGGATGTGGTGGAACGTTCTGTTCCGGATAACCGATAGCAAATGACCGGTGTTCCTTTATCTACATTCTGATAAATGGTTCTTGTGGCATAATAAGGAATATTTACACAGCCATGAGAACCGCCTGTTTTGTACAGAGTACCGCCGAATTTATTTCTCCAGGTGGCATCATGCATACCTACGTTGCCTGCAAATGGCATCCAGTAGGAAGTTTCTACACGATAATCTTCGCCGGTCATGGTATGCGCACGTTCCTTATAAGTAATACCATATACACCAGAAGGTGTTTCTGTATGATACGGTGCACCGGTTACAACGTCGGTTTCCAGAATGCATTTTCCATCCTTATACAGGAACAGACGCTGGGCTGTGATATTGATTTCCACATAGGTATTGCCATAATCTTTATCGCCATAATTTGCTGCGGTCTGATAATAAACAGGTGTCAGTTCCTTATCTTCGCCAGCTTCTATTGCCTCTACCAGCTCTGCTGTGGTCTCAGGACGATTCATCCACCAGCCGTAATCGCCGCCCTGTACATTAATGGTGGTGCCATAACTGGTCTTGAACTCTCTGGTACCCGCAGTATTAAAGGTATCGTATTTTCTGGCCAGAGAATTCACATACTCTCTTGCCTTTTCTTCGTCTACAGTAACATTATTCTCTTTATCTGTTTTCAGCCAGCCGGCAATACTCTCCGGTGTCACAGTTTCGGTATCACTGCCAAACTGATAGGTCAATGTAACCGATGCCAGCTTGTTCATCTGCTTCAGCTGTTTATTCAGACCTTCATCATCCTTATAAACAGAAGGATGCAGATAAGCGTCCTTTTCTTCCAGCATCTCCAGAGTAATCTCCGTACCAAGAGAATTTAACGATTCTGTCACCATGCTGACAAATGTTTCTTCATTCAGCTGATTGTTCTCTTCCTCAGGAATAATGGAAAAACCTTTGTCCTTCTCATACTCGGAAATATAAGCATCTTTCGGAGCAATGGCCTGCTCTTCATCCATACAATTTAAAGATTCAAGCTTTGCTGCCAGTTTTTCATCATCATAAGACAGCGCCGACTCCAGCTCAATGTCATCGCCTTTTACCAGAACAACCGGCCACGCCCATTCATTCTGAGCTTCCTGTGCATCCTTTACACTGGTACCAAAATCCATCTGCATGTCAATATCCTGAGATGTAATGGTATCCTTGATGTCATTACGTCCGGTAATATTCAATTCATATGTATCCATCACCGAAACCAGCTCATCCTCCACCTCAGACCAGAAACGGCCGCCCGCATCCACATGATTAACGGTTGTATTGGGAAGGAAATAATTCTGGAAATAAACTGCTCCTCCTATATAAACAGCTGCGAGAATTAAAATAATAACACCCACAATGATCAGAGGCAGTTTTTTACTCTTTTGTCCTTTTTTCTCCATTCTAAAAATACCTCCAACGCATCTGGAAAATGACAGGATAGAATTCCATACTGGACCCCCATTCTTACCGATACGTTTTAATGTTAATACCTTTCATGATTTACTTTAAGACAATCCAGCTTGCACTGAATCGCTATAACATCTGTTCTATCATAACATAGATATGCGTTTATTTTTTTTAAATCTTTGTTAAAAAAAAATTACTGAGATTTTATAAAATTGGAAAATATTACCTTGATGCCGAAAATTACAAATACCTGTAAAACAATTCCCTATATTTTTCCATTTGCCTTGTGCCTTCACGTAAACTGGAAAAAGGATGTACAAAGACCTGCGTTTATCTTTGTACATCCTCTTTTATAAAAAGGTAGGCCTATAGCTTATTGAAAAAATCATTCAGACAATCTCTACCCTTAATGGCAGTGGCAGCCGCCGTCACCATGATCATGGTCATGATGATTACATGTTACATTGGGGTTATATACCAGTGCGTCCTGTAAAAATGCTGCTACTACATCGTCTGCTCTTCCGCTGGTTCCGCCATAGAACTGAATACCGTTTCTCAGCAGAACATTCTGTGCGCCAGGTCCGATGCCGCCGCAGATCAGAATATCAACACCCAGGTCTTTTAAGAAACCGATGGAAGATTCATGTCCGAAAGCAGATGCATCTGCAATCGCACATCTTACTACTTTACCGTCTTCTACATCATAAATTTTAAATTCCTGACAATGACCAAAATGCTGAAATACCTGACCATCTTCATATGTAACTGCAAGTCTCATACTTAAAACTCCCTCCCTAAAAAATCTCCTTTTGTTTCTGACATATGTCAATTATATAGTATCACACTTCCTGACTGTTTTCAAGAAGCATATGCAGTTTTTCGAGGATTTCTTCTACATTTTCTGCAAAACTGCAAAGTTCCAGCTGCTGTCTGGCCATGAAACCTTCTTCCACTGCATGGCAGAGCAATTTTCTGATCTGCTCATAATACCCGTTTACATTATACAGGATAATCGGCTTGTCATGCCGCTTTAACTGTCTTAGGGTAAGAATCTCAAAAAATTCCTCAAAAGTTCCGATTCCTCCAGGCAAAACAATAAATGCCTGAGACCGATCCTCCATGATCTGTTTTCTCTCCCGCATGGTATCTGTCCAGATCATTTCACTGCAGTCCTGATACAGTACGCCCGGCTTATCAAAAAAACGCGGTGCCACACCAATCAACGGAACGCGGTGGACTGTCTGATCCTGACAAACAGAACTGTCTGCACTGCGCAGACCTCTGGCTGCTGCTCCCATAAGCCCGGTGGCTCCTCCGCCGAAAACCATGCCAAAAGATGCTTCTGCCAGCTTCCGTCCCAGTTCCCATGCCGCTTCCTTATAACACATATCAATGGCATCACTGGACGCACCATAAATACAAACATTCATTTTTTACAACTCCCTTCTCCCCGGACAGGGTTGTTTTTTAGCATAAATTGCTCTATACTCGTTCGTAACATGTAACCATTTCGCAGAACTGAATCCCGAATGGTTACGTAACCTTGTGAAAGTGAGTATATCCCATATGTTTATCAGAGTCAACGATGTTCAGATCTACTATGAAAAATACGGAAACGGCCCCAAAGCATTTCTTCTCCTTCACGGCAATGGAGAAGACTGCCATATTTTCCATACGCTGGCCAAACAGCTGGCTTCCGAATATACGGTTTACGCCATAGACAGCCGCGGACATGGACAAAGCAGCCCCATTCCCGAATATCATTACCTGGATATGATGAAGGATGCGGCAGAATTTATTCGCCTGCTGAACCTGGATCAGCCGCTGGTATATGGTTTCAGCGACGGCGGAATCACCGGTCTGCTGCTGGCTATTTACCATCCCCAGCTTCTGTGCGGCCTTATGATCAGCGGCGCCAATACATATCCCAAGGGTCTTACCGACGAATGCTACCGCGATACCTGTCAGGAGTACGAAACAACCAACTCCCCCATGGTAGGAATGATGGTATATGAACCCGATATCACCACAGCACAGCTGCAAAACATCTCTGTGCCGGTTCAGGTGATTGCGGGCGAAAATGACCTGATCCGTCAGGAACACACCGAATATATTGCTGCCTCAATCCCCGACAGCCGTCTGATTTTACTCCCCGGCGAAGACCATTCCAGCTACGTAATCAATAGTCCGCGCCTGTATCCGGTCTTAAAGCCGTTTTTGGAGGAAATACTGTAGTTATTGCTGTAGCCACTGCTCTATTTATAACCTGTATTCATGGCTTTTATCCATAAAAATGCGGATACGCAGATAACTGATTAAGTTTCTCTCAAAGTTATCCTGCGCATCCGCATTTTTTTAATCTATCGCCTGAATTTTTTCAGACACGATCTAATACTGTACTAATATTGTACCACAGCAACTGCCTTCAAAATAATTCCAGCTTCCATCTCCGGATATTCCTGAAATTTCACCTGCACGAAACCATCTTCTGTGTCGCCATCTTCCAGAGCCATCTCATAATCGAATGAATACACCGTAAATTCTGTAAATCCCGCATTGTCATAACCGGTATAATCCACCATCATGGGATTCACATCACCGACAGCCACATAATAGGACTTTCCATCTTTTAAAACAAGATCTCCATCCGCTTCCATATCTTCCAGAGAAAGCTTTTCGCCAAAGGCATACATAAGCAATTCTTCCAGATACTCCTGATCGACTTTCACATAAGTGTTATGTGCAGTACCTTTTTTCTTCACCGTTTCAAATGTGTCCTGATCAAAAAGATTCACATAAGAGTACAGATATCGGGGAGCCAGCTTCTGCACCGGCCAGTCTGTACTTACTCTGCTGAGTCCTTCTTCCTTCATGGCACAGATTAATGCCGCCAGTACATTATCCATGGAAGAATAATTGTAAACCGTCATGTTTACGATTTCACTTTCATCTGACTGTACCTCAGCCACGCTCTCACCGCCAGCCGCTGTTTCACCGTCAGCTACTGTTTCTCCGTTAGCTGCTTTCCCGGTGATACCTTCTATACTTTCTGCACTGTCATCTTCTGAAAGCTTATCCAAAGTTTCTTCACTCACCTGAAATTCACCACTATCAGAAGCATCTATGTTATCCGCATGTTTGCCACATCCTGCGGTTATCAGTCCTAAACTTACGCATAAGCCAAAAAGCAGTAATCGATTTCTTCCAGCTTTTTTCATATATAAACGCCTCGCTTTCACCACTTCTATTTTTATCAAAATTCAAGGCAGTTCGGCAAATAGTAACCTGTTACAGCCCAAGAACTTTGCAGAAGTTTCCTTACACATTAATTGTAACATCACCGTGAGACGTTTTTCAATATATTTTTCCAAAATCCCAAAAAATGTACACTGTCTTTAACTGACGGACATTTAAAGTCTCCGTAAAGCATATTTGAAGCTTGCTGAACTGTTACCTAATTTAAGCAGCTGTCAGAAAACCATAAACACACATATAATGACAGAAGCTTCCGCCCATTACAAATAAATGGAAAATCTCATGGGAACCAAAGTTTTTATGAAGTTCATTGAATACAGAAAGCTTCAACGCATAGATCACACCGCCCACCGTGTACAAAATACCACCTGTCAAAAGCCAGAGGAACTGCTGTGTAGTCAGCGCTTCCATAATCTGAGGAAGTGCGCCGATGCAAATCCATCCCATAGCGATATATATAATAGAAGAAAACCATTTCGGGCAAGTTACCCAGCAGGCTTTTAATATCATTCCCACTGCTGCCACGATCCATACAGCCACCAGCATCATAAAACCAGTTCGATTCGGCAGCTTCAATACACAAACCGGTGTATAAGTTCCCGCAATCAATACAAAAATCATCATATGGTCAATTTTCTTCAGAATCTTATTGCCATTTCCCGGCAGATTAAAACTATGATAAATCGTACTCGCTCCATACAGCATCAACATGGACAGCATGAACACACTCACACTAATCAGCCCTGTCATGCTCACATGAGAAACCGCCGCACGAATCAGCATTGGAAATGTACCAAACAAAGCCATCATAAAACCAATAAAATGAGTCAGCGCACTGCCCGGATCCTTTGCCCGGAATAAATATACGGTCTGCATAGCAGACGCCTGAAGAACGGAACTCTGCATAAAACAACCTCCCTGATTTAAAAATATATTGATTCGGTAAAAATATAATCCTTCACCATCTTCTGTCTTATGAATTGATTGCACTATCAAAATTACAACATATAGTTTTAATTACTACGTGTTGTAATTCTAGTACCATTCATTTTAAAAGTCAAGGGTAAAAATGTAAACTTTTTATTAAAATCTTCTTACCTGTGTAATGACTTCGGTTATCATAATTCGATTGAGAAATTGTAGAACTGATGTTATATTATTTTATATGCATTGTGCGGATTTTATGATGGTGAATGAACAGTTTATTTCTATTTCTATTTCTATTTCTATTTTTATTTTTACGTTAGTTTATTATACAGAACATACATCTTGCATAAAGTATTTTCAGATACACTCTAATTGATATAATTGGGCCATGGACGGGAAAATTGGCTGTTTGGCCCATAGTTGGCGGATATTCTGGGCCTCTGATGCAAAAATTGACTGTTTGGCCCATGGTTCGCGGATATTCTGGGCCTCTGATTGCAAAAATTGACTGTTTGGCCCATGGTTGGCGAATATTCTGGGCCTCTGATTGCAAAATCCGCTGTTTGGCCCATAGTTCGTGAATATTCTGGGCCTCTGATTGCAAAATCCGCTGTTTGGCCCATAATCGGCGGATATTTTGAAATCTTGACAGTGCATAAAATATCGAAATTCTTTGCAACTTTACCCTGGAAAATAGTTCTTGGGGTATAGGAAGTAAAAAAGTTGCTGAAATACCCCCTCTCAGCGGTATAAAGAGCAGAAAACAGTCTGCTATACCCTGGAATCAGAAATTTGAGGGTGCCAGAAGTAAAAATGGCTGAAAATACCTCCAATCGGGGGTATGAAAAGCAGAAAATAGTCTGCTATACCCCAGAATCAGAAATTTGGGGGTGCTGAAGAGTAAAAATGGCTGAAAATACCTCCAATCGGGGGTATGAAAAACAGAAAACAGTCTGCTATACCCCGGAATCAAAAATTTGAGGGTGCTGGAAGTAAAAAGTTGTTGAAAATACCTCCTAACGGAGGTATGAAAAGCAGAAAATAGTCTGCTATACCCCGGAAGCAAAAATTATGAATTCACTGATAGCCAAACTGGCTGTTTGGCCAAAAAAGCCGGATTAAAATGCAGAAAGAAACACACAGCTATATGGCTTAATAAAAGTTTTAAGGAAATGAAAAGAAATTATGAACGACAAACTATTTAACGGATATGGATATATTTATGAGGTTTACAAGACCAAAAGCTTTTCCAGGGCGGCGGAAAACCTTTTTATCAGCCAGTCTTCTTTAAGCGCCACGATTCGTAAGATTGAAAAGCGAATCGGGGTTGAAATCTTTGACCGCAGCACGACTCCCATCGGATTGACGGAATATGGCGTAGAGTATATTAAGTCTGTGGAAAAGATTATGGATATTGAAAATGAATTTCAGTCCCATGTGTTTCAACTGGAGGAACTGATTACGGGACAGCTGTCTGTGGGCGGAAGCAGTAATTCCATCAGCCACACTCTGCCGCCGGTTATTTCTGCATTTACCCGGCTTTATCCGGGTGTATCACTGCGTCTGCTGGAAGGCGGCAGCCATCAGTTAGAGAAACAATTATCCGACGGAATTCTGGATCTGGTCATCGACAACCGGATTTTCCCTCCAGAACATTTTTCCAGACTGCCCCTGTTTAAAGAACAGCTGCTGCTGGCGGTTCCCCGCAGTTGTTCCATTAACGAACATCTGACGAAATATCAGCTGACCGCCAAAGATCTTCAGGCACAAAAACATCAGCAGGACGACTTCCCCATTGTACCTCTGGATCATTTCAGCCAGGAACCATTTTTATTTCTGCGAAGCGGCAATGATACCAGACACCGGGCTGACAAACTCTGCAGTCACTATGGTTTTACACCCCATATTGTCCTGAAAGTCGACCAGCAGATGACGGCCTACAGCCTGGCCCGCTATGGTGTGGGACTGGCATTTATTAGTGATTGGGTCATTCTGCACATGAAGCCCGATGACAGCCTGATTTATTATCGCCTGGACCCGGAACTCACCAGCCGCGACGTAAGCATCTTTTACAAGTCCAGCCGCTATCTCACCCGCAGCATGCAGGAATTTTTGCGGATTGCAGGGGAGACAGATTATCAGACAATGGAATATCAGACAATAAAACTTTCTTTATGATACCATTGTTTATGATACGATTATTTATGATGCAAAGGTCAGAAGTTTATTTTTATTGGCCGGAAAAAGATAGTTATAGTTTTAGAGCGTGTTTGAAAAAGGCTTTATGCAGGATGTGCATCCCATTTTGAAATAAATTTCTCTCAAATGAAGAAGGCGTAGCGGGCCACGTTAACTGAATCTGAGAAAAAATATGTGAAGGGATTTTAAGCCAGGAAGTCTCTCAATTTACTATTGGATTTTCTGGGAACACATCCTCTTGGTCTTACGTGTCTAAACGGTCTCCGTTCAATCTGTCCCACACGTTCCACTGAAATTCCCAGCTGCTGTGCAACTTCTTCCTGTGAATAGGCTTTTCCATCGATTAATCCGGTCCGTAATGCCAGTACCTGCCGTTCTCTTTCCGGCAGGTCTTCAAAAAACGCTCTTAATGTTTTATCTGTAATAACAGAATCCCAATATTGCTTTCTTTCTTCAGCCTCACGTAACCGTTGCTCATGTTTCTGACGTTTCTTTTTCTCCATACGCAGTATGATTTCAGTTTCTTTTAATGAGATTCCGGTTTTATCCGCAACCATCTGACAGGTGCTTTTTGCTGTTGACTCAGCATCGGTGTCCGACTGCATGGCATCCCATGCCGCTACGGTTGTTTTATAATTTACAGTTGGAATTCTTACAGCTCCATCGGCTTCATCGGTCAGTATAAATGCAGTCCGCAAGATTTCTTCAAAATATTTGGATATATCATTGATATACAAAGAATAAGAATAGTAGTATTTTGCACACTGTCCCAGCCAGGGAATATCCACATTCTGAATAAAAATATTAAAATCAACCTGATTTTTCTCCGCATAATATTTTGCCACGTGAACACCTGCACAGATTAAGGCTTCTTTTAAAGCTTCTTCTGCTTCTGTATTACCTTCCCCGGCCGATTTGTGGAGCTGATTCATTTCTTCAATAGAGAGCGGGCTTGTTTTCAAAATTTTATCAATGTCATATACGCACATAGGCTGTCCTCCTTAAAATGCTTTTCATTAAACAACATTCCACCTGGAATTTTATAATTATAGTTTAAATTTTATGGATATTTTTGTCAACAAACTAATAGTTTAAGTTTATAAGCACAGAACAACAAGTGCAATTATTGACGTAATAAATAGTGAAGATTATAATAACAAAAAATAATGTAACAGTTCAGCAGTGGCTGGAACTGTATTGAATTCATTCAGCAGACATTCATAATTTCCTACGGAATACCCTAAAGAGCACGCGATTATTCATTCGGCTAAACGCCGAATACGATTTTGGATTAAAATTACTGTTTACAAGCAAGTTTCACACAGTAATTTTATTTAAAATCATGCTCTGCTGAATAGTTACAAAATAATCTATATAAATAAAGAGGTGGCAAACTATGTATCTGGAGTCCTGGAACAAATATCTGAACATTCCTTATGTAAAATTACATTTTACGGCACGCATACTGGAGGATTGCCATTTGCCAAAGAATAAAACTTCTGCCATAAGAGGCGGTGTTGGACAAATGATGATTCGGCAGAATTGTATACGCCCCGAGGAAATTCGAAAAGATGAGGATTGTAATTGCTGCAGCTGCCGCGAGGAATGTCTTGTGCAGCGTTTTTTATATACGCCTATGACGATTTCTCCTTCTTTCTCAGCAGATAAATTAAGCATGGGATATCTCTTTGAATGTGAGAATTATGATGAACCGTTCCGTAAAGGAGATACTTTTGTGTTCCATGTAACATTGTTTGGGAAAAGCAGAGTTTATCTGAACCTGCTTTTGCAGGCCGTATTTGCTTTAGGTGCCAATGGTCTTGGAAAGGAAAAAGGACGGTTCCAAATCGTGGAGATTCTGAATTCCCGAAAAGAAAATATTATGGTGAACAGTTGTTACGGTATACAGATTTTAAAAGAACGGTATTATCCAGAAACACTGGCAGGTTATGCAGATTTTCGCATGAAACAAATTGCCGGGAAAGGCTGTAAAGGAAAGTTAAAATTTCAAACAGAAACAGCCCTGAAATATCAAAAAGAATTCCTACGTGAATTTCAGATGGAAGCCATTATTTCTGCCCTTGCCAGAAGAACCTATCTGTTTAACTGTTTTGAAGGAACAGAAATGAATCTGGATGATTTTATGGAAGAAATGCTCTCTGACCTGCCTGAAATCCGTTTTCAACAGGAAGAAATTATACAGGTACGACGCTTTTCCAGCAGACAAATGAGCAGCATGCGTCTGGAGGGAATCAAAGGCGAGGTATGGCTGGATCGCCTGCCGGAACATCTTCTTCCGTATCTTTTAGCCGGTGAAATCATGCATATCGGTAAAAATACCAGTTTTGGATTTGGACGGTATCGGGTATTTTAAATCTATTTGGCAGACCTTCCATTACCTTTAGATTGAAATTTCATCGCATTACCTGACTTCCATCACTTTGCTATGGAAGTTTTCAACTGATGGTTTATTGACGTAGATGCTTTTAAAACTTAGACTATATCTAACTAAAATAATTCCGTAGATATTGAACCTAATCGTCTGGAGTGTCAATCAACAGACCTTTAACCAAATTGTCTGGAATTTATTTCAGCAGATCTCATGTCCCCAAATTTACGGATAGAAAGGTGTTTATGAATTTCATTAATTTTACAAACCATCCTGTTGAAACCTGGAAATTAAAACAGATCCAGGCTGCTGAGAATTACGGTCCTATCATGGAACTTCCCTTTCCAGCAGTGGAATCTACTGCCAATGAAGCAGAAATCGCTAAACTGGCTGATGATGCAGTACAAAAAATTTTGTCCATGAATCCAGCGGCCGTCCTTTGTCAGGGTGAATTCACCCTGGCTTACGCAGTAATCAACCGTTTAAAAAATCACGGTGTTAAAGTAGTTGCAGCCTGCAGTACAAGAATCGTTGATGTAACGGAAGACGGCAAAAAAGTGGTAACATTCTGTTTCGAACGTTTCCGCGAATATGTGTGATCATAACAACGAAATCACGAAACCGACGCGTACAATTTTACATTTTACACCTTATATATAGTTTCACATGGCTAATCGATCTGTGTAACATAACTTTGATCAAAGGAGATTTTCATGTTTAATATACTAATCAATAACCTGAGCCTTGTAAATTTCCGTTCTCCGGAGTTGAATACCTACTATCTGAATACACCAGAATCACAGTCTTTTTCTGAGCATGAACGCACTTTCAAAGGTTTTTACACCAATGAACCTGTTACGCAGGTGTTACTGCGCAAATTTTCCAACGAGGAAAAAGGCGAAAAACTGGATATGATTCTTTCTCTGACTTCCGAAAAAGTGCTGACGGAAAAGATTCGAATCAATAACGAAGAAATTCTCGCTGAAGTCAGTAAACATCTCTCCTGTTCTCCTGAAGAAGTTTCACAGTTAACTCACTATACTTACTATGAAAAATTTGTCACCAATATGTTTTCCAACGAACATTTAATAGAGGGAGAAGAACTGAATGCAGCCAAGCCCCTTATGGAACCCATCCAAATCCCCGATCTTCCGGAAGCTTCTGATATTCACTCTGCTGTACTGAAATTGTCCCAGCAGATCATCCATTTATATGCCAATCATCCGGAGGGATGCCGCCTGTTTATGGACTATACAGGAGGGGACCGCTCCACTTCCACTCTGCTGATCGCATTAACCAAAATGCTGGAACTGCGCCAGATTCATGTAAACAATATTCTGGCAGTAGTAAATTTTGACGCTAAAACACGCCGTGGAGAAATCAGAGAACGAATCGATGTCAATTATATTTTCGATTTTATTTCCGGATTAAATGAATTCTCCAACTATGGAAAATGCGATTTATTAGACCAGTATTTTCAAAAATCCCAAAGCCAGAATTCCATCCAGCTTTCTCCAGATGCCCAAAAAGTACTGGAAAAGATTCATTACGTCTCCGATCAGATTCAATTATGCCGTTCTTCCAGAATCGCACCAAGTATCGGCGAGCTGGTAAATGCCATTGAGCATTATATCCAGCACGATACGGTACATGACCCGATTTTTGATTATCTGATCCAGGATATCAAAACAAATTATGCCAGTATTTACACCGGCAGTCAGCGAACCACTATTAACATTATCCGCTGGTGTCTGGAAAAGAACCTGATCCAGCAGGCAGTTACCATGTACACCGAACTGATTCCTCAGGAACTGGTCAAACAAAGGATTGTTTATTATACAAACGAAGACTGGATAGAAGGACTTGAAGCAAAACATCGATACTCCAATTTTTCCGATGAATATAAGTTTATCGATACTTATCTCTGGGGGGTAATCGGTGGTCCTGATTATTGCGGATGTGAAAAAATCACACCTGCCAATACCCGCGCACGCTGTATCATTGAATATCTCCAGCAAACACCGCCTGCAGGTGTAAAATTAAAATCCGGTATCAAAAAAGCCGCCTTCATTCATGCACTCAGCAACTATGAACAGTTCAAAAAACTGATTCGCCACACACTGAATCATGCCGGCAGCAATACCTTAAACATCACCAAACTCCGTCAAAATATGTACTGGAACAATAAAGAAGACAGCATCTTCCTGACAGCCAGCCACGAACAAATTTCCTATATCGGTGTCCAGACACTGACACAGATGATTCAGGAACTTTTGAACCAGCTGGTGGAGCTTGGAATGAACTAAACTTTTACATACTCATCTAACTTCTTTATCTATTTCTCATAACAAAAGAACCTGAAAAATAATTTTTTCCAATTACTCAATCAAGCACAATATATCATTATCCAAAAAATAATCGAATGCGGTTCTCCTGCTGCAATTTATCATTGCAGGTTTTTATGCGTGGAAGATGCCATATTTTCCAAAAATCCATTAAACTTGCCAAAAACCCCTGCGTTTTCAAACAAAACGCAGGGGTTCTTATAAACATCAAAAGCCTGTCCAAATCTCCCTATTAATCACCTACGATCTCAGCACTATAACTGGCGTAATTCGAATCATATTTTTTAATTTTTACTTTCAAGGGTGCATTTTTTTATAGGTTTTTCCGTTCGCATATGCGGATGCCTTGTTTTTTGTAAAGAGTATATATCATTCTAACACAGTTTACAATTGTTTTAACTGATTAAAACTCGGATTATATTTCCGGCAGAGTAAGACTACACTGTCGGAAATGTCCAGCGCGAAAAAAATTTAAAAATATTTATATTTTTTTATGAAAATGTGAAATTTTCCTGCTGCTCAGGTGTCATATAGATTTTGTAAACATTAAAAACTATTTATCCTGGAGGGAATAATAATGAAAAACAATCTTGGAAAACTCAAAAAGGTAATGGCAATCTGTTTAGCAGTACTGGTAATGATTTCAGCAAACTTTTCTTTAAAAGCAAACGCTGCAACCCCCACAGTATGGTATTGTGTACATGTGGCTGATCTTGGATGGTTGTCTACCGTCATCAATGGAGCAACAGCCGGCACAGAAAATCAGTCCCGGAGAATCGAAGCTTTACAGATGGATGTAAGCGGTATTGATGGTGGTATACGTTATCGAAGCCATGTTGCTGATATCGGATGGATGGACTGGGTTACTAACAGGGAAACTTCGGGTACTGTAGGACAGTCAAAACGCGTAGAAGCTGTGGAAATCCAGTTAACCGGAGCAGCGGCAAACTACTATGATATAGTATATCGAGTTCACGCTCAAAATATCGGATGGATGGACTGGGTTTCAAATGGTCAAACCGCCGGAACTACCGGAGAATCCCGAAGAATCGAAGCAATCCAGGTTAAACTTGTTGCCAAAACAACCGTTTCTTCTTCTGTATTGAATAACTCAAAAGTTCAGGAATTCATTACAGACTCCCGCTGGTGCGTTGGAACAACATATGATAATTCTACAAGTGGAAAACTTCCCCAAACAACTGGTCTGGGTACAGGATGCAATGCATATGCCCGTGATTTTGTACAGTACGTTTATGGAAAATCTTTAACCGCCGGAAGCAAATATACAAACATATCTGAACTGCGGGCAGGAGATGTGGTGTATGTCACTCCTCAACACTGGATGGTTATCCTGGAAAGAAACGGAAATAACGTAACGGTAATCCACGGAAATTGGACCGGTGGAAAAGTATGCCAGTCCAGCTATACGATCAGCAATAATAAAATTGGAACTCAAAAAACATTCTCCTATGGTTATCATTATTAGAGGAGTTATCTGCAGCTTTTTAAACCTTCTGTTTTTTCTGGTAATATCATAATATTATAATACTGTAATTTTGTATGATTCAGGCAGTTTCGAAAAATCGTAACCGTTCAGCTTGGCTGAATAGTTGCAAAAAATCAATCGAAACTGCCTGAATCCCTATAAAAAAGAAATTTTTTCAGGTATAATAACAGATAAATACCCTAAAGGACAGTCATACTTTACTGAATAGTTACTATAAAACGAAGAAAGGACATCAATATCATGATAAGAACTTATGTAACCAACATGTCACTGCAAACCAGAAATGACCTTGGAAAAGTTTTCTATCATCCCAAAGGATTCTCACTTACAGAAAACCGTACAACCCGTTTTCCGATTATCCCCATTATCGCAGAAAACTTAAAGGAAGAAGACCCTGTTAAAGTCATTGTACTCCGCACAATCAATGAAGACACCCGGGACAATCTATCTCTTTTCTATGAAGAACTAAAGGAACTGGGGATTCCCGATAGACAGGTTACAGTTATCAATTCCATCGAAAATCAGGATCGCATGACCCTGTTAAACATACTGTTTCATTTAATCAGTGCCATCGACAACGATTCCCTTGTCTGCTTTGATGTCACTTTTGGCACCAAACCCATGAGCAGTCTGCTGGTTTATGCAGCTTCCTTCCTTCCGCAATTGAAGGATGTACAGCTGGGAGGCATTTATTACGGAGAAATTCCCAGAAAATCAGGAAAACCAGTTCCCGGAGCCGAATCCCTCTACGACATGACGTATTTCAGTCATTTAGGAAATCTGATTCAGAATCTGCATGAACTTGGCTGTGATGATCCGGAACAAATGCTTCATACTTTACTTGATATCTAAATGGGAGAATACTACCATGAAAACCACACCAAACCAAGAGACTTTATACGAAAAAAATAAAGCCGCCCAAAAAGTTTTCACTGAAAAATACGGGGATATTATTGAAACGATCCGCAAAATGCCAAATCAGACCCAAGAAGACAAAAAGGCACGTTGGGATTATTTTCAGGAACACCGGACCGATGACCTGATTCTGTCCTTGTTCAAAGCTGTAAAACCAACAGAAAATAAAATCCTTCATACCTGTTATCATCATACTGATAATGCCAGCACGGATACAAATATTGAGCAAAACAGAAATCATTGCGAACAACAAAACGAGTACTCTGAAAATGAAATCTGCGAAACAGAGTATGTATCCGATTTACTTTCCGAAAAAAAACAACAGGCATTACAAACTGCAGAATATTTTATTTTGGGACTCCAAAAACAGATCATGACTTTCACAGGCATCAATCAATCCGGTCATGAGTACAGCATCTTTCAAGCAATGGGGATGGAAATACAACATATTAAATCAAAAGAACAGCCTGAGAATAAAAAGTTAAAAGAAAAAACCCGAATTTCCACAGAAAGACTGCAGCGAATTAAGAAATTAGCTATTACACTGGAAAATGCTCAGAAAACCACTGGAATCTGTGCTTACGACAGCTTTGTAAAAGTTGCGCATGAAATAAACAAACGGCAATTTGAAGGACAATTATCAGAAGATGATTGTCTATTTGCCGTTGAATACGCATTAAAAATCGGCAGATTTGCAGAAACTACCAGTCTGGATACGCCCCTTGGAGACGATGGAGAAGAAACAATTGGTGATATGGCCCAAACAGAAAACAACCCCATTGAAGATGTCATTGAAAAACTGGATCGTGAACATACACTGGAACCGGAGCATCCAATCCATACTCTGATTTCGCTTCTGTCTGAAAAAAAGGCTTTCGAATTTCTCATTGATTCCAGAAAAGACCTGTTCAAAGGAACCAAACGTGCCGATTGGCAATGGATGGTCTGGTTTACCCAGATTAGTATCCTGATTGAACTTAAACTTGAAGACTGCAGCATGAGAAGAACAAACGGTGATATGAATCTTCCTTCCGAACGGATCAACCAGTACAGAACTACCGAAAACGAACGATTTTATTACCGTTATGACACCGAACCTGCCGGCAATGAAGATATCTACTTTGCTCTGAAACCCTCCGGCGATATTATTTATGATTCCATTCTGGATCAACGCTATTTATCCCGTGCATTTGCGCAGGAAAACTTTCCCTCTGATTTTTATGAAGTATACAAAAATATACTTCACGAAACGTTCCATTTCACCAATGGAATCCAGGCAGAATGCCTTGGAAAAACGGAAGGTACTATCTCCAAAAAACTGAAACGGTATAAAACCATCTTACAACCACAATTTCAAAAATGGCTTGAATTGATGTGACACATGTACGGCACAAAATATATCTATGTGCCATTAGTACGTTTTTAATAATTTACAATAAAAAGAACCCGAAATGAATTGTGCTAATTTTAGAGAGTATCTATTCATTTACAGGTTCTTTTTCGTTGCACTTCTTTTTAGAGATGCCCTATCGGGTGAAACTTCATTTCTACTGGATTAATCGGGAAGTTGAAGGAAACAAAAGATTGTGTCAATGCCCTATCGGGCCAAACTTCATTTCTACAGGATTTTACTATGAAACAGAAACTTGCGGGGAGCGAAAAAAGCGCAGACTACCCCTATCACAAATTTTGCTTCAAAAAATTTATAATTAAGTGGGTTATGCTCCCATGGCTACAGGCATTTCCCAGCCTAATGCTCTTAACTTCTTCAGGTAAGCCTTGATCTTACGTTCTTTATTGAACTGATTGTAGTAATCTGCACCTAAATCCTGAAATGCTACTCCTTCCTTTAGGATATGGTATATGGCAATCAGCATGGAGTGGGCAACCGCCACATATGCTTTTTTACTGCCCCGATGGGCACTGATCCTCTGGAACTGCGCCCGGAAATAGGAATTCTTCACTTTAACTGCTGAATGGGCACATACGATCAGCGTTGTCCGCAGCAAATGATTCCCCTTCCGGGTTTTCCCGCTTCTGCGCTTTTTGGCGCTTTCATTATCACCAGGGCAAAGCCCTGCCCATGAAGAAAGGTGGCCGTCCGTGGGAAAGCGGCTCATGTCTGTTCCAATCACAGAAATAATTGCCTGCGCACTGGTTGTCCCCAGTCCGGTAACCTCTTTGATTGCATCAGATGCCTGTTTTTCCTCCGGCTTCATGTGTTTATCGATGTCATCGTTCAGATGTTCGATATGAGCATCAAGTTCATCCACATGCATTAGGAGTTCTTTCATCATCTTCCTTTGCAGGGGGGACATGAAACCGTTCAGATCATCTATGATCTGCTCTTTTGAGGCTTTGAGATTATGCGCAATGATGCGCTTGTCATACATCTCGTCATATTTGGAACTGTCTATTCTTGTTCCAGAGAGGATGGCATTGATGATATTTCGCGCGCTTTTACCATTGATGTTCGTAATTGTGCCGGAAAGCTTGATGTTTGCACCTTCCAGCATCTTCTGCAGGCGGTTAAGCTCCCTTGTACGATCCTGGACTAAGCTCTTACGGTAGCTGATCAGTTCCCTCAGTTCCCTCTGATCCTTGTCAGGGATATAACTTGCCTGCAGCAGGCCATGCTGCAAAAGGTCAGCAATCCATTCGGAATCCTTTACATCCGTCTTCCTGCCCGGAACCGCCTTCATATGGCGGGCATTTACCACCATGGCCTTTAAACCAGAGGATTCCAGAATGTTATACAGAGGCTTCCAGTAGGATGCGGTGCTCTCCATGGCGACCATCTGGCATCCGCCTTTGGAAAGCCAGTCAGCCAACTCCAGAAGTTCTCTGGTTGTTGCACCAAACTCACGGACTTCCTGCTCTTTGCCATGGATAAAGCAGGCAACCATAAGTTTTTTATGCACATCGATACCACAACAATTGTCGTAAACTTTCTTCATAACAGCACCTCTTTCCGAGAAAATTTACGGCTCGGTTCTCTGTCTGTTGCTATTTTACTATGCGTCCTTTTGCCGTGTGAGGCTGGACAGGTGGTGGTGCAAATGAGAGAACCTCAAATCAGTTTACTATGCGGGCTCTAAGCCCAAAACAATGACCGATCTTTGCCGATAGGATTATTATAAGGCATCTATACGGCAAAAGAAATAGAAACTATCGGCCTGCCCTTGTTTCATGCGCAGTGGTGCTAACGCGGGGCATGGGGGTTTACTATGAAAGCATTTGAAGCACGGAAAGCATCGTGTCAATGCCCTATCGGGCCAAACTTCATTTCTACGTAATGGCAGCCATCAAAGCTCCGAGCAGCATCATCAAGTGTCAATGCCCTATCGGGCCAAACTTCATTTCTACTGTGAAAGAGGTAGAGTCGCAGTGGCAGCTGTTATCATTGTGTCAATGCCCTATCGGGCCAAACTTCATTTCTACTTTTGCAGAGTTCCTGAATAACGCTTATTCTCAAGAATTGTGTCAATGCCCTATCGGGCCAAACTTCATTTCTACGACCGAATCATCAAAGAGTACGAAAAATTACTCAAACAGTGTCAATGCCCTATCGGGCCAAACTTCATTTCTACCAACGTTTATCTTGTAAAGAACGTATAATACATAGTTGTGTCAATGCCCTATCGGGCCAAACTTCATTTCTACGGCGAGCTTCGTCTCGCAACTGATTGGATTAAAAAAGGTGTGTCAATGCCCAATCGGGCCAAACTTCATTTCTACTTTTAAATGCTCTCACAACAGCAAGCAAACGGCGGAGTGTGTCAATGCCCTATCGGGCCAAACTTCATTTCTACGATTAACAACGATGGTGACCTTTACTATCATAACGGTGTGTCAATGCCCTATCGGGCCAAACTTCATTTCTACCTCATGACATGTGTGAAACTTATGAATTTAGAGATCGATGTGTCAATGCCCTATCGGGCCAAACTTCATTTCTACGTAAACAGTGTTCCGATTAACAAAGTAAATAAAAGTGTGTCAATGCCCTATCGGGCCAAACTTCATTTCTACCTTTGCAAGGATGTTTGCAAGAAATATTAATTTTGTTGTGTCAATGCCCTATCGGGCCAAACTTCATTTCTACCCATTAAAGTAGAAAAAGTGAAAAAAGCCAATCTTGGGTGTCAATGCCCTATCGGGCCAAACTTCATTTCTACTACATCTTCCCGTCAAGTATTCATGAAGTGATCCTGATGTGTCAATGCCCTATCGGGCCAAACTTCATTTCTACTATGAACGCAATCAAATCCCAGAATTTTCCTTT
>JBGVFN010000162.1:0-10518 GCA_045121095.1 Lachnospiraceae bacterium | reverse complement strand
CTTTTCAACCATCATTTGTTTTATTTTGAAATGATAGTCACCGCAACATTATATTTAATTTTTTTAAAACTTCTCAATTAAAAAACCTTCCTGTTTATGTAGGAAGGCTTTGAATCAATACAATATATAGAAATACAATAGAATGTATGAGAACTCACTACATTTATTACCTTTGATAAGAGCAGCGGGCTGTTGACTGTACAACTAAGTATCTGATCTTGTTCCGGAGTTACACCGAATTTCCCATTATCCTGAAATCTTAATGATATCAGGAACTACATCTATTGTTCATTCATTTTTTTAAAGTTTACGTTATTTTGTATATCTTGTCAAGTTTTTCTATAATATTTTTCAATTATATTGTCTAAAGATTTATTGCTTGTAAGATAAATACAAAAATTTTCTTATTAAATACAAATATTAAGGCAAATTAACTGCATAAGCTGAGGAGAACTGATGCTTTCATTCGCTAAACGATCAATATTAAATTGAGATATATCGATTCCCAGCTGTTTAAAACCTTTGAGGGGGATTTCTTTCAGTTCTTCTTTTGACCATGCTTCTATGTCAATAATACTGATTCGTCCCTGCAAATCGGGATTTGTCCGAATCGCATCGTCACTTCTGTGAGGTAAAGATGCAATAATTACCTTAAAGCCTTTACGAATTGCATCTTTTAGCTGTTGCGCAATGTACATCTGCATCCCGATTTCCGCATAATGAAAATCATCTATTAACAAAACCAGATCATGTTGTTTATAATAAGCAATCACACTTTCTTTCGTTAAAATATAACTTTCTGACATTAAATTATTAGAAGCATCTACTGTTGTAGATTGTCCAGCAGTAGGCATTCCTGCCTTTGAACCAATTATATTCCAAAGCTCTTCCTTTTTTACAAAATCAGCCCCTGTAATTTCTACCAGTTTTTCAAGTGTGACTACTTTTTCGCACAATACTGTTTTTCCAATTTTAGAAGGACTGCTATGCAAATCATTTTGATCCATATAGCAGCCCTGTGTGTCTACTTTCTAATATTAACAACTTTCTTCATTACGATATTTTTCTCTTTTTGAATTTACGAAATATCCATTATTGAAGAGTTTTAGACGAGGGTATCTCCGGCAAGAACCTGTTCATACTCTTTTTCTGCTTCTTCTTTACTTAATCCCCATTTTGTCTGAAGTTTTTCCAGTGTACGCTTTTTCGTAATTCCTTCTTCAATATGATCGAGAATTAATGTGCGTATAAAATCTTTTTTACCTTCTTCCAATCCAAGATTTCTTCCCTTTTCAATTGCAGCATCCAATACCGAACAACTCATAATATCCCCTTCCTTTCGCTTTTCCATTTCATCCTTTAATTCCAGATAGCGCTCATCTTTTTTTAGAAAATACAGTACAGCTAACAGTTCATCCTGATGTAAAAGAATACTCCATCTTCATATCCTGCAAATCTTCTGAATGCAGAAATTCTTCTCCCTGAAACAGTACTGCATTGAATATATCTGCAAATACATCCGGCAGAGAAAGAAAATTCTTTATCGAAATATCTAGTTCTCCTATAGTTAATCTCCTTTCAATATACCACAAACACTATACTTTTTCAATAAGTATTACTGTAATTAATATGTTTTATAGTTATGTTTTTATATCGTGTATATATTATATATTTGACTGATACATATATCTAACGTATACCCATGATATGTGAAAGAAAAAACGCAAAAAGGTGTAATGAAGTGTGTATATGAGATTAAAAAAATAGACTGATTATTATATAACATAATTTAGACTATATTTCAAGTACAAAATATATTTATTCTAATATTTTTCTAAGATTTTTTTGAGATTTTCTATGAAAATCCCAAGCAACTATGTGTCAAGCCATATTTGCCTGCAATGATACATTACTATTAACATATATAGCAAAAGCGGCAGACATTACATCCGCCGCTTTTGCTATATAAAATCTTTACCAATATCTGCTTGCTGCTCCAATTTCTTTGTGATATGCTTACAAAAAAAGGAAAGGAGCCGATTACTAATGACAGATCAGCAATTACTTGAAATGGCAAAGGCAGAAGGCTTTTTTGCTGCCATCACTACACCGGAACAAGTGCCGGTTGACGGAAAGTTTCGTGCTTTTTGTGAAGAAAATCTCTGTGGTCAATATCACACCAATTATTCCTGTCCGCCTGATTGCGGTACGGTGGAAGAACTTCACCAGACGCTTCTGGCAGAGGAAAAAGTTCTGGTAATTCATACCAGCTGGGATATTGCAGGTTATGATGATAAAGCTGCAATCCGCGATGCGAAAGAAAAACATATGGCAATGGCGCTTCGCCTGATCCAAAAGTTAAATCAAAATGGCTATGCTGGTTTTCAATGCGGTTCTGGCGGCTGTACATTATGTGATCCCTGTAAGCATAAGGAAGATCTGCCCTGCGCACATCCGGAACAGCGAATCCGCTGTGTGTCAGCTTACTGCATTGATGTGGCAGAACTTGCTAAACGCTGCGATCTGGAATTTGCCTGGACAGAGGATAAGCTGCATTTATATGGAATCCTCGCATTTCACAAAATTGCGTGAACACAAATGTGAAATCATCTCGCTTTACTCTCTCCGGTTGTCAATCTTATACAGCAGTGCATTGACAATACAGGCAGCGATATTGCTTCCGCCTTTTCGTCCTGCTGCTACGATATAAGGAATATCTGTCAGGGAAAGGATCAGTTCTTTGGATTGTACCACATTGACAAATCCTACGGGTACACCGATAATCAGTTCCGGTTTCAGGGTTCCTTCCTGTATCAGTTCATAAATACGCACCAGGGCAGTGGGGGCATTTCCTATGGCAAAAATGATGGGACGATTCAGTTTTGCTGCTTTGTCGATGCAGGCAGTGGCGCGGGTTGTTCCATTATTTTTTGCCTGTTCCGCCACATCTTCGTCTGACATAAAGCACAATACTTCACTTCCGTAACGGGCCAGCACCCGCTTGTTAATGCCGGATTTAGCCATCTGTGTATCGGTTACGATGACTGCGCCTTTCTGAATGGCTTCCATTCCCTTTAAAACTGCATGTTCTGAAAATTTCAGAGAATCTGCATATTCAAAATCTGCGCTGGTGTGAATGCAGCGTTTGATAATTAATTCTTGTTCCGGATCCAGTTTTGTTGTTAATTCCTGACCGATGATTTCAAAACTTCTGGTTTCAATTTCTCTGGGCAGTACATTTTCCAATTGAATATTCATGCGTCTATCCCCTCTTCCATGATTTCGTAAATCCGTTTGATATCCAGATGTTTTCGAAGCGCATCTGCTAATATATCATACTGAGTTTCTTTAAATTCCTGATAATCCACACCGGAAATGGCTTCTGTGTCCAGTCCTTTGGAGCGGGCGATTGCCATAACGATTTCCCGGGCTACGCCTTCTTTGTCAAAGCAGCTGTGTACATAGGTTCCGTAAACATTTCCCAGCTGGGCACCATCCGATACCTGACCGTTGTTTTCTTTTTCCGCTGCAAAATTGGAGATTTTTGTCAGCGTTTTTGCATTGCTCCCCTCCCGCAAGGTACTGACACCCATATGAATCTCATATCCTTCCAACGAAACGCCTGTTAAACCTGACAGTGGTCCTTCCACCTGTTCAAAAGTTCCTTTTACGCGGGTTCTGGTTTTCTTTCCGGCAAATACGGTATCCATGGGCAAAAGTCCCATTCCTTTGATCTTGCCGCCTGCTTCCACGCCTTCTGGATCAGAGAGGGTTTCGCCCAGCATCTGATATCCGCCGCAGACACCGTAAATAATCTTGCCGGCGGCAGCGGCTTTGCAAATGGCGGCTTCCAGGCCATTCTGCCGCATCCACAACAGGTCTTCCATGGTATTTTTCGTTCCGGGAAGAATGATCATATCGGGGTTTTTCAATTCATTTACGCTCTGTACATAGCGCAGGGATACCCCATCTATGCTTTCAAAGGGATTAAAATCTGTAAAATTGGAAATTCTTGGAACACGAATGACCGCAATATCGATCATTCCCACTTCCTGCTTATTCGAAAAACGTTCTGTCAGGCTGTCTTCGTCTTCCACTTCAATATTCAGATAAGGAGCCACCCCCACGACCTCAATGTTGGTCAGATCCTCCAGCATTTTTACACCGGGATCCAGAATGGTTTTATCTCCGCGGAATTTATTGATAATAAGACCTTTGACCATGGCTTTTTCATCCTCATCCAGCAGCATGACCGTTCCTGCCAGCTGGGCAAATACGCCGCCACGATCAATATCACCTACCAGCAGTACCGGTGCTTTTGCCAGTTTTGCCATGCCCATGTTTACAAAGCAGTCTTCCTCTTTCAGATTGATTTCTGCCGGACTCCCTGCCCCCTCGATTACAATGATATCGTATTCTTCTGCCAGTTTATTGAATGCGTGAAGAACATCTTTCTTCAGATTGGGCTTATATGCAAAATACTCTCTGGCAGACATATTTCCCAGAACTTCGCCATTTACAATGACCTGAGAACCGGTATCGTTGGTGGGCTTTAATAAAATGGGATTCATCCGTACAGAGGGGCGGATTCCTGCTGCTTCCGCCTGCATAACCTGCGCACGGCCCATTTCCAGTCCTTCCTCTGTGATAAATGAATTTAATGCCATATTTTGTGCTTTAAATGGCGCCACCCGATAACCATCCTGCTTGAAAATACGGCAAAGTCCTGCTGCCAGCAGACTTTTTCCAGCGTTAGACATGGTTCCCTGAATCATAATTACCTTCGCCATGCGTTTCTCCTCCCAATCCTTCACTTTCTCCATTATTTGAAAATCTTATTTTTGAGATTTTATTATCATTTTTAAAGTTTCATGTCGTTCTCTTTTGAAGTCTCAGTTTTTCAGAATCTAAGATTTTCTTTTTAATATAAACCTTTTTATTAATTTTCAGAACTTCATATTACTCCATGTTTTTTCCTGCATAATCCCCACAGTGCACAAGAAATTCCCCAATTGCTTCCGGGTTGGAATAATAATACAGATGGGGAAATCCTGCCATGAGATTCTCTTTGCACTGTATGCATTCCCAGCCTCGTTTTCCCACAGGCTTTTTTGCATAAAACCCACTGCCGCAGGTGGTACTGTCAAAATAGTGGAATTCATGAGCCTGAAAAGCAGTTCCTGCCGGTCCGCATAAAGTATCTTCCTGAGCGGTTACGGTGATATAGCCAAAACGGGCCAGCTTTGGTGTACGAAATGCCTTTCCATGAATTACCCCCGCCATTTTGTGCAGGGTTCCCTCCATATCCTCCATATTTTCATGCAGATACATAAATCCACCGCATTCTGCCAGACAGGGCATTCCCTGCCAAATGGCATGATGTATGGATTGGAGCATACTCTGGTTGGATGCAAGCTGCTCTGCAAATAGCTCCGGATATCCGCCGCCAAGCAATAATCCATTTATATTTTCCGGAATTTTTGTATCCCACAGGGGAGAAAATTCCACCAGTTCTGCTCCCAGTTCCTGAAGTAATTCCAGGTTATCTTTATAATAGAAGCAAAAAGCTTCATCCATGGCCACACCGATGCGCGGGCTGACGGTATAAGTCCGATGCGGCAGGTTCGGTTTTGTATATTTCAGATCTGATGCTGTTTGAGCCAGTTCCAATAATCCATCCAATTCCAGCGTTTTTTCCAGGACGGATGCCAGACCATTTAATTTCTGGCTCAGGGATTCCACCTCATCCGGAAGTACCAGCCCCAGATGTCTGCTTTCAATTACAAAATCCTTTATAACTGGCACATAACCATAAACGTGAATTCCTGTCTGTGCCTCAATTTGCTCTTTGATCCTGGGGTAAAGCATTTCGGACATCTGGTTGAGGATGACTCCCTGAATATGAGAGTCCGGAACAAATTCTGCAAATCCTTTCACCAGAGCTGCCACAGAAAGGCTCATACCCTTTGTATTGACGATCAGAACCGCCGGAGTTTCAGTTGTCCGGGCCAGATCGTAAGCTCCCGCCTGAAAAGTCGTTCCGCCCACACCGTCATAATAGCCCATGACCCCTTCCATCACCGAAATATCCATTCCACCGGCTTCTTTCGCAAATAAATACCGGGTCGTATTTTCACCTGCAAAAAAGGTATCCAGATTTTTAGAACGGGTTCCGATTACCCTGGCGTGAAACATAGGGTCAATATAATCCGGCCCGCATTTAAAAGAAGCGGTTTTTAGCCCGCGATTAACAAATGCCTGTAAAATCCCGCAGGTGATCATGGTTTTTCCGCTTCCACTGGCAGTGGCTCCAATTAAAATTCTGGGATATTTCATCGGCTGTTTCTCCATTTTTCTATATTTTTGTGACACTTCAGTCTCTATCTGGGATTTACATTCCCTGCACCGGTGCAGGAAACAATGTAAATTGGATTCATTCCTGTCATCATGTGGTATTGTCCCAGTTCTTTGGAACGGGCACTGCTTACATGAATCATATCCACATCCGTTACTGGAAGCGTTTTCATACATTCCAGCGTTTCCGAGATGGATTCCAGGGCGATGCAGTTGATGACCACCCGGATTCCAGGATTTTTTCGCAGCAGCAATTCTAAAATCGCCTGCATATTGCCGGAGGAACCACCAATAAAAGCATGAGTTGGTACCGGAAGATTTTCCAGTGCCTCGGGTGCCAGTCCGGAAATGACCTGTACATTTGCCGTATGGAATTTTCGTTTATTTTCTTCAATTAAGGCACATGCCTCTTCCTTTTTTTCAATGGCATAAACAAATCCGTCCGGTGCCTGAAGGGCTGCTTCAATGGATATGGAACCGGTGCCTGCACCGATGTCATAGATAACCGAATCTTCCTTCAGCTGCAATTTGGATAAGGAAATGCTGCGAACCTCATTTTTCGTCATGGGCACTTTCCCGCGGATAAAGGCTTCATCATCGATTCCGTGGGTAACCGGAAATTGTCCTGCATGAGAATTTTCTATCAAAACCACACATAAACCACCGATTTCCTGTGCTGCCAGTTCTTTAGCAGTTCCTGTAACAATGGATTCATCCGGATAGGATAATCTGCTTCCTACGGAAACTTTCACATATCCGAATCCATATCTTTCCAGCATCTGACAGACCTCACGGACACCGTCTTTTCCGCCGATCAGAGAAAACACTTTCTTATACCGGGAAACAGCAGCTATCAGATTCTGATTTTTTCCATGGAGACTCATTAATTTGACGTCTTCCCATGAAGTTTTCAGTTTCCCGCAAAAATAGACCACCGATGAGATTCCGTTTCTGGTTTTCACATCATATTCCGCTTCCAGATAAGCCATTAATTTTTTCGCACCACTGTAAAATCCAATATCTCCTGAAAGGAGAATCACCGTTTTTTCAAATTCCGGATGCTCATCCAGATATTGTTTTAAATCTTCCTGTTTGTACGCTGCAAACATGGACTTCTTTAAATGCCTGCAGCATTCCAGCATCCGTTCTGCCCCCAGAATTGCATCTGCCTCCTGGCAGTCCTGATAAGCCTCCAGCGTCATATTGGACAGATTTCCCATGCCGATTCCGATTAAAGTTACCTGTCGCTTCTTATTTATATAGGAAGGGTTTGTTTCATAGGAAAGGTTCGTTTTATAGAAAGAGCCTGTTTCATAGGAAAGGTTTGTCTCAGAAAAAGGGCTTGTCTCTTTAGAATCAGCTTTTATGGAAAAACGTTCTTTTAACAACTGAAATACTTCCTGCATGGAAAGTCCGTTTTCCTCCACTGGCCGTCCCACCACCAGAAGTCTGGCGCCTGCTTTTCTGGCTGCTTCTAATTTTTCTTCAAATCCACCAGCTTTTCCCGATTCTTTTGTAACCAGCCAGGACGCATGGATCTGATCTAACATGGCCCTATTCATTTCCATGGAAAATGGCCCCTGCATACAGATCATATTTTTCTGCTGATATCCCAATGTAAGGGCATCTTCCACCGCACCGGGGGCGGGAAGAAAACGGGGATACAATCGTTTTTCAAATTCCGGAATAACCGTATACTCTGCCAATTCTTTGCTGCCGGTGGTGATCAATACATTTCCGCTGGTCTGTTTTAAATATTCTGCAGCTTCTTTTACCGAATGAACCAAAACACAGCCTTCTGACTGATCCCATTCCTGTTCGGATTCCCGCAGCAGACGGATTCTTTCCTTTCCTGTCTTTTCGCAGGCTTTTTGAATGTTTTCAGAAACAATGGCAGCATAAGGATGAGTGGCATCAATCACCAGTTCACAGTCCTCCTGCTGCATAAGTCTTTCCATTTCCTCCATATCCAGGCGCCCCTGTGTGATCTGCAAATCGGGATGTGGATAATCGAATGATTGTTCCAACAGCTGCGCACCATATGCAGTTGCCACGCTGACCAGTACCGGTATGTTCGCGGCAGCCAGATACTCTGCCACCAGCCGGCCTTCCACGGTTCCTGCAAAAATCAGTACCTTATACATTCTTGTAACCTCTTGGTGTAACCATTTTTCCATTGATATTTTTGGTCTGTGAATTGCCGATAAATACGGTGGTAAACATATCTACCTGTGTATCACGCAGTTCTTTTAAGGTCATAACCGTTCCTGTTTCCCCTTCCCTTCCGATATTTAATACCGTACCGCATACCGTTTCGGGAGATTTATACTGCAGCATCAGATCACAGGCTTTCTGCAGATAATCATGACGTTTTTTGCTGGAAGGATTGTAAAGAACAATACCAAAATCTGCCTCCGCTGCATTTAAAAGACGTTTTTCAATTTTTTCCCAGGGAGTCAGCAGATCACTTAAACTGATTACGCAGAAATCATGGATTAAAGGGGCACCCAGTACACCGGCACCGCCAATGGCAGCGGTTACGCCGCACACGACTTCCAGTTCGACTTCCGGATAACGAGTTCCGATTTCGTACATCAGGCCGCTCATACCATATACACCTGCATCACCGCTGCAGATCATGGCAACTGTTTTGCCTTTCTGAGCTTCTTCAAATGCCAGTACACAGCGTTCCACTTCTTTTTTCATGGGTGTGGTAAGAAATTCTTTTCCGGGGAAATGATCTTCCACCAGTTTTACATATACGGTGTATCCAATGATCACATCGCAGCTTTTCAGTACATTGGCTGCTTTTATAGTCATCTGTTCATATTCACCGGGTCCAATCCCAACAACATATATTTTACTCAAATCTAACACTCCAATCTTCCATGGCAATGGCAACTGTTACGCCATTTTCCGCCACTTTTTTCTGAATCATATGGTAATTACCGTTTTTATTATTCGTATTTGCGTAAATCCTTTGCCGGATACAGTCCAGAGCAGCAGAACGTTCACACACATTTTCTACTCCTGTGATATTTCCAACAAAGGATGACGGGGTAAAATTCCCTTCTACCTCCTGCAATTCTTCCGCTGTATAAACATGAAAAGGCAGGTGATGATCTTTGCAGAATTGCAGCAGACCTTCTTCGTCTTTTTTCAGGTCAATGCTGGCTGCACCTGCAATCGCTTTCCAATCCAGCTGGCATTGCTTCATAACTTTCTGAACCTGCTGTTCAATTACCTCTGCCGGCGTTCCTTTGCGGCATCCAATTCCCAGATGTACATTTTGGGGAATCAAACGCAGAGTATCCGCACGCATCGCAGTATTCAAATCGATCTCATCATCCGAAGACTTGAAGATCTCTCCCAGCTCATGTACCGTTACTGCAATTCGGAAAGAGAAGGTAAAAGGAGTCCCCATTTCCACTGGTTTTAGTACCAAAGGAATCTCCATTTCCACCGGCAGTTCACTGAAAAATTCCACTTCTTTTTTATCAATCAGAGCAACTGCAATCTCTTTTGCTTTCTGCATAGAATCAATCTGCAAATGGTTCTTTTGGGCAAATACATCCACCGCAAAGGTATGATTTACATCAGTTCCTGTGGTGATAACCGGCACTGCTCCTAAAAAAGCCGCCACCTGCCTTGTGATTTCATTTGCACCGCCTATGTGACCAGAAAGCAAGGAGATCACAAAATTTCCCTGTTCATCAATAACCAGAACTGCCGGATCTGTTTTCTTATCCTTCACATAAGGTGCGATTCCCCGCACGGCAATCCCCGCAGCTCCAATAAAAATCAGTGCATCTGCATGGGAAAAGTGTTCCTGACACCATTCCTGCAAATTTCCCTGCAGAGGCCAAATCCCAGCCTCCCCCGCATAACGAGCCAGCGCCTGACTATCACAGGAAATCCCCTGCGCTTCCAGCCAGTCCCTAAGCCGTCTGTTGATCCGACTCCCATTTGCAGTAAAACTAATACAGGAAATTTTTTTAATTCGTGAATCCATATTACTTATACTACACCAGTTTACAATTTTTGAACTTTTTTAAATCCTGACAAGATATACTTTTCCAGTACCTTGATCAGAACTTTGCTATTTTTGACGGTTTCGAGGAAATTTCCGAAACTGCATAAAATTAAAAATGACTGGATCTGCTG
>JBGVFN010000161.1:0-2320 GCA_045121095.1 Lachnospiraceae bacterium | reverse complement strand
TGCATCATTTCTTACCAGACGCTTTATCCGGTTCATAAAGCAGTTTTCCAGCCATTCCCTGTCGCTTGGCATTTTTATATGCAGAATATCGGCCATATATCTGTCCTGAGGAGTCATTCCCGTAGAAGAATGAACAGTTGTATTATGCTGCTGTATGTAAGCATGCAGTTTTTCGTTTAACTGTTCAATTCCGGCAATCTGTTCCATATCCAAAACATTTAAAAACCGATTCCGGAGAGTTCTGAAATTCCGTTCGCATTTTCCTTTGCTTGCTCCATCCCTGACTGGTGTATGAAGAAGAATGGTTCCCAACTGTCCGCAAATCATGGATAACTGCTCGTTTTTATAGGGCGAACCATTATCAACATACAGTTTTTGTGGTATCCCTCTGGAAGAAACTGCTTCTTTTAAGACTTTCTGAAAATTGTAGGCATTGTCCGCATAAAAAAAACGTCCTGCAACTATCATTCTGGATTTGTCATCCAGAAGCATAATACAATAGGTTCTTCTCCTGACACCATTTTCAGTAAGATATGGTCCATACATGGTATCTCCCTGATACATTCCGCCAACATATTCTTCCTCAAATGCTTTTCTGTCCTTTTGTCCCGGTGCAGAAGCACCCTTTAGGTTGTGTTTCTTTATGTAACGCTGAATTGTTGAGAGGGACACATCATTTTTCCTGATGATACCGTCTGCAATCAATTTGTGATAAATTTCCGTGGCATTTATTTTAGGGAATTGTGTCCGGATTTGTATTATGGCAGAAATGGTATCATCATCCAGTTTTCTGCTTTTTCCGCTATCCGAACGTTGCCGGGGCATCAGGGCTTCAAAGCCACCTTTCCGATAGTCTGATTCCCAGCAGGCAAGGGTTCCTGCGGAATATTTTATGGCTTTTCCATCCGGAAGTTTCAGGGGAACTTCACTTATCCTTTCGTAGTACTGTTTTTTTGTTGCATCCGGATAGGTACCGTTAAATGCAGGCTGAATCAGTGCCAGCCGGATACTTGCTATCTCGATCATTGTTTTCTGATCCATAAAATCACCTCCGTTCTGAGCATAGCATTTATGGCTTTATGCTGCCATTGTCAATGTATCGGCTGATATCCGGAGGAATTCCCTTTAATAGAATATTTGGGCGTAATCTGACGCAGGGCTGGAGGAAAGAGCGTCCGCAGTCTGCAAGGAACAGGGAAAGAAGGGCATGAAATTTTTCTGGTGCATTTTTCCATATTTCAAGAATGTTGGATAATTCTGAAAGTTGTTTCAGAAGAAGGCTGTCTGTCAGGAAGCGTTTGTATATTCTGTAATAAGTTGAGACGGAAATACAAAAATGGTCACATAATTTTTCCACTGTAGGAAACTGTTTTGTTAATTTTGCGTAGATAATGCTCATTAAGAAATTAAGGCTGAAAGAACTGTAAGGAACAATCACAGAAGGTTCTAAAGCATGGGAGTGACCGCAGGAACTACATTCCACACAGTGGATTGTAATGCGGTGATAAACAGGTGTGCCTGCTTCATAGCAGATAAAATCCCTTTCGTAGTGTCCATCCTTATGAAATGCTGCCATTGGAGCACCACAAAATGGGCAGGAACCTGTTTCTGCCAAAAGATTATCCTGCATATGGTTAAGAATTTGTATTTCGGAAAAATTTTTTATTTGATGAAAACACTTGCATAAATTTAAAAATAATCGTATCATAGGTTATGGGTTTTCAGATATTCGTATCTGGGAATGTGGGAGAAGAACCGGTGCTTGCAGGCTTTGCGGTTCTTCTTTTTTTATGCTACAGAAAGATAATACAGAATTTTTTTGAAGGGGTCAATCTGTTTAGGGATAATATGACTGCAAGAACAGCAATTTAAGACTAGAAAAAACAGAACGTATAGGAATAATTTGATGCTAGAAGTGCTTTTTTAATAGGGAGAATTTGAAGTATTACATTCATAATTGGGAAAACGTATATGACAAGGCGGTAGAGGCTTTTGCAGAGTATGAATGGGCAAGACATAATGGATTGCATTGGCTGAATACCAATGGTAAATTTAAAAAGGATATTATATATGCTTTTGATAGCTATGAACCATGGGAATGGGTGCAGAAGCTTCCGGAATTGTTGGAAGGAAAGTATGATAAGCTTTACTTTATGGTAGAAGACTGGGGAGATAAATTTTGGGTGGCAGAAGGGACACCGGAAGTGATTGCGCAGTTGTTGTATGAAGAAATGTATCTTGATGATTACTACATCACAGATAAAAAGTTTAATTGGATGATTACTTGCAATCACCACTGCATTGTTATGTTTATTGGAGA
>JBGVFN010000160.1:0-4725 GCA_045121095.1 Lachnospiraceae bacterium | reverse complement strand
CTTCTCGTTGTTCTTTTCTTCCCATGGCAACTGCCGCCTTTGCGAATAATTTTTTCTTTCAAAGATACCATAATTTTGCAAAAACAGCAGTAACTTTATATACTTTTGTGCGAATAAGATTTTACTTTACAGAGCTGATTCTGCTTCTTAGCATAAGCCGTATGAAATACCTTTATGCTATACTCCGAATCCATTTCGATTACAGCATTATCGTATGGATTTCTTATTTCAGAGTAAAAAAATAGAACCAGTCAAACTTGACTGGTTCTACTCACCCTGCCGGTGGTGGGACTCGAACCCACACGCCCTTGCGGACAACAGATTTTGAGTCTGTCTCGTCTGCCAATTCCGACACACCGGCATCAACGAGATATAAGATACCATAAATCTCAAAAAAATGCAAGCACTTTTTTAGCTGTCATCCCTGATTTCTGATTTTAACTGATTTTATTCAAAACAGTTCAGCAGAGGCTGAATTGTTACTATTTCTACTTCTGATTTTGTGCTTCAATGCGTGCAGCAAGATCTTCCAGATATTCCCAACGTTCCATTTTTTCCAGCAATGCTTCCTCCAAAGTTTCCTTTTCTTCCATCAGTTTATTCAACGCACTGTAATCGGAGGCTTTCGCGGCCATTTCTTCTTCAATTTCAGCAATACGGTCTTCCATCTTGCTGATATCCTCTTCAATGGTTTCATATTCTTTCGCTTCTTTATAGGAAAAACGCAGTTTTACTGCATGGGTACGTCCGTCACTGCTTTTTTTCACCGGATTTTCTCCATCTGCACCATTGCTGCTTCCGGCTTCTTCTGCCTTTTTACCAGCTGTGCTGCCCCGTCCGGGAGATTCATTCGGAGTCTCTTCCAGCATTTTTTTCGCTTTTACCGCATTTTCATAATCGGTATAGCCACCTTCGTACTGAACAAGGCGACCATTTTCTTCGAAAGCAAAAATTCTTCTGGTTACCCGATCCAGGAAATACCGATCATGGGATACGGTAATCACGATTCCATCAAAGGAATCCAGATAGTCTTCCAGAATCGTCATGGTCTGAATATCTAAATCATTGGTAGGTTCGTCCAGAATCAGCACATTGGGAGCTTCCATTAAAATCCGCAGCAGATATAATCTTCTTTTTTCACCGCCGGAAAGCTTTTCAATCCGCGTATAATGAACATGACGGGGAAATAAAAAGCGCTCCAGCATCTGGGAAGCTGTAATAATCCCCTCCGATGTCTTCACATATTCTGCCCGGTCCCGCACATATTCAATCATTTTCATGGAATCATCCATATATTCATTTTCCTGACTGAAATAGCCGATTTTAATAGTTTGCCCAATGGTAATGTTACCAGAATCCGGCTGCTCCAGCCCCATGATCATCTTCATGAGCGTGGATTTTCCACATCCATTATGACCAATAATACCAATTCGATCATTCTTCAGGAAAATATAATTGAAATCTTCGATCAGCTTCTTCTCACCATAGCTTTTGCACAGATTCTCAATTTCAATGGTGGTCCGCCCCATACGGGTGGATGCAGAAGCAAACTGTACCTTTTTATCTCCAATAACCGGCGCTTTCTGATTTTTCAGTTCTTCATAACGGGCAATATGAGCCTTCTGTTTGGTGGAACGTGCTCTGGCACCGCGCATCATCCACTCAATCTCTACCCGGAGAATACTCTGACGTTTCCGCTCGGTAGCTTCCAGCATGGCTTCACGTTCTTCCTTCAGCTTTAAAAATCCCAGATAATTGGCACTGTAAGAATACAATTTGCCCTTATCAATCTCCACAATACGATTGGTTACAGAATCCAGAAAATACCGGTCATGACTTACCATAAGAATGGCTCCACGGAAATTTTTCAGAAATTCTTCCAGCCATCCGGCCATTTCGCTGTCCAGATGGTTGGTGGGCTCATCCAAAATCAGCAAATCCGCCCCAGAAAGAAGTACCCCTGCCAGAGCCAGGCGCTTTCGCTGTCCACCGGAGAGCTGAGAAACCGGTGCCTCATAATCCGGAATGGAAAAACGGGTCAGCATGGCCTTAGCATCGGCTTCCATGGCAAAATCCATTCCGTCATCTCCGGTCTGATTCTGAGAAAGTACATAAGATAATACCCGTTCTCCTTCTGCAAACTCCGGATTCTGCGGAAGATAACGGATTTTCAGATTCCGGTTTGTAATTACCGTTCCTTCATCCGGTTCCTCCAGACCAGCTGCGATCCTCAGCAGCGTAGATTTTCCAGTGCCGTTAATGCCGATTACGCCTACTTTTTCACCACTGTTAATGGAAAATCCCGCATCCTCAAACAGCATCCGTTCTGTATAAAATTTTGTCAGATGTTCCATCGTCATCAGATTCATATCGTTTGTACTCCTTATAGTTCCTTTCTCGAAAACAGTTCAGCCTTACGACTGAACTGCTGTCACTTAAATTATGATCAAATAGATCAAATATCATCTTCCTCATCATCCAGCTTCTGTCTTCCCATAATTTCCCGAAGCTGTGCAATATAAGGCAAAATAATGCCCGTTTCTCAGGCAATGACTGCATCATCCGGTTCCTGCCCAACCAGCTGCATGGTCCGATAAAATACCGGTGCATTCAGCTGAATCTGTTCCATGGCATTCTCAGCATGTTGTTCACTTGCATTGATGCTGTCTGCAATCTGCAGATAGTCCTCACCAGGTCTTCTCATCATTTCCCGCAGCATCTTGTCTATAATCTCTTCCATGTCCACAAAATGCTTATTCTTCGTAATAAAACGATCAAAAAAAGGTAATCTCATCCCCATACACCTCCGTCCTGTCGGATAGAGGCATTATATCAGATTTTTCTTTTATATTCCAGTCTGATTTTATCTGCGATCATGGCAATAAACTCCGAATTTGTAGGCTTTCCTTTTCCAGTATTGATGGTATAACCAAATAATGCATCAATGGTATCCATGCGTCCTCTTGACCATGCCACCTCAATTGCATGACGAATGGCACGCTCTACGCGGCTGGGCGTTGTTTTATGTTTTTTGGCAATGGTAGGATACAAAATTTTCGTAATGGAATTCAACAATTCCATATCCTGCACAGACATAATAATCGCATCCCTTAAGTACTGGTATCCTTTAATATGTGCCGGCACACCCACTTCATGAATCATCTCTGTTACATCATTTTCCAGATTTCGCTCCATATATTCCTCTCTGGTTTCTCCAGAAAAATGCCGGCGTACATCCGGTCTTCTGGACGGCTCCATTACATTTCTGATCTGGCTGGTGATTGTGGTATAATCCAGCGGTTTCATCAGATAATACGCCGCGCCCTGTCGAAATGCATCTTCCGTCAGACGCTCACTGCCAGCCGCCGACATCACAATAAACTCCGGCTTCTTTTTAATGGTTTCATCCTGATTCACCTTATGTATTACCATCAATCCATCCAATTTAGGCATGATCAGGTCCACCAGTACCACGTCCGGCTGTTTTTGCTTGATCAATTCATAAAAATCCTTTCCATTGGTGGATTTTCCAATCAAATGCATATGTTCATCCTTCTCAATCACTTCACTTAAAGACTGGATCACCCTTTCATTATCATCTGCAATTGCAACATTTAATCGGTTCATAATTATATTCCTCCTGTTTTTCCATCTGGTTTCTTCAAATGCCCGGAAATTTTACATAGATACTGGTACCTCCTACCTCTTTGCGAATCACAGGCATCTGCTTTCAGGTGTCCGGAAATCTTATGAATATTCGACCTCCTCTTTTGACACCTTATAAACTTTTGAACGAGAATTTTTCATAATTATTACAAAAAAATGCCAGCGAAATTGATTTCTTGCAATTTGCGCATACGGTCACTATAATAGAAGAAAAAACTTGGGGATTCCTCCCATAAAAGGTTGAAATCCCCCTGAAAACCGTGTCGATTTTTGTTGCTTTTATATAAAAATATCAGTAAAAATAGTAACATTTGTCGATTTTCTTAGCCAGAGCCAACGTTGACTGAGTAACGTTATATCATAATAAAATGTAACCGTTTAACAGAAGCTGAACGATCTTAAATAATCTCAGCAAACATTCATAAAATACGAAAGGATCTACAATGTCTGTTTCCGAAGTTTCTAAGAATTATATGATTTCTAATACTTCCAATGCCTCTAATATTTCTAATGTTTCTGTTTATTATGTTGCTAACGCCGGTATTTATCTGACAGATGGAACCAGCGGTATTCTGGTTGATGGCCTTTTTGATATCCATGAAGGATTTGATTCCCTCCCCGCAGCGATTGAAACCGCAATTCTGGAAAAACAAGCGCCTTTTACGAACATATCCGATCTGATTTTCACACATATCCATAAAGATCACTATTCCCCAGTAAAAGTATCGATGTTCCAAAGCCGCTATCCTCAGACCAAAATAAATCTGCCAGAAAATCCAGCTGCCCATTTTTCCGCTTATACCCTGGACGCAATCCCCACCAAGCATCTTCTGGATAAAGGCAAACAGATCCCTCACCGTGCACTTTTTCTTCAATATGGCGGCAAAAACTTCTTTTTCAGCGGAGATGCAGACCCTGTTTTCCTAAACAAAACCCTTTCGCCCCAACTGCGAACCTATTTTCAGGGAAATATTGAAATCGCATTTATCAATCCATTTTTCCTTTCCCTAACACCAGGACGTAGATTTCTCGACTCTCTGGCTCCGCACCAGACCTTCG
>JBGVFN010000159.1:0-5622 GCA_045121095.1 Lachnospiraceae bacterium | reverse complement strand
TGTATTACACGGAGACGCGCTCTCGCTCTGCCCAAACGTAGCGGACACTAAACTCTCGTCTTTCTTTACAGAAAGCCGCTCGTTAAGTGCCGACGTTTGACCAAAGGTCTCCTTAGCAATGCAGGTCTGTAATTCCGCCATCTACGTTTTTTATAAAAATTCAGGCAGTACATAAGTAATGCTCGCTGTAGTACTAAAGGACACACGATTATTTAATCGGCTAAACGCCAAATATGATTTTCGAAGCGGATACGATTTGCGGGTTGACAAATGTGGAGAAATTTCATACAATCTAGTATGATATAAAATATAACAGTTCAGCAAGCATATTCGTTGGAATCAATAGTATGCCGGCTGGATCGATAGAAAGGCTTTGATGGAGAAGAGTAGTTTCGATCACGATTCGAAAGAGAGGGATGTCACCGGCTGAAAGCATTCCGGATACGGGTTGATTCAAAGTGCGCTCCTGAGCTGGTTTGGTGAACCGGGCTGCAAAGAGTAACGGCAGACCATATTATCCGGGCACGTTTTCCGCGTTAAGGAAAAGAGGAAGAAAAGGGAAACCAGAGATTTGAAAATTTGGAGATTTGAAAATTTGGAGATTTGAAAATTTTGAAATCTGGGGAGCTTGTTTCTTTAAATAAGAGTGGAACCACGTATGTTACGTCTCTTGTGTGCTGGTGCATGCAAGGGGCGTTTTTTGTTACGAAAGTTTTATTGCAGCTGTTCAGTAACTTTATAGTTACCATTTTTTAAGAAAGGATTAGGTCTATGAGATTACTTGATTTTGTAAGGGAAGAAATCGCGGTAGTCCGCGAGCGTGACCCGGCAATTCATTCGGATATGGAGGTTTTTCTGTATCCGTCCTTTCACGCAATTATCCGTTACCGGTTTGCTCATAAATTATATGAGCGAAAGCATTATTTTCTTGCCAGATGGATCTCCCAGCGGGCAGCTCATACTACAGGAATTGAGATTCATCCTGGTGCCCAGATTGGTAAAGGACTGTTTATCGACCATGGTCATGGCGTGATCATCGGAGAAACCACCATTATTGGAGATAATTGTACGTTGTATCAGGGCGTTACTCTGGGTGGTAATGGTAAGGAAAAAGGGAAACGTCATCCTACTTTGGGCAATAACGTAATGGTCAGTGCCGGTGCAAAGGTGCTTGGTTCATTTACCATTGGGGATAATGTAAAAATCGGAGCCGGTTCTGTGGTCATTCGTCCCGTACCGTCCAATTCCACCGTAGTAGGTGTACCTGGTCAGGTGGTAAAACGCAATAATGTGCGGACTCCCCAGCAGGATCTGGAGCAGATCAATCTGCCCGACCCCATCAAGCAGGAACTTCAGCAGCTGAGGGAAGAACAGGATCGCATGAAAGCGGATTATGAGACCATGAAGAAAAAGCTTGAGAAGCTGGACATTAATAATGGAAACTGATAAAAATGCAGCAGTTTAGCCCTATGATGAAACTGTTCATGGAAATATATAAAGTCTATAAAGGAGTAAAAATATGAAAATTTACAATACACTGACTAAACAGAAAGAAGAATTTGTGCCGATTGAAGAAGGCAAAGTACGGATGTATGTGTGCGGACCTACCGTTTATAACTATATTCATATCGGCAATGCACGTCCCATGATTATGTTCGATACCGTAAGAAGATATTTTGAATATAAAGGTTATGAAGTAAATTTCGTATCCAATTTTACTGACGTGGACGACAAGATTATTAAAGCAGCCATCGCAGAAGGCACCGATGCAGATACCATTTCCAAACGTTATATTGCAGAGTGCAAAAAGGATATGGAAGCCATGAATGTAAAACCTGCTACAACTCATCCTCTGGCAACAGAAGAAATCGGCGGTATGATCCAGATGATCTCCACGCTGATCGAAAAAGGTCATGCTTATGTGGCAGCAGATGGAACGGTATATTTCCGTACCCGTTCTTTCAAGGAATATGGTAAACTGTCCCACAAGAATCTGGATGATCTGCAGGCTGGACATCGCGAGATCAAAGTAACCGGTGATGCTACAAAAGAAGATGATTTTGACTTTGTACTGTGGAAACCGAAAAAAGAAGGAGAACCTTTCTGGAAATCACCCTGGTGTGAAGGCCGCCCCGGCTGGCATATTGAATGCTCCGTTATGGCAAAACATTATCTGGGCGAAGAAATTGACATTCATGCAGGCGGCGAAGACCTGATCTTCCCTCATCATGAAAATGAAATTGCACAGAGCGAATGCTGCAATGATAAGACATTTGCAAGATACTGGATGCACAATGGTTTCCTGAACATTGATAATAAGAAAATGTCCAAATCCCTTGGCAATTTCTTTACTGTAAGAGAAATCAGTGAAAAATACGATCTGCAGGTACTGCGTTTCTTCATGCTGAGTGCACATTACAGAAGTCCCCTGAATTTCAGTGCAGAGCTGATGGAAGCCAGCAAAAACGGCCTGGAACGTATTTTGACCGCAGTAGAACGCGGCCGCGAAAAAGCGGAAAAAGCAACTGGTGAAATGACTGCCCAGGAACAGGCTATGATCGATCAGGATATGGCAGCGCTGGTAAAGAAATATGAAGCAGCCATGGAAGATGATTTTAATACTGCAGATGCTGTTTCTGCTATTTTCGAACTGGTAAAAATGATGAATACCGCAGTAACCGATGAAACATCCAGGGCATTTGACCTGGCTCTGCTGGAAGAAGTAGAAAGACTCTGCGATATCCTGGGTATCATCACAGAAAAGAAAGAAGAACTGCTGGACGCAGATATTGAAGCGATGATTACAAAACGTCAGGAAGCAAGAAAAGCAAAGAATTTTGCTCTGGCGGATCAGATTCGTGATGAACTGGCTGCAAAAGGTATCCTTCTGAAAGATACCAGAGAAGGTGTTAAATGGACAAAAGCGTAAAGAACGAAAAAAGCTTTCTGACCGAGGCGGAAGGGGCATTTGCCCTTTCCCGGCCGGATGTACGAAGCTATTCCGGACTTTCTCTGGCATTTATTGGTGATGGAGCTTATGAGCTTGCAATCCGTACCCTGATTATCAGCAAGGGCAACACCCAGGTAAACAAAATGCATCGTCAGTGCAGTGAACTGGTGAAAGCTCCTGCACAGGCGGCCATGATTCAGGCTGTTTTTGAGCAGCTGACTCCGGAGGAACAGGCGGTGTGCAGGCGGGGGCATAATACAAAGCCCCACACAAAAGCGAAAAATGCTACAACAGAGGATTATCTGTGGGCCACTGGATTTGAAGCGCTCTGTGGCTGGCTGTACCTGAAAGGGAAACAGGGGCGTATGATGGACGTGATCAAAATGGGGCTTGCGGCCATTGGATATGAATATTAAATGTAACAGTTCAGCAGACATTCGTAATTTCCTGCTGAATGGTTACTATATAAGTTATAGAAGGAACTAATTTTTATATGAGATACGAGGAATCGAAGATTGAGGGCCGCAATGCGGTTTTAGAGGCGTTTCGCGCGGGAAAAACGATTGATCGTTTGTTTGTGCAGGATGGCTGTAAGGATGGTCCGGTACAGACGATTGTGCGGGAAGCGAAAAAGCATGATACGATTATACAGTTTGTGAAAAAAGAGCGTCTGGATCAGATGTCGGAGACTGGTAAGCATCAGGGAGTGATTGCATATGCTGCTGCGTATTCCTATGCTACGGTGGAAGAAATCCTGCAGGCGGCAAGGGACAAGGATGAACCGCCGTTTCTGGTGCTGCTGGATGGAATTGAGGACCCACATAATCTGGGCGCCATCATTCGGACTGCACATCAGGCAGGTGCTCATGGTGTGATTATTCCCAAGCGCCGTGCGGTGGGGCTTACGGCAGTGGCTGCCCGTACCTCTGCGGGCGCGTTGAATTACATGCCGGTAGCAAAGGTGACAAACCTGAAAAATACCATGGAAGCTCTGAAAAAAGAAGGAATCTGGTTTGCCTGTGCGGATATGGCAGGAGATACCATGTACAATGTGAATCTGACCGGTCCCATTGGCATTGTAATCGGCAATGAAGGGGAAGGTGTCAGCCGTCTTGTACGGGAAGCCTGTGATATGTATGTATCCATCCCCATGAAGGGCCAAATTGATTCCCTCAATGCTTCTGTAGCAGCCGGTATTCTGGCATATGAAATCGTGCGCCAGCGCATGGGAAAGTAGCAGCAGTATGGCAGAATATTTACTGGTAGATGGGTACAATATTATTTTCTCCTGGCCAGATCTGAACGAATTTGCTGAAAATGGAAATCTGGATGCAGCACGCATGAAACTGATGGAAATGCTGTCAAATTACCAGGGATATTATAAAAACACGGTCATTCTGGTATTTGACGGTTATAAAGTGAAAAATAATCCGGGAACGGTGGAAAAATACCATAATATTTATGTGGTATACACCAAAGAAGCAGAAACTGCGGATCAGTATATCGAAAAAGTCAATGGCTCTCTGGCAAGAGCCAATCAGGTGCGGGTGGCAACCTCAGACCGCCTGGAACAGGTCATTATCCTGGGGCAGGGGGCCACGCGGGTCAGCGCCCGCGAGCTTCAGAAAGAAATGGAGGAAATGAAACGGGAAATCCGTAAGGATTATCTACATAAGCCTCAGCTGAAGCGCAACAGCCTCATTGATAATCTGGATCCGGAAATGGCTGCTCTCATGGAAGAAATGCGTCTGACAGAAGACCCGAAGGAACCACCTGCCGGAGTAAAGCGGCAGATGGAGCAGGAACAGAAAAAGCCGCAGAAACAGAACAGGCAGCAGAGCCAAAAAGAAGGACAAAAGAGCAAACAGCAAAAGGATGGTCCACAAAAGAAAAATCCAAAAAAGCAGGGAAAGAAAAAATAACCTTAAATTGTCCCTATTGAAGTAATAATTTAAAAAAAAGAATTTTTTCAAAAAAAGTGTTGACAAAGGAAACACCTTGTGTTAGAATTCATAACTGTGAGCGGGAGATGAACAAACGCTCACGGGAAAAGAGACGCTGACGTGGCACAGGTGGTAGCGCACCTCATTGGTAATGAGGAGGTCGGCAGTTCGAGTCTGCTCGTCAGCTCTAGTAGAAGCCAGTAACTGGGAAAGGTTACTGGCTTTTTTTCATTCTAACTGATAGGGGATTGTGTATAACACCGGGCTGCAACCACAGAATTCAACAAAAAACGCACAAATGATGTAGAAGAAAACATGGAATGTTTGATGTGCGTTAAAATAACAAACGGGCAAAAAGGCCAAAAAGAAAAGTTTAAAATAGAATATTTTAAAACTATAGGCGTAATATTCATATGTAATATTACGAACCAGGAAACACCTATTTATATATTATTGTTTAAAATTTACGAAAATGTGAGATTTTCTTGAGTAAAATGGAGAACAAAAGGTGAGAATATTGACTTATTAAAAAAAAGGTTGTAAAATTGCAAGGAAATAGAAATTTAAATATGATTGTTGAGAATTTATTTCAATAATACGGAATCTGATTTTGCGAAAAGGGGAGAATAAAAAAGTTCTATAACGAATATTCGAAGGGAAGCTTTTACACGAAAATCAGATTTTTTTGTGAACAAAAGTAGAATAAAATTCAATGAAATAGGTATGTGG
>JBGVFN010000158.1:0-3792 GCA_045121095.1 Lachnospiraceae bacterium | reverse complement strand
GTAAGTGCTTCAAAAGAAGGCGTAGTGCTATTTCCTCCACCAATTGATATACTGGGAAAAACCAATATATTTTAAGGAGGACTTATTCTATGGGAAAAACCAACCAGGAAACTATAACCACATTTGCGGAGGTTTTCTCTTCATCCGGAATCTCATCTCACCAAAATAACCGGACAGCAAATACCAATGATAACCGGCTGATGATATATTTTCAGGGAATGAAACTATACATCCCGGATGGGTTTCATCCGGATACCTTATTAAAGCTGATGCAGGTAATGAAAAAATTATGATGAGGCGTATGGCGGAAGGGGCCAGCCGGATCTTTCTGGCATGTGGCAGTACAGATTTCCGTAAACAGATCCCGGGGTTAGTCGCTGCAGTCAGCACACAGTTTCAACTTGATCCATATCAGGGAGACCTGGTTTTTATCTTTTGCAATAAAAAAAGAGATTCCATAAAAGTACTGAGATACGACCGGAACGGCTTTGTACTGGCAACCAAGAAGCTGCTGGACCACATGAAGTTCCAATGGCCGCGGACACCGGATGAAGTAAAAGAGATCTCTTTTCAACAGGTAGAATGGCTGCTTCAGGGACTGGAGATCGAGCAGAAAAAAGCCCATCATCCTGTGAAGATCCGTGCACAGGACACCTGTTTTTAAAGCAGGAAAAAATGACTGTAAAATATGCGGAAAAGCCTTTAAATTCGGCATTTTTCTGCGCATTTTACACCTTTTTCAGTGGCAAAAATACAGGAAAAATGGTAAAATATAAGCAGTAAAAAACAAGGAGATCATATACATGACAGAGCATGAGGAACTGCTTATGCTTCGGGAACTTGCTGCAAAACAGAAACAGCAGCTTGAAGAAAAGGACCGGATCATAGAAGAAAAAAATGAGAAGATCGAAAAACAGAATATCCAGATTGAAAATATGATCCAGGCACTCCTGCATGCTCGCAAAAAGCTGTTCGGGTCCTCTACAGAAGCGTCCAGCCAGTTAGAAGGACAGCTGTCTCTGTTTGAAACCGCGCAGGAATTAGCAGAAGAACTGGAAACACAGAGGCAGAAGATCTCTGTAAAACCCCATACCCGTACACCAAGGAAACCTGGAGTACGTGCAGAGATGCTGGAAGGACTTCCACAGGAAATTGAAGAATACATCCTTCCGGCTGACGAGACCTGCAGCATTTGTGGAAGTGAACTGAAAGTGGTAGGAAGGGAAGTTGTCCGCACAGAAGTGGAGTTTCAGCCGGCCAAAGTGACCGTAAAGCAGATCATCCGTCAGGTGGTAAAATGTGTAAGCTGTGGGACAGAAGGAAGTGAGCATCCGAACTGCCATATGCAGAAAGCAGCCGTACCGGCTCCGCTGCTTCCCCATTCCATTTCCACGCCATCTCTTGTGGCACAGATCATGTACCAGAAATTTGCCTTGGGACTTCCGCTTGCCCGTCAGGAAAATGACTGGCACCGGCTAGGCCTGGTACTCCCAAGGGGAAACATGGCACGCTGGATCATCCGCTGCAGCCAGGAATGGCTGGAGCCGGTCTATTGGGCGATCCATGCAAGGCTGATGGAGTGTGCAATCCTGCATATGGATGAAACGCGTATCCAGTGTAACAAGGAAGACGGAAAAAAAGCCAGCAGCCAGTCTTTCATGTGGGTGATCCGGAGTGCGGCAGACGAAGAGGTCAGAGCGGCATTCTTCTATTATTCCCGTACGCGTAACGGAGACGTTGCAAAGGATCTTCTGAAAAGATTCTCGGGATATCTTGTAACAGATGCCTACAGTGGCTACGAGAAGGTTGAAAACATCACCCGTTCCCTTTGCTGGTCGCACGTGCGCCGAAAGTTCCTGGACAGTATCCCGTTAGATAGGAAAGGGAAAGCAATCCCAGGTTCAAAAGGTGCCGAAGCGGTCGGTTATATCGATCTTCTATTCCGAGTAGAGGCACAGATCAAAGACCTGCCAATAGAAGAACGAAAAAAGAAGCGTCAGGATGCATCACGCCCCATCCTTGATGCCTTTTGGGCGTGGCTGGAAAAGACCTCTGGCCTGTATACGACAAATGAAAACCTGACCAAGGCACTTCATTACGCCACAAACCAGAAAAAATATCTTGAAACTTTTATGGAAGATGGCAGGCTGCCAATCTCTAATAATCTTTGTGAGGCAAACATAAAGCCATTTGCAACAGCAAGACGTGCATGGCTGTTTGCAGATACTCCGAAGGGTGCTTTTGCAAATGGAGTATTGTATACACTGGTAGAGAGCGCACGTGCCAATAACCTGGACGTATACGAATACCTGAAATATCTGCTCACAGAAATGCCAAACAATCATCACCTGGAGCATCCGGAAATCATAGATCGGTACCTGCCGTGGTCGCCAGAGCTACCGGATACCTGCAGGCTTAAAATACGAAATAAAAAGTGCTTCAAATGAATCTGTAGTGAGTATAACAAAAAAACTTCTGTTATGCACTACGCCTTCTTTTGAAGCACTTACCAGTCAAGTTGTCATCCTCGTCCATCTTGCAGATACCACGAGTCACACCGCCATTATCAGACAGGGTGTTCTTCAGCACAAAGCCTGCCATACAGGACTTGCCACCATTCACCAGATACTCATGAACCGCCTTGAATCCTTCCTTGCCATAGTAATCGTCCGCATTGATCACAATGAATGGGGTTTTAATTACGTCCTTCGCTGCAAGCACAGCCTGACCGGTTCCCCACGGCTTTGTACGGCCTTCCGGCAAAGCGCCCGGGATGTCGTTACTATCCTGGAACGCGTAGTCTACCGTTACCTGATGATCGGCGCAGATCGCAGCGATGCGATCACCGATCACCTCTTTGAACTCCTTCTCGATATCCTTACGGATAATAAAAACTACATGGTTGAAACCAGCCTCGATCGCATCATGGATTGAGTAGTCCATGATGATATGATTCGAAGCATCTACCGGCTCCAACTGCTTGATTCCTGTTCCGAAACGGCTGCCGATTCCGGCGGCCATGATAAGTAATGTTGTATTCATAATTTTCCTCCTCGTTCTTTCTACCACTTACCGAAAGCATATTTTTTCTCTCAAATACTGCTCCGAAAATCCGTTTCGAAGCTCTGCGCATCGCTTTTTCCTCACGTAATCCTATTTCGACGACACTCCAGACCTCAGATAATTCTTATTTTACAAGAGACGCTTACCAGCGAATAAACTTACACCGATTACAGATATTGTAACACTGAGCAAATCGCTGAGCGTCATACATATCTCTATCATTATGCACATATATTGTCCATTTAGCATTTAAAAACCTTGGAATCAATATCTGCGAATAATATGGCTCATCAATCCCAGAAAAAGAATGTCCCATAATAATTATTTCGTTAATTCCAAATATTCCATTTACAAATGCCAGCAAATTCCCCATATTACTCGCAATATCTTTATAAACATCGTTCATAAAGCTAACCAAATACCTAACACCTGGTTCAACCGCAACATCGTAAAATTCATCTTGTCTAAATCGTTTTTCGAGATCATTTTGTGCTATTATCGGATTGTTTTCAGGTGTCCCAAATTGAATACTATATGAAAAATCTACTGATCCATGAATATGGAAAATATGATCCGCCGGAATACTATATAAATTTTCCAGTGTCTTCGTATAATTAAATGTTACAAAATAACTATCAGAACCAAAAACATGACGTTTGAATTTACTATCTGTAAACTCCTGATCTTCATTCCTAATCCATTCATAAAAACAATCTCTCGTAAAATTCT
>JBGVFN010000157.1:0-12386 GCA_045121095.1 Lachnospiraceae bacterium | reverse complement strand
CATCGGCCCATTCTTTACCGAACAGCTGCAGGAAGCCAAAACCATTTATCTGAATTTCACAGAAAAAATGGACGAAGAAGCAATCACCAAAGCAAAAGAAGCAATCACCGCCATCAATCCCACAGCCCGGTTCATTGATGTGCCCCTTGCTGAAATCACCGAAGAAACTTTTGCCTCATCCGATTCTTCAAAGCTTTCAACCAACCGGAAAAGAAAAGCTGCCACAAAGCTGGTCATCAGCGATGCCACTGACTCCAAACCAGCCCGCATGGCCACCGGAAAGCAACAAAAAATCCTCACCTGGGCCTACGATTTCCAGACTCCCTTCACCGAAGAAGGAATCCAGAAACTCCGGGAAATCCTGCAGGAAACCCAAACCAATGAAATCTGGCGCGCCAAAGGCCTCCTGAAAATGCAGGACGGAACCATCAAAAAAATAGACGCCGTCTTCGGAGATCTGTACGAAGAAGAACGCGCCACCACAAAAGAACAAAAAACCGGAACACTCGTCCTGATTGGAAAAAAACTGGACGTAGAATGGCTGAAAAAACAATTCGCAGCCATAGAAGCAGATATGTAAAAAACACAAGCCATGCAGACTCAAAATTCAAAAATTCAGCCACACAAACTCGCGTCTTCCCCTTCTCAGGCAAAAACGTAGACGGCGGAATTACAGGCATACCCTGCAAAGGATACCATTGATAAACGTCGGCACTTGATTTTTCAAAGGCATTGCCTGCAGAAAAATCTTAGTGTCCGCTACGTTTATCATTGAGCGAGAGCGGGTATCCGTGCAGGGATATGCCTGTAATGGAGCCATCCACTACTTTGCCTCCCCACTACCCTTTTTGCTCGTCATCCCAGGCTTCCAGCATACTCATAAAGTCCAGCTGATTCGTATCCGGCAGTCCCCCAAAAAGGCCCAGCCGTTTCATAACCGCCACATTGGTAGATGTAGCCTTGGTTCTTGCTGAGAAATCTTCCAGCGACAAAAACGGCCCGTCTTTTGCGGCTTCCTCGATCGCTACCGCTACTTTTTCGCCCAGACCATCGATACTCAGGAAAGAGGGCATGATTTTGCCATCGATAATCTGAAAACGGGTTGCTTTTGCTTTATAAAGGTCAATGGGAACAAATTCAAATCCCCGGGCATACATTTCCTGTACGATTCGCATATCTTTAATCATACCCTGATCTTTGGCACTTAATTTCTCCGTGCTGTTGCGCAGAAGCCGCAGATGCCGGTCCAGTGTTTCCCGGCCCAGACACATCACTTCATAGTTAAAACTGTCTGCACGGATGGAAAAGAACGCTGTATAGTATTCTTTCGGATAAAAAATCTTACAGTAAGCAATACGCCACGCCATCATAACATAGGCTGCCGCATGGGCTTTGGGGAACATGTACTTAATCTTCAGACAGGACTGCACATACCATTCCGGTACATTGCATTCCCGCATGGCATCCTGCTCCTCCGGGGTCAGACCTTTTCCTTTTCGCACCTTTTCCATTAGTTTGAAGGATTTTTCAGAATCCATCCCTTTATTGATCAAATAGATCATGATGTCATCTCGGGTACAGATGGCGGTCTGAATAGTGGCAGTGCCGCTTTTGATCAGATCCTGGGCGTTGCCCAGCCATACGTCTGTACCATGGGCAAGTCCTGCAATTCGCACCAAGTCCGAAAAGTATTTCGGCTGGGTATCAATTAACATCTGCATCGCAAAATCCGTACCAAATTCGGGGATTCCCAGGGTTCCCAGCTGACAGCCGTCAATATCATCGGGTGTGATTCCCAGTGCCTGCGTTCCACGGAACAGACTCATAACCTCCTTGGAGTCCAGCGGAATACTGCGGGCATCAATATGAATCAGATCCTCCAGCATTCGAATCATGGTGGGATCATCATGACCCAGAATATCCAGCTTCAGCAGGTTATGGTCAATGGAATGGTAATCAAAGTGAGTAGTTATGGTCTTGGTGGTCATATCATTGGCCGGATGCTGCACAGGGGTAAAGGAATAAATTTCCTCTCCATGAGGCATAACGATGATACCGCCTGGATGCTGGCCTGTACCACGTTTAACCCCTACGCAGCCCGTAGAAATACGCTCCATTTCGCAGCGGCGCTTTTTCACGCCCCGTTCCTCATAATATTTGATTACATAGCCATATGCCGTCTTCTCTGCCAATGTACCGATTGTTCCTGCACGGAAGGTATGTCCTTTACCGAAAATAACTTCCGTATAATCATGGGCATGGCTCTGATATTCACCGGAGAAGTTTAAGTCGATATCCGGTTCTTTATCGCCTTTAAATCCCAGGAAGGTTTCAAAGGGGATATCAAATCCTTCTTTTTTCAGTTTCTCCCCGCAAACGGGACATATTTTATCCGGCATATCACAGCCCGCCATACCACTGAAGCCTTTTACTTCCTCCGAATCAAAGTCATAATAGTGGCAGCTGGAACAGTAATAATGGGGACTTAAGGGATTCACCTCCGTAATTCCTGCCATGGTTGCCACAAAAGAAGAACCTACGGAACCACGGGAGCCAACCAGATATCCATCATCATTGGATTTTTTTACCAATTTCTGGGCAATAATGTACATTACGGCAAATCCGTTGCTGATAATGGAATTCAACTCCCTCTCCAGACGATCCACAACAATCTGGGGCAGCTCGTCTCCGTAAATGCTCCGGGCCGTATCGTAACAGATATTTCGCAGATCCTGATCGGAATTTTCAATAACCGGCGGACATTTATCCGGACGAACGGGCTGAATGGGCTCACACATGTCTGCGATCATATTGGTGTTGGTAATCACAACCTCCTCCGCTTCCTTTTCCCCCAGATACTGGAATTCCTCCAGCATTTCCTCGGTAGTCCTGAAATACAGAGGGGCCTGATTATCCGCATCTTTAAAGCCCTGTCCCGCCTGAATGATGCTTCGGTAAATGGCATCTTCCGGCTTCATAAAATGAGAGTCACAGGTGGCAACCACCGGCTTGTTAAATACCCTTCCCAGCTCATAAATCCGGCGGTTCAGATCCATCAGGTCTTCGTCTGAATTCACACCAAGTCCGGATTTGTCCAGCATGAACCGGTTGTTGCCGATGGGCTGGATCTCCAGATAATCGTAGAAATTGCACAGTTCCGCGATCCGCATATCGTCTACACCATTTAAAATCGCCTGGAACAGTTCCCCCGCCTCACAGGCAGAGCCCACGATCAGTCCTTCCCGGTTCTCCATCAGCAGAGATTTGGGAATACGGGGCTTTCTGTTATAGTATTTCAGATGCGACTCGGAAACCAGACGGTACAGATTTACCCGGCCCAGGTCATTTTTCGCCAGCAGAATAATATGATAATACTTGGGATTCTTCTGAATCATTTCTACCGTAGGCGCAGAAATGGTATTCACTTCTTCTAACGTATGAACTCCCCGTTCTTTAAACATCTTATAAAACTCAATGAAAATACCCGCCGTACATTCCGCATCGTCCACGGCACGGTGATGATTTTTCAAGCTGATCCCCAGCTCCTTTGCCACGTGATCCAGGGTAGCTTTCTTGCTGTTGGGGAAGAAATAGCGAGCCATACGCATGGTACAGAGCCAGCAGGGATTTTCAAAGGGAATTCCCAGATTCTTTGCCGCCCTCAAAATAAAATTCACATCAAAGGCCGCATTATGTCCCACCAGGGCAGCACCTTCACAGAATTTCAGAAATTCCGGCAGGATCACATCAATGGTAGAAGCATCTTTTACCATTTCATCACTGATACTGGTCAGATTTTCGATTTCAAAGCTGATGGGCTCCTGGGGATTGACAAATACCGAATACCGATCCACCACCACGCCTTTTTGCACTTTTACAGCACCAATTTCAATAATCTTATGTACATGATTATTCAGGCCAGTGGTCTCCAGGTCGAATACGACAAAAGTATCCTCCAGGGTAAAATCACCGGGATTTTCCACGATGGTCACCAGATCATCTACCAGATAACCTTCCATGCCGTAGATCAGCTTCAGAGGCTTTCCCTTCTGCAGCCGGTGATAGGCTTCCGTAAATGCCTGTACGTTTCCATGATCGGTCAGGGCCAGCGCCGGCATTTCCCAGTCATAGACCGTTTTCATCAGTTCATCCACATCAGAAACTGCATCCAGCTCACTAAATTTGGTGTGACAATGGAGCTCCACACGCTTTTTAGGGCTTTTGTCCATTCGTTTTACCACATCCGGTGCCGGTGCTTTTTTAATGCCCCGCACAGAGGAAATGGATACTTCCTTATCAAAGCTATCCAGGGCAGCTACGCCTTTTACGCTGACATAAATGCCCTTGGTAATCCCCTCTTTTAAATCATCTACCAAATCGGCTCTGGCAAAGGTCTTGACACCGATGCTGTCTGTTCCATCATAAATATGAAACAGGCAAATGGTACTTCCGGTCTTCAATTCCCGAAAATCCACATCCATAACCCGTCCGGTTACAACCACTTCACCCATTTCGCCCTGAATTTCGCTCAAAGCCACTGACGGTTCTTCAAAGTTTCGCCCGTAAATCACATCCGGCGATTTTTTCGGATAAGATTTTCGCTCACCAAAACGATCTCCGCCTTTTTTCCCTTTCAATCCCTTATCCCAGCCTGTTTTTCCAGCCGCTTTTTTGTCTTTTTTATCCAGAGATTTTTCCGCAGCCGCATCCAGCTTGGCGCCTTTGCTGGATTTTCCGCTTCCAGCCCCCGCTTTTTCTGCCTTCTCTGCCTGAATTTTCTCCTTCTTTTCCTGTCTGCGGCGCTCATTTTCCTCCACGATCTTTCGTGTTTCCAGTTCAATGAAGCTTTCCGCGTTTTCTTTTTTCTTCTCTTTATGATTCACATAAACCAGCTGAATCAGCACATTCATATGGAACCGCTCATTTAAGACTTTATGAAGAATCTTTTCCAGCTCCTGCCCTTTGGCTCTGGCTACCATGGAATCTTCTACTTCCACCACCAGCTCCTCTTCATCAGGATAAGCCAGCACTGCATGATCGAGCAGACTATGCAGCAGCCTGCTGTAGGTTTTCAGTTCCAGCAGCAGACTGTCCCGATACTGTTCCATCAGATATTCCACAGAATACGCCTCTGACAGCTGATAATTTTCCCGGATTTTAATACCTGTGGTAGCAGTATAAAAAAACTGCTTTTTAATTTCCCCTTCCAGCTTGTAGATCAGCCGCTTGGGAATCAGCCGCTCTGCCGTCAAATAAATAAAAATCATATCCTGCGCCCGGTTCATGGATACCCGGTCTATCTGAATCCATTTCAAAATCCCCGAAATCTCAGATGAACCCTGAAATCCCGGCAATACCTCCGAAAATGTCTTAGCCAAACAATCGCTCCTCTATGTTTCGTAAAGCAGGAGCGTGCTTGAGAATTTTCAAACACGCCCCGAAGTTAGTATGAAGTATATTAATAAGTTTTAATTTCTTCCATCAATGCCGGCAAAAGTTCATCCTCCGGCAGTTTTCTGATAATCTCGCCCTTGCGGATCAGAAGCCCTTCTCCGATACCGCCTGCGATACCTAAATCAGCTTCCTTTGCTTCACCAGGTCCATTTACCACACAGCCCATTACTGCCACTTTTAAGGGCTTTTCAATACCGGCTACCATGGTTTCCACCTTATTGGCAAGCGAAATCAGGTCAATTTTGGTACGACCACAGGTAGGACAGGAAATAACTTCCACACCGCCCTGGCGCAGACCCAGGTCGCGCAGGATCATTTTGGCAGATTTGATTTCTTCCACCGGATCACCTGTCAGTGAAACACGAATGGTGTTACCGATACCTGCATAAAGGATGATACCAAGTCCCACAGCTGATTTAATATTACCGGAAGTTACAGTGCCGGATTCGGTGATTCCCACATGAAGAGGATGGGTGGTTTTCGGGGCCAGCAGTTCATGAGCCTTTGCACACATGGGTACATTGGAGGATTTAATACTGATGACCAGATTTCCATATCCCATATCTTCGATCATTTTTACTTTATCCAGAGCACTTTCCACCAGACCTTCTGCAGTAACCTTACCATACTTTTTAATAATATTTTTTTCCAGAGAGCCGCTGTTTACCCCCACACGAATGGGTACATTGTACTCTCTTGCCTTATCTACAACAGCCTGCACCCGTTCTCTGCTGCCGATATTACCGGGATTAATACGGATTTTATCAGCACCATTTTCAATGGCAGCGATGGCCATTTTATAATCAAAATGAATATCAGCCACCAGCGGAATATGAATGCGGGAACGAATCTGATCCAGAGCCTTTGCTGCTGCTTCATCGGGTACGGTACTGCGGATAATCTCACAGCCAGCTTCCTCCAGCCGCAGAATCTGCTCTACGGTTGCTTCCACATCATCGGTACGTGTATTTGTCATGGACTGAATCAGCACAGGATGCTCTCCCCCGATGATCCGGTCACCAATTTTTACTTCATGTGTCTGATTACGTAACATGTTTCATCCTCCTTATCACAGAGTTTCTTATATAAATAACTGCCAGATATCTTTAAACATAATAATCACACTGAGTCCCAGCAGCAGAAGCAGACCAACTCCATGAACAAGAGCTTCATACTCCTGTTTCATGGGCTTTCCTCTGACTACCTCAATGAGACAGAACAACAGCCGTCCGCCATCCAGCGCCGGTAAAGGCAGCAGGTTCAATACACCCAGATTGGCGCTGAGCAGAATACAGATATTCGCCAGATTAATAAAAATATAAAATGCACCATCTTCGCTGCTTTGCTGCACCATATCACTCATGGAAGATACCATACCTACCGGGCCGGAAACGTCCTGAACACCTACTTTTCCAGTAACCATCATTTCCAGGGAAAGGAAAGTATAGCGGATCCAGTATCCCACTTCGTAAATGCTGTATTTGACAGTATCCAGAAAACCAACCTTTGTGCGGCCTCCTGCCACTTCAATCCCCATCATATAGGAACCGTACTCTTCATTATACTCCGGTACGATCAGGGCTTCATATTTCTTTCCATCTCTTTCATATACCACATCCAGTGATTCTCCCTGATGCAGTGCCAGATACAGACTTACATCCCGATAAAATGTAATGTTTTCATCATTTAACTTTACAATCCGGTCTCCTGCCTGCATCCCTGCTTCCTGAGCCGGATATCCATCCATAACCCCGGTCAGCACCGGACGATCGATCCCCATACTGCCCAGCACGATCATGGCAAGAAGAAACGCCAGAATAAAGTTAAAGAACGGACCAGCTACCAGTACAGAAATCCGTGCCCATACGCTTTTACTGCCAAAGGCACGTTCATCCTGAGACTCCTCATCTTCTCCCAGCATCATACAGGAACCGCCAAAAGGCACTGCTTTTAAAGAATACCGGGTTTCTTTTCCCTGCCAGGAAAGAATTCTGGGTCCCATGCCCACAGAAAATTCTTCTACACAAATACCATTAAGCTTTGCCAGCAGAAAATGACCAAATTCATGAGAAATAATCAATACGCCAAAGGCGAAAATCGAAAGAAGAACACCAATTATCTGCAAGGATTCCACCTGCTTTCCAGATAACGATAGGTTGCTGCTTCCGTTTCCAGAATTTCTTCCAGATCGGGGTGGTCGATGCGTTCATGGGCAGAAAGCGCATCTTCAATGATACGGATAATATCCAGATAACCGATTTTCTTCTCCAAAAATCGTGCAACAGCCCATTCATTGGCCGCATTAAATACCGTGGGAACACTGCCGCCCATACGGCCGGCCTCAAATCCCAGCTTCAGACCGCGGAATGTTTCCATATCCGGTGCCTCAAAGGTGATCTGTTTCAGGGCCGCAAAATTCAGACGGTCACCTCCCAGGAAATTACGCTTTGCTTCATAGAGCGCATACTGAATGGGAAGCTTCATATCCGGTGTACCCAGCTGGGCAATAATACCGCCATCCACAAATTCTACCATGGAGTGGATGACACTCTGGGGCTGTACTACCACTTCAATCTGGTCAAAATCCACATCAAACAGCCATTTTGCTTCCATCACTTCCAGGGCCTTATTTACCATGGTGGAAGAATCAATGGTAATCTTTGCTCCCATGCTCCAGTTGGGATGTTTCAGGGCATCTTCCAGACGTACATTTTCCAAATCTGCCAAAGTCTTTCCGCGGAAAGGACCGCCGGAAGCAGTCAGCAGCAAACGACTGATTTTGGAATGGTCTTCCTGCTTCAGGGACTGGAAAATGGCACTGTGTTCGCTGTCCACAGGATAAATCTGAACGCCTTTTTCCTTCGCTGCCTGCATCACCAGATGACCGGCAGTTACCAGAGTCTCTTTATTGGCCAGTGCAATATCTTTACCAGCCTCAATGGCTTTTAAAGTAGGCCGCACACCAATCATGCCCACCACAGCCGTTACTACCATCTGTGCAGAAGGCTCTGTAGCTGCAGCCAGCAGACCTTCCATACCCGCATAGACGGGAATTCCCAGATCTTTGGTGCGTTCTCTCAATTCTGCGGCTTTATCTTCCCGCATTACGGCCACCATAGCCGGAGAAAACTCCCGCATCTGTTTTTCCAGTAAATCTATATTGGAACCGGCGCTCAGTGCGCTGACCTGAAAATCACCGGTCTCCCGAACTACTTCCAATGTCTGTGTACCAATGGAACCAGTCGAACCAAGAATTGAAATTATCTTCATAGAAACCTCCTGACTCTATACCATCATGTAACATTTAAAACTCGTATTTATAGTATGACACACTCCCAAACCCGCTGAGCGGCATTTTATGCGATAAAAAACAGCACAGTATAATATATAACCGGTGCAGTAAAAATAACACTGTCAAACCGGTCCAGAATTCCGCCGTGACCAGGAATTAACGTACCATAATCCTTCACATCATGATTTCGTTTAATAGCAGAAGCCGCCAGATCGCCAATCATGGAAATCAGAGAACCAATCCCGCAGATAATGGCACAAGCTACTGCCGGATCGGAAAAAGGCATCTTGCTGCCAAAGATATAGCCGAATAATGCACCCAGAAGAACGGCACCGGCAACACCGCCAATAGCACCTTCAATGGACTTTTTCGGACTTAAAACAGGTGCCATCTTATGCTTGCCCATGGTAATACCCGCCAGATATGCGCAGGTATCACAGCCCCAGGAACAGATAAATACCAGCCAGACCAGATAGACACCGCCATCCAGTATCCGGCACTGATAGATATAAGAAAGCATCACCGGCACATAAAACAGACCGAAAAATGCCGTCATCATCTGTTCACTTCCATACGCAGGGAAAGAGAGTACATAAACTGCCAGTACCAGTACCAGCATTCCAATAAACAAAAATACCAGCTGGTCATTATCATTGGAGTTAAAATGCAAATGCAGATAATACAGCACCGTTAACAGATAACCCACACAGCCAAGAAGCTTGTTATGAATGTCCATCACCCGGTACAATTCCTGAAGCCCGATCAGAGAGATCACGCCCAGACCAGCCAGCAGAACATTTCCGCCCTTTAAGAGCAGAAGCAAAATCAGCAATACCAGAATAATCCCGCTTCTGGTACGTATAAAAAATGATGATTTAAAAAAGGATTCTTTTTCTTTTGTCAAATTAATCACTCCTCGTTTCTTCCGCCAAATCGACGGTCTCTTCCATTGTAATAAGCAATTGCCCGTTCCAGTTCTTCTTTGTTAAAATCAGGCCAGTAAATGTCAGTAAAATAAAATTCTGCATAAGCCAGCTGCCACAGAAGGAAATTGGACAGACGTTCCTCTCCGCTGGTACGGATCATCAGATCCGGATCCGGCATACCCGCTGTATCCAGGTAACTGGAGAAAATTTCTTCATTCAGTGCTTCCGGCATCAGCTTTCCATCCTTTGCATCCGCCAGCATCCGGCGGCCGGCACGAATCATCTCATCTCTGCTGCCGTAATTAACTGCAATCACAAAGGTCAGACCTGTATTCTGAGCGGTTTCTTCTTCCAGACGCCCAATGGCCCGAATCAGATCCGGTGCAAAACGGCTGCGTTCTCCAATCATGCGGACACGCACATTGTGCTCCTTGGCAATCCCCAGCAGTTTTTTCGCATAAAACCGGAAAAGCTGCATCAATGCCCCAACTTCTTCCTCCGAACGTTTCCAGTTCTCTGTGGAAAATGCATACACGGTCAGATATTCAATACCCAATCTTGCTGCATTTTCTACCGTCTGTTCCAGTGCTTCACAGCCTGCTTTATGTCCCATCTGGCGGGGAACCTTGTGCGCCTTTGCCCAACGTCCATTTCCATCCATAATAATCGCCACATGTTTCGGTATCTTTAACGTATTATCCATAGATCCTCCTATTATAGCAACAACATACTTAATATACAAGTATTATAATCAACAATTTTTACGCCTGTCCGCACAGACAGCATTTACATAAAAAAGAGGGACCACATAGTATCTATGATGACATCCCTCTCCTCCAAATTGCTCATTGAACTGGAAAATATCAAAACCCCCTCGTTTTGACATTCTCCAGATGGTATCCGATCCGCTTATACGGTCATGATTTCCTTGGTTTTTGCTTCGATTTCTTTATCGATTTTTGCAATGTAAGTATCTGTATTCTTCTGTACTTCTTCTTCAGCGATCTTCTGTTCATCTTCAGAAACATCGCCAGCCTTGCCAGCTTTCTTCAGTGCGTCCATTGCATCACGTCTGATATTACGAACTGCAACTTTTGCAGCCTCGCCTTTTTTCTTTACATCTTTAGTCAGTTCTTTACGACGATCTTCGTTCAGTTCCGGGAAAATCAGGCGGATTACAGCACCATCGTTGTTGGGATTGATGCCGATATCAGATTTGTTGATTTCTTTTTCAATGGCGCGAATCAGAGATTTATCCCAGGGCTGAATCTGGATGATACGCGCTTCCGGTGTGGAAATGCTGGCAACCTGATTCAGAGGTGTGGGCGCACCATAATATTCAACACGAATCTTATCCAGAACATGAGGATTCGCACGACCTGCACGAATGGTCAGATATTCTTTCTTTAAAGATTCCAGACTTTTCTCCATCTTTTCTTCAAACATCATTAATTTTTCTTCAATTGCTTCGTTCATAATATGTTATACTCCTCTCAGGATTTCTTTATTAAATGTGTAAATCTCCACGGGGAACAGTTTTCATAAGGTCTGATACCCTATACCGTCACATAAGTGCCGGTAATCTCTCCAGACAGAGCACGGGAAATGCTGTTTTCTTCATTCAGTCCGAATACTGCCATGGGCATCTTCTGTTCCATGCACATGATGGATGCGGTCAGGTCCACAACAGCCAGCTTCTTCTCAATAACCTCGTCAATGCTTACTTTATCATACTTCACTGCAGCAGGATTTACCTTGGGATCGCTGTCATATACACCATCAATTGCCTTCGCTAACAGGATAATATCTGCTTCCATCTCAATTGCACGCAGTACAACACCTGTATCTGTTGAAAAATAAGGATGACCTGTTCCGCCTGCAAAGAATACGACTTTACCTGCATTCAGACACTCTGTTGCCAGATCCTTGGAAAACATCTTGGTCATGGTACCAACTGCAAAAGGTGTCAGGATTTCTGTTTCCATACCGGCATTTCTGAAAATTTCAGAAACATAAATGGCATTCATAACGGTTGCAAGCATGCCAATCTGGTCTGCTTTTGTACGATCAATGGCATTACTGGTTCTTCCTCTCCAGAAATTACCGCCGCCGATTACAACGCCCAGCTGAAGACCACCATCTACTGCAGGTTTTACCTGAGCTGCCACTTCCTTACATACTGCCTCATCAAAGCCGGTTTTCTTATCACCGGCCAGTGCTTCACCGCTTAATTTTAATAATACACGTTTCATAAGTCCCTCTTTATTGTCCTTCTTAAATATTATAACAGTTTGCTAGCAATTTAATAGATACAAAACTGTTACTGCAAATTGTGTTTGGGCTGTTTTAATTAATGAAACAACTCACTGATTTGAGTATAACATAAATGCAAAGGTGTGTCAAAACTATTCCACACCTTCATCCACCAGCAGACCGGTTCCATCCGCAGCTGTAGTTGCCAGCTCATCGCAGCGTTCATTTAACGGATGCCCGTTATGACCTTTTACCCAATGCCAGCTTACCTGATGCATCTTTTTTGCCTCCAGAAGCCGCATCCAAAGATCCTGATTTTTCACCGGTTCATTTTTGCCACGTTTCCAGCCCTTCTTCTGCCAGCTCTCAATCCAGCGCTGGTTAAAAGCATTTACCAGATAAGAAGAATCCGAATACAAATCCACCTCACAGGGCCGGATCAATGCCTCCAGCGCAGCAAT
>JBGVFN010000156.1:0-3698 GCA_045121095.1 Lachnospiraceae bacterium | reverse complement strand
CAACAAACAGCTATAAATCATACTTTTTGTTGACCTGTGAGTTGTTAAAAATATATAAGGAGTTCATGTCATGAAACGAAAAAACTATTTTAATCGGGAAAACCCAAACATGTTATTGATCATGGTAATCCTGACTGTGGCAGCTATTTTAACACTTCTTCTGGCTGCTGGCCTTGGTCCGGTTTCGGTTTCTCCTGACACAACGGGAAAAATTCTCCTGAGCAGACTTCCTGTTATTGGAGATCAGATTCCCATAACGTGGGAAATACTGGATGAAAATATTGTATTGAAGCTTCGCCTGCCCCGGGTTTGCCTTGGTATGGTGGTGGGTGCGTCACTTGCGGTCTGCGGTGTAACCATGCAGGCTCTGGTCCGTAATAATCTGGCTGATCCATTTATTCTTGGTGTATCCTCCGGTGCCGCAGCATTTGCAACATTAGAAATGCTGTTTGGAACATTTGCCTTTCTGGGCACATATGCTTTATCCATCAGTTCCTTTATTGGATCAGCTGTTACGATTATTTTCGTATACATTATTTCCCGTGTACGCGGCCGTATTCATATTACGCAGCTGCTGTTGTCCGGTGTGGCTATTTCCATGATTATGGATGGAGTTACCAGTATCATTAAGCTTGGAGCACCCAATGCCCTTGGTTTACATAATGCAGAGTTCTGGATGTCAGGAAGTCTTGCCGGTGCCAAATGGGCCTATTTAAAACTGCCGCTTCTGGTCCTGTTATTGTGCATGATTTTCCTGATGATTCATCACCGAGGTCTGAATCTGCTGCTTTTAGGAGACGAAAGCGCCGGTGCACTGGGCGTAAATGTCCGCAGATTGCAAAAGCAATTGATTCTTATAGCCTCTCTCATGGCTGGTGCAACCATCGCTGTCAGCGGCACCATCGGATTTGTTGGACTTATGGTTCCTCATTTTACACGCATGCTGGTAGGTGGCGACCATAAAAAAGTATTACCAATTTCTGCACTACTTGGCGGAATTCTTGTCGTTTGGGTCGATGTGGCCGCCAGATTAATCATCGCACCAGAAGAACTTCCGGTAGGTGTTCTGACCGCAGTCATTGGCGGACCAATTTTTATCTGGATGTTAAAAAAGAGTACCCACGAAAAAAATGGTACAAATATAATAAGAAAGAAGGGAAACCTGCATGCGACTGCAAACAAAAAACCTGACTTTTTCCTATGGAGAAAAAGAAGCTGTTAAAAATGTATCTCTTCATGTGAATGAAGGTGAATTTGTTGGCCTTATTGGACCAAATGGAAGTGGTAAATCCACCATTTTAAAAAATATTTACAGGGGACTCCTCCCGGACAGCGGAACGATTACACTGGATGGAGAAAACCTGTTGACCATGCCCTATAAAAAATCAGCATTAAAAATGGCAGTGGTTGGTCAGGAAAATGACGTTCCTTTTGATTTTCTGGTAGAGGAAATCGTAGCAATGGGGCGCAGCCCTCATAAAAAACTCTTTGACATTGACAGCCCTCATGACAAAGAAATTGTACATCATGCACTGGAACATCTGGGTATGGAAAATATGGCAAAACGAAGCTATCTCCATCTGTCTGGCGGCGAAAAACAGCGAGTCCTCATTGCCCGGGCCATTGCACAGGAAAGCGATTTCTTCATTTTGGACGAACCCACAAATCATCTGGATATCAGTTATCAGATGCAGATTTTTGACTTTATCAAACGTTTAAATGTCACCGTCCTCTCCGCCATTCACGATTTAAATATGGCAGCTTTATACTGCGACCGTATCTATATCCTGAAAGATGGCATGATCGTTTTACATGGCACACCAGAAGAAATACTCACACCAGAAAACATTTTTAATATCTACGGTGTGCGAAGTTCTGTAGAAAAGCACCCTGTTACAGGTAAAATGTCCATCACCTATTTACCAGCTGATGTCGCTTAATCCATATGGAGTAAACCAAAAGGAGAAATAAAATGAAACAGTATACGAAAAAAAAGTTAAATCACATTTTCAAAACACCAATAACTCTTCTGCTTATCAGCATAATGATTTTATCTACGCTGACAGCCTGCGGCAGCAGAAATAATTCTTCAAAAGAAACGGTAACAGAAAATGCTAACAACACTTCTGAAGAAACCGGCACTTATCCCATGACTTTTGACAATTACGGAAGAACCGTTACAATCACCAAAACGCCAGAAAAAGTATTAACCCTTGGTCCAAATTGTACAGAATTATTTGCAGCGCTTGGACTGGAAGATTATGTCATCGGACGTTCCCTGATCAATCACAGCCGCGGGCCGCTGGATGAATATGCTGACGCTGTAAATGGAATTCCTGAATTAAATTACGGCTCTGCCACACGCGAAGCAATCCTTACAAGCGGCGCAGATTTTATCTATGCCCTGGACTGGGAAATCAGTGATGAGGGATGTAATATTGAGGAAGTGGCAGAATATGGCATGGAGGTCTATGTAAACTCCGCTGTTACCTTAGAAGAACAGTATCAGGAAATCCTGGATATCGGCAAAATCTTCGGAATAGAGGACAGAGCCGAAGCTTATGTTGCAGATCAGAAAGCACGCATTCAGACCGTCCAAAATAAGATTGCCGGTCAGGAGCCCGTTGATGTACTGGTATACGACAGCGGAAATGATGGTGTATTCACCTGTTCTGGTATCAATTTTGAATCTCTGCTCATAGAACTGGCAGGCGGAAATAATATTTTTTCAGACATGGACCAGAAACAGTGGATCACCGTAAGCTACGAAGAAATATTAGCCCGTAATCCTGATGTTATCCTGATTCACGATTATGACTCCCCTTCTATTGAAGCAAAAATTCAGGAAATTAAAACAAATCCCACACTTTCTCAGCTTGACTGTGTAAAAAATGAACGTTTTGCCAGCATCACTCTGGAAAGTGTTCTGGCTGGCAATCGTATGGCATATGCCGTAGAAAGTATGGCATCAGACTTCTATCCGGAACTTTTTCAATAATTTATAATCTGCACCATTTCCCCATTTCCACATATATTACTACAGATATTTTTCTGGAGGAATTCATTGTGAAACGGACTTTTTCCCTTTTGCTTGTGCTGTCCATGACAGCTGCTCTGGTACTGGGCGGCTGCGGTAAGAAAAGTGTATCCGGCAGTACCCACGTAGTTTTAAATGAAGTGGCCCACTCTATTTTTTATGCGCCCCAATATGTTGCCATTGAAGAAGGCTATTTTGAAGAACAGGGGATTGATCTGGAACTGGTGACCGGATACGGTGCGGATAAAACCATGACGGCACTGATCAGTGATGATGCAGATATTGGATTTATGGGCAGCGAGGCCTCTATTTATGCCTATGCTCAGGGCCAGAAGGACTATGCTGTCAATTTTGCTCAACTGACCCAGCGAGCAGGTAATTTCCTGGTTGCCAGAGAACCCATTGAAAATTTCTCATGGGATATGTTAAAGGGCAGTTATGTGCTGGGTGGTCGTGCAGGTGTCGTACACAAATCAATGTAAAGCTTGAGTCTATCGTTATTATATGTAACTGGATTGATGGTCTGACAAAGGCAAAAGCCTTACATTCAGCCATTCTATAACAATTTTATAAGACTTTTATTGAAAGGTGTTCCTTTATTGGAATGCCTTTCTTTACGTTAGGAGGGATTTACATTGAATAAAAGTTTTTTAGAACACTA
>JBGVFN010000155.1:0-8324 GCA_045121095.1 Lachnospiraceae bacterium | reverse complement strand
ACTATAGATAATTTTTACAGGGAGAGGAAAAAATTGAATACTGAAGTGATATGAGGCGACCGCTACGATGTTAAAAGTATACATGTAGTGGTCGTCTTTTTGCTGTATTTAAAAGTAATTGCATAAATTTTCAGGGTATGTTACTCTGTAGACAAGGTATTTGTTGGAAAAACAGCAAGGGAGGAATGTGAGATGAAAAAGCGTATATTGGGATCTTTGCTTGCTGCCTGTCTGACCATAGGAATGGTTCCGATGACGGCAGGAGCGGCAACAACGACCTGCACGACTTACAGCGGAACAAATGTGGAGACGCAGGATTACGGTAGGTGTTCCAGCACGATGAAATCGTATCTGTCGGTGTGCGAGGACGGCAGTTTGATGCGCGTTCAGTATGGCAGTTCGATTGATGGAGTGCTGGTGGAATACTATGATGAAGAATATAATCTGCTCAGCACCCAAATTGTTGCAGAGGAACTGCCGTTGTTTGGTGGATTTTATGAGACGGACAGCAATTACTTTTTACTGACTGGTCAGACAAATACAGAGGAATCGGCAGATGTGGAAGTGTATCGGATTACAAAATATGATAAGAATTGGAATCGAATTGCATCCACAGGCCTGTATGACTGTAATACGACGATTCCCTTTGATGCAGGTTCCGCACGTATGGATGTATGTGGAAACTTTCTTCTGATCCGTACCAGTCATGAGATGTATACCGGCAGTGACGGAATAAACCATCAGGCGAATGTAACAATTCAGGTGGATATGGATACTATGAATATTACGGATTCCTATACACATGTTATGAACTCTGCTTATGGATATGTCAGCCATTCGTTTAATCAGTTTATTAAGATAGAAGACAACAAGATCGTATCTGTGGATCATGGAGATGCGCATCCGCGTTCCATTGCATTGATAAAGTATCAGACAGACGTTTCCTCTGGAAAATTCAGCTCGAATGGAAACTGCAAAGTAATTAATGTATTAACATTTCCTGGAGATGCCGGTGAGAATGTTACCGGTGCTTCCGTTGGTGGATTTGAAATTTCAGATTCGGCTTATTTGATTGCTGGTAATTCTGTTATTCAGGATGAGAGTAATCTTACCAGAACTACCAGAAATGTTTTTGTAGCATCTGTTGACAAGTCTACAGATGCTGTTACAATGAACTGGCTTACCAATTACGAAGAAGGCGATGGTACTACATCAACACCGCAGATGGTGGAAATTGCAGATAACACTTATATGTTGCTGTGGTCAAGAGATGGTAATGTGTATTACACAAAAGTTAACGGAACCGGACAGCAGGTAGGAGAAACATATAGTTTGGAAGGTGCGTTGTCTGACTGTGTGCCGGTCGTTAACGGTGATAAATTGGTCTGGTATACATGGGCTCAGGAGACAAATACTTTTTATGATATTGATCTGAATGATCTGAGTCAGACACAGACTACGGTAATTGAAAATGGACATCATTATGAGAATCAGGGTGTTACCGATGGATATGCTGCTTTGAAATGTTCTGAATGTGGTGATGAGAAAGAATTACAAGTGGCTACAAGTATTACTGCTTACTGGAAAAAAACAGAGACAAGCGGTTATTATAATATTACTCCGTCATCGGAACAGCTGATAGGAAACAAACAGTATTTCTGGATTGGTACGATTGAACCATCCGGTGCGGATTCTGAGATGGAAATTATTGTTTCTGATCCGGAGGTTATTTCTTATGAGCCTTCGACAGGCGGTATCGGTAATATGGGAACTTTGACCATGCTGAAAAAGGGAACCGCTACTGTAACGATACAACCGAAATATAATCCGGATGTAGCAAAAGTATATACGTTTATTGTAGATGACCATACGCACGAATATGAGTGGACCGGAACGGAAAACGGAGTTATTACTTTTACCTGTAAATATTGCGATGCTACAAAAGAAGGAACAGCCGCAACTGATATGAGTGTCTGGTGGAACGAGGAAGGCGGAGAAGGTTATTATTGGTCAAATTTTACAAACGGGAAAGATGTAGGCGAAGAGTTGTATGTCTGGTGTAAGGTTTTGCCTAATGGTACAGCTGATACCAATATAGAAGTGGAAATTGCGGATCCGTCTGTTATATCTTTCGAACCAACATCGGCTGATCAAAGATTTGGTATAATTACTGCACTGAAAACCGGTGAAACAACAATAACGTTTAGTTCCAAATATAGTCCGTCGGTTTCAAAAACATACAAAATTAGGGTAAATGGTGATCTTGCAGTCAACGCTTTCACAGCTGATAAAACATCACCGCAAATGGCTGGTTCTGCCATTACACTCAGTGCAGATGCAGTTGGCGGAAGCTGGAGTTATACATATAAGTTCTATGAAGTAGATGAGGCAGACAATACAACGGTTATCCGCGATTATGCAAGCAGCAGTAGCTGTGTCTGGACTCCGGATACTGCAGGAACCAAAACCGTCTATGTAGATGTGAAAGACAGCGATGGGACTGTGGTGACATCTTCTATGGAATATGTTGTGGAAGAACTTGAGTTTAAGATTACAAGAGCAACATTAATGCTGGAAAATGATATCACGGTTGTCTTTAAAGCGCCGGCAGCTCTGGGAACGGTATATCATGATATATATACGGAAGTGGTTCAGGAGAAGGAGAACGGCGAAACTGAAAAGCAGACCATTACTGGTGTAAAGAGTGCAGATGGCGAATTCTATGAATTCCGGTACACCGGTGTAAATGCGAAAGAAGTAGGCGATAACCTGGATGTGACCATCTATGGCTATGATGCACAGAATAATCTGGTGACAGGAGAAACCAAAGAAGATTACAGTGTAAAGCAGTACTGTATGAATCAGTTGGAAAAGACCGGAGAGGTGCTGGCTTTGTCAGAAACGAAGACGGAGACATTTAAAACCCTGCTGGTGGATATGCTGAATTATGCGGCAGAGGCACAGACTTATTTTGGTTATAAGACAGAAACACTGGCAAACGCTGAACTGACATCGGAACAGTCCGCTTATGCATCCGGTAGTGATGTGATTGCTGATCTTCAGAATATAACAGACACAAAATATGTTGAAATAGCAGAACCGTCTGCCCTTTGGAAAGCAGCAGGATTGAATCTGTTAAGCAAAACTACAATTCGTGTGAAATTTGCGTATGAAGGAGATATCAGCAATGTTGTAATGGCTGTTTCTGTAGATGGCGGAGAAGAAATTGAAGTTACACAGTTCGAATCGGCGGGAGAAAATCTTTATTATGCATATTTTGACGAACTGACAGCGTACCAGTATGGTGTTCCGGTTGATTTTACGTTGAAAGAGAATGGAAGTGCCATTAGTAATACGCTTCGCTATAGTGTGGAATCTTATGCGGCTAAATATAAAGAGAATGAAGCGATTGGCGGGGTAATATCTGCAATGATGAAATATGGCAAAGCTGCCGTTTCATATAAAAATGCAAGCAATTAAAATCAGTATTATGTGAGGAGAATTAATATGGAAAAAGAAAAATATTTAGAAGCAGAAATGGAAGTTATCTGTTTTGAAACAGAAGATGTGATTGCTACCAGCGGTGTTGGCGGTGAAGATGGATTACCGGATGATGAGTTTTAATTCAGGGCAGCTATAAGAGAAGGTCGGGCGGGGAAAACTCCGCCCGACTGCTGTATGGGGAGATAAAAGTGCGCGGAAACAGTAAAATAATAAAAAAGGGATATATGATCGGTCTGTTATCGGTATTATTAATGACACAGGCCTGTGGTATGAAAAAAAGTGATGGGGAAAGTGAATCGGGGAAACAGTCCGATACCGTAGAAGAAATAGAAAACAAATCAGAAGAGTATCATGACACAAAAAAGAATGATCAGGAGGCTGCAGATCAAACAGAAAAAGAAGAATGGGTGATGCCGGAGGTTGTATTTGAGGAGGAATCCGATTCTGGCTATCATTCACAGGATGGAAACAGTCAGTCAGGAGGCGGAACAAATTCGAAAGATGAAAGTCAGTCTGGGCGTGTGAGTAACTCGAAAAATGAAAGTCAGTCAGGAACGGAGAACGGTTCGGAGAATAAAAATCAGTCAGGAACCGGGGATGCTTCGGGAAACAGCAGTCAGTCAGAATCCACGGACAGTTCATGGGAAAAGAGTCAAACAGGCAAAGAAGCAGTTCCTGATGATGCAATAGATTCGGAAACAGGTCAGATATTGCCGGATGATATATTCTGATTCATAAATAATTTTATAGAAAAACAAGGATCAGGCACCGTATGAAGCGGCGCCTGTTTCTGCAGAAGAGCAAACCATAAAGGAACGGAGACGATGCCATTGACGGGAATTTATAAAATTGCAGAAAAGACCATAGAAATTATCTCAATCCATGAAGATGTTCACAGGCTTTGCAGAGATTATAAGGATAGCGGAGTACCGGATTTTTCCGTAAAAATCAGTCCGGATGATATTTCGTGGGAACGGATAAAGTCTGCTGCGGAGGATGAGAAAGAGAATATACCGGTAAGGCAGTTCGGGGATGCATACCTGGAAACGCTGGCTGTTTACCGGAAAATTGCGGAGCAGATGATTGAATATGATACAATTCTTTTTCATGGATCTGTTGTGGCGGTGGATGGTGCAGGATATCTGTTTACTGCAAAAAGCGGTACGGGAAAATCCACACATACGAGACTTTGGAGAGAACTTTTTGGAGAGCGGGCGGTAATGGTAAATGATGACAAGCCACTTTTAAAAATTGCAGAAGACGGTGTGAACGTGTTCGGGACACCGTGGGACGGAAAACACAGGCTCAGCAGCAACATTTCGGTTCCGCTTAAGGCCATATGCATTTTGGAAAGAAGTGTGGAAAACCAGATCAGGAAGATTGAAAAAAAGAATGCTTTCCCAATGTTGGTTCAGCAGACATACCGCTCCCAGGATCCGATGAAATTGATAAAAACCATGGAATTGATAGATAAAGCGGCAGACATATGCGGACTGTATATTCTGGGGTGCAATCAGGATATTGAGGCGGCACAGGTTGCCTATGACGGAATGAAAGGATGATCTATTATGAAATTAAAAGAAGGATTTATTACACATGAAACAGATGGCGAAACGGTTATGGTATCGGCAGGAAATACCTCATTCAATGGGCTGACCCGCAGTAACCGGACTGCTTCTTTTATTTTGAATTGCCTGAAAGAAGAGACCACGGAGCAGAAAATTGTTGAAGCTATGCTGGAAAAGTACGATGCCTCGGAAGAAGTAATTGCTGCGGATGTAAAAAAGATTTTAAATACACTTCGTAAAATTGGTGCATTGGATGAATAAGTCGACATTTGAAGAAGAAATTGCAAAAAATGGGCGTCTGATTTATACAAATGTGGGAGACAGTATGATGCCTCTTTTGCGCGAAAAACGAGACCTTCTCATTATTGAAAAAGCCGGAGGCAGACTGAAAAAATATGATGTTCCGCTGTATCGGCGGGATTCCGGTCAATATGTTCTGCATAGGGTACTGAAAGTACGCAAGGACGATTATGTTATCTGCGGGGACAATCGCTGGCAGAAGGAGTATGGCATTACAGACAGGCATATTGTAGGTGTGCTGGTGGGAATTGTCCGGGATGGAGAGGAGATTTCCGTAAATGATACAAAATATAAATGGTATGTGCATTTGTGGTGTGATTTCTTTTATATCAGAGCATTTTGGCTGCGGTTGAAGCATTTCGTAAAAAGGAGACTGAAAAAGAGATGAAAAACAGTACTTTGAAATGGCTGTATGAGGTTACGGGAAAGAAAAAAGCGGGTATTATGCTGCTTCTTCTGGTGCAGATGGTTCTGGGCCTGATGAGTGTATTTTATGCATTGTTTTTAAGAAATATTATTGATGCCGCAGTGGAAAAGGATCGTTTGGAATTTTTTACCGGCATGGCAATGCTTGTGGGGCTGGTTGTTCTGCAGATTGCACTGCGGGCGGTTGTCCGGTGGCTGGAGGAACTTTCCCGTTCTTCGGTTGAAAATATTCTGAAAAACCGCCTTTTTTCAACTTTGCTCAAAAAAGATTATGCTTCTGTGACGGCGGTACATTCGGGAGAATGGCTGAATCGGCTGACCTCGGATACGGTTGTATGTGCCGGCGGTGTGACCGAGATTTTGCCGGGAATAGCAGGGATGCTGGTGAAAATGGCAGGTGCGCTGGTTATGATCCTTGCTCTTGAACCAGGATTTGCATATGTTCTGATTCCGGGCGGGGCGGCACTGGTTCTGCTGACCTATGCTTTTCGCAAGGTACTGAAGCGGCTGCATAAAAAGATACAGGAGCAGGATGGAAAACTGCGGGTCTTTTTGCAGGAGCATCTGGGAAGCCTTCTTGTTGTCCGTTCCTTTACGGTTGAAAAACAGGTGGAAGAAGAGGCGGAGAAAAAAATGGAAGAGCACAAGAATGCGCGGATGAAGAAAAACAGGTTTTCCAATTTGTGCAATATTGGTTTTTCAGGGGCTATGAACGGAATGTATCTGTTTGGGCTGGGATACTGTGGTTATGGGATTCTGGAAGGAACTGTTTCTTATGGAACACTTACGGCTATCTTGCGGCTGGTTTCCCAGATTCAGTCACCATTTGCCAATATTACGGGGTATCTTCCCAGGTTTTATGCTATGACGGCCAGTGCGGAGCGGTTGATGGAGGCAGAACTGATGAAGGACGACTGCCCTGACGGAGTCATAGAGGCATCGGAAATTCATCGGTTCTACAGAGATGAATTTGCGGCAATCGGCTTTAAAAATGCTGATTTTACTTATCTGCGGTCTGTCGATGGAAAGGAAATTCCACTGGTTCTTCAGGACATCAATCTGCAGATCAGGAGGGGAGAATACATTGCTTTTACCGGACAGTCCGGCTGCGGAAAATCCACGCTGCTGAAATTGCTCATGTGCCTGTATCCTCTTGACGGGGGAAAACGCTATTTGCTGAAAAAGGATAATGAAATGCAGGAACTTACCAGCGCGTGGCACAGGCTGTTTGCCTATGTACCCCAGGGGAATCAATTGATGAGCGGCACGGTACGGGAAATTGTTGCATTTTCGGATAAGGGAAAAATGCAGCAGGAAGATAAAATCCGGCGTTCTCTGGAAATTGCCTGTGCGGATGAATTTGTGAAGAATCTGGAAAACGACATGGACACACTTTTGGGAGAACGGGGTTCCGGACTTTCGGAAGGGCAGATGCAGAGAATTGCCATTGCAAGAGCGATTTTTTCGGATAATCCTGTTCTTTTGCTGGATGAATCCACCAGTGCCCTGGATGAGCAGACGGAGAAAAAGCTGCTTGAAAATCTCCGCAGTATGACGAATAAAACGGTGCTGATCGTGACACATCGTCCTGCAGTACTGGATATTTGTGACAGGGTGGTTGTGATGAACGAAACAGGAATTGAGGTGAGAGGATGAAGCAGGCTGGATATGATATGCTGTATTTATCGGTCTGTGCATTAAATGGTGTGCAGCCGGATGCTGAGAAAACTGCATCGATGGATCTGGATAAATTGTATAAGATGTGCAGATTTCACAGTATGACTGCCATCGTCTGTTACGCATTGGAAATGGCCGGGGTGAAGCCGGAGCAGAAGTGGATGGAAGAAAAAGCCAAAGCAATCCGGAAAATTGTGCTGCTGGATACAGAGCGAAAGAAGATTCTTGATTTTATGGAGCAGAATGGTATCTGGTATATGCCCATGAAAGGGATTCTTCTGAAAGAATTGTATCCGAAATTGGGTATGCGGCAGATGGCAGATAATGATATTTTGTATGATGAGAAATTCCAGGCGCAGGTTGCGGCATTTATGAAACAGAACGGGTATACAGCAGAAAGTGTGGGGAAAGGTAATCACGATGTCTACCCAAAAGAGCCGGTTTACAATTTTGAACTGCACAGGAATCTGTTTTCGAAAAGTATGCATGCAGATATTCTGGAGTATTATGCCGATGTAAAACAGCGCCTAAAAAAAGACAGTGGAAATCAGTATGGTTTTCATTTTTCGGATGAAGATTTTTATATTTATATGATTGTTCATGAATATAAGCATTACAGCAATTCAGGGACAGGGCTCCGTTCACTGATGGATGATTTTGTCTATCTTCGTGCAAAAGGGGAAAAGCTTGACTGGACTTATATAGGAAATGAACTGCAGAAACTTGGTGTTGCGGAATTTGAGCAAAAATCCCGCACGCTGAGCAGCAAACTGTTTTCCGATTCGGAGTGCAGCACACTGACAGCAGCGGAACGGGAAATTCTGGAGGAGTATCTGTTTTCGGGAACAT
>JBGVFN010000154.1:0-7592 GCA_045121095.1 Lachnospiraceae bacterium | reverse complement strand
TTTCACGACCTCCTTTGAAAATGCCGTAGCCGAAGTGGTCACAGCGCAGACATCTGCCTGCTTCCTGTTTTGCTTCTGCTTCCGTCATACAGTTTTCACAGCCATCGAAATCGCATACACGCTCACCGGCTTCTCGCTCTGTCATATTGACACGTCCGCAGGGAGGACGATCTTCCAGACGTGCTTCAGGGATTTCCACGTCACAGCTGATTTCATGGCGATATCCCAGATATTCATCAATATTGGCAGCTACTACTTTTGCAGCAGCGATTGCTTTGATTACAGATGCAGGGCCGGAAACACAGTCTCCACCTGCAAATACACCGGACATCTGGTCAAATCCGCCATGCTTTTGTGCCACGATCCTGCCTCGTTTTACAGGCACACCTGCTTCTTCAAAATGCTGGGATTCAATATCCTGTCCAATGGCAACGATCAGCGTCTGGCAGGGAATCAGCACATCTGCTTCACCGGAAGCTTTTACGCTGGCACGACCATCTTTAATCTTGCTGATCATCTGAGGCGTTACGTAAATACCGGTTACATGTCCATTTTCATCGGTTACAATGCGGGAAGGTGCCATCAGAGTCTGTACTTCGATACCTTCTGCCACTGCACCTTCGATTTCAGAAGGAAGGGCTGTCATATCTGCCACACGACGACGATAAACAATACTTACTTTCTTTGCACCGAGACGTTTTGCAGTACGAACGGCATCCATGGAAACATTACCGCCGCCGATGATGGCTACTTCCTGACCAGTAAGGTCGGGACATTCGCCCATTCCTACTGCACGCAGGAACTGTACTGCTGAAATTACGCCATCTGCCTGTTCGCCTTCGATTCCCAGTTTCTTATCAGTGCTGGCACCAATGGTAATCAAAACGGCATCATATTCTTCACGAAGGCTCTGGATCGTCATATCTTCTCCGATTCGTTTGCCGTATTCCACCTGAACACCGGTTTCCAGAATGGCATTGATATCATCATCCAGACGATCTTTGGGAAGACGATAGTTGGGAATACCATAACGAAGCATACCGCCCAGCTTGGGAAGCATTTCGAATACAGTGGTCTGATGACCCATCAGCTGTAAGTAATAAGCTGCACTAAGACCGCCAGGACCGCCGCCTACGATTGCTACTCGTTTACCGGTAGAAGGAGCACAAGCCGGAGGCGGAACCTTGCCTGCATAATCTGCTGCTACACGTTTTAAACCACGGATATTAACTGCATCATCCACCATATTTCTGCGGCAGCGCGCTTCACAGGGATGTTCGCAGATAAAACCGCAGGTTGTGGGGAAGGGATTATCCTTCCGAAGCAGCCGGATGGCATCTGCGTAGCGTCCTTCGCCTACCAGTGCCACATAACCGGGGATATCCACATGAGCGGGACACTGAGCCACACAGGGAACAGGCAGTGTATACTGGCAGGTACATTTACCCTGTTTTACATGTTCTTCATAATCTTCACGGCAGCCCTTCAGACTTTTGTAAACCATATTGGCCGCTTCATAGCCAATGGCACAATCCGCACCATCAATGATGGAAAGAGCCAGTTCTTCCATCAGATCCAGTGTTTCCAGAGTTGCCTTTCCATTTAATACATCCGTCAGCATATTTTTTAACTGCCACAGACCAATACGGCAGGGGACACATTTACCGCAGGTCTGAGCATGACACATTTCCAGAAATGCACGTGTCATATCCACCGGACATAATCCCGGCGGACTGGATTCGATCCTGCGTTCCAGATCTTTGTACAGCCCTTCAATAACCACCTGGGCTCTATCCGGAGCAGGGATTTCAAGTCTACTCATATTACAACTTCTCCTTTTATGGTTGTTTTGTCTATTGGATGTCCTTATTGTACAAAAAAATTAATTAGATTGCAACAAAAGTTATTTTTTAATCAATCCAGTTATTTTTATGTCAATCTTTAGCGTTTTTTGCCGTTTATTTGGTTATTTCTGATACTTTCCCTTGTTTTATTCAACTACATTACATCAAATAGCCCAATTTATGGATATAAAAAAAGCTGGTTTTCTGAAAATATTTTAGGATACCAGCTTTTTTGTTTTATTTTTTGTTTATTTTACCACTTAGCAATTTTCCACAACTGCAGTTTTATCTCCATGCTGCATCATTTTCTGTTACTGTTTGCCCCGCCTTTTTGCGCGCTTTCCTACACCGCTGCCAGCTGTCTGCCCAGATTTTCGCAAGCAGCCACAGCATCATCGTCCGGTGTTTCCTCGCACATCACACCCTCATCGTTTAATACAATCGCTCCGGCAGCTTTCATACGATCTACCCAGTCACGCATCCATTCACCATCACCCCATCCATAGGAACCGAATAAACCAATGGTTTTTCCTGACGCAAATGCTTCTACTTTCGTTACAAAGGGGTCCATTTCATCTTCCTCCAGCACTTCATCTCCCATAGCCGGGCAGCCCAGTGCAAATGCACTTGCTTCTTTTAACTCTTCCAGCGAAGCATTTGCAACTTCCAGCACCTCTGCTTCCTTTCCTGCTGCTTCAATCCCCTTTCCTACTGCTTCTGCCATAGCTTCTGTATTACCTGTCTGTGACCAATATACGACATAAATTTTATTCATGTTGCCCTCCTAAATTATAAAATAATGAAACACTTCCAAAACACGGAATCAGACCGTGTTGGTTTGTATTAGTTAGTTTTATCTAACCATGTATTTATCATATTCTATTTTTTTATATTCGTCAACGGTGTTAATGATATGCTTTTATCAATAAGGAGCTATTGATTTTTCTTATCAATTAGCTATTGCTAACTATTTGCCAGAACATGTCTGAAAATCATCTGCCAAAAGTGAGACACGTAGATTGCCTGAATGATTTTTCAAACACGCAGCAGATTTTTCGCAATGAAAAACAAAAACCAGAGATCTTCACTATTATGTGTAAACCTCTGTTTTTCATACATTTGTTTTAGTTTAGTAAGGTATTTCTCCTATTTTTATTTCACAACAGATGAAATACGCAAACCATTTTCTTATTCTTTTTCCTGTGGAAGCAGATTTCTCATGCTCCGCATGCTGATGGCCAATGTGGATGTATTATGCAGCAATGCAGATGTAGTAGGCGGCAGAATGCCTGCTACCCCCAGCACAATCAATGCTGTGTTGATTCCCACAATTGCTCTGTAATTTCGCCGGATCCGTTTCATCAATGCATCACTGACTGCTTTCAAAACAGCGATCTGATTCAGGCTGTCTGCGCCAACGGTTACATCCGCAATTTCTCTTGCAATTTCTGCTCCATCACTGATAGCAATTCCCACGTCAGCAGCAGATAAAGCGGGAGAATCATTGATACCGTCCCCGATCATGATCACGGTGCGGCCCTGGGCTTTCTCCTGCTCCACAAATCTGGCCTTATCTTCCGGCAGGACTTCTGAATAATATTCATCTACACCCACCCGCTGTGCAATGGCACGGGCAGTCCGCTCACTGTCACCGGTCATCATGACTATTTTACTGATTCCGGTCTGCTTCAGCGCCCCAATTACCGAAGCAGCTTCCTCACGCAGAGGATCCTCAATGCAGATGACGGCTGCCAATACATTTTCCACTGCCATATACAAATGAGAATATTCCACAGGAAGGTTTTCAAAACGTTCTTCCATTCCTTCGGGAATGGTGCAGTTCTCATCTTCAAATACAAAATGGTAACTGCCGATGACTGCTTTTTTGCCTTCAATGGTGGTAGAAATACCATGTGCAACGATATATTCCACTTTCGAATGCATTTCCTCATGAACCAGATTCTTTTTCTTTGCTGCATCCACCACTGCTTTTGCCATGGAATGAGGAAAATGTTCTTCCAGACAGGCAGCGATACGAAGCAGTTCATCCGGCTCCTGTCCATTAAAAGGAACCACTTCTGCCACTTTCGGCTGTGCCTTGGTCAATGTACCTGTTTTGTCAAATACAATGGTATCCGCTTCTGCCACTGCTTCCAGGAAACGTCCGCCTTTTACCGTAATATGATGGGAGCTGGCCTCACGAATGGCTGATAGAACCGTAATGGGCATTGCCAGTTTCAGCGCACAGGAAAAATCCACCATAAGAACCGATAAGGCTTTGGTCACATTTCGGGTCAGCAGATACGTTCCTGCAGTTCCTGCCAGGGTATAGGGAACCAGTCGGTCTGCCAGATGTTCTGCTTTACTTTCCATGGAAGATTTTAACTTTTCTGATTCTTCGATCATGGTCACAATCTTCTCATACTTACTGTTTCCGCCAACCATTTTTACCTGAATGGTCAGTTCGCCTTCTTCTACCACCGTTCCTGCATATACAGAATTACCGGCGATACGACGCACAGGTAAAGCTTCTCCTGTAAGAGAGGACTGATTTACCATGGCTTCCCCATCTGTTACCAGACCATCGAAAGGAATTACATTCCCCATATGTATTACAATCTGGTCCTCCGGCTGAATCTTTGTGCGTGGAACCATGATTTCCTGACCATCCTGCAGCAGCCACACCTGGTTCACATTCAGAGACATACTTCTGGCCAGATCTCCCACCGATTTTTTATGAGTCCATTCTTCCAGAAGTTCACCGATTCCCAGTAAAAACATCACAGAACCTGCAGTTTTTACATCGCCCCGCAGCATGGAAATTCCAATAGCCGTAGCATCCAGCACCGGAACCTCAAGCTTTCCTGCTGCCAGTGTTTTCACACCATGCCAAATGTATTTTACGGATTTTACTGTTGTAATAGCCGCCTGCACCGGCGCAGGAAGAAACATCAGATTACCAGCCCGAAGAACCAGTTTATTAACCAGCTTCTCCCAATATTCCGCATTTAATGCCCGGCCTGAATTCTGTAAAACCTCCTCCGGTACCTGTGCTTTTTCATAATGAAACTGCTTTAATTCTTCAATCAAAGCAGCGCGGCTGCCGGTATAACGAATCACCACATCCTGCAGCTGTTCCCGTACTTTTACTTCCATTACACCATCCAGACCGCTCAAATAATATTGAAGGGTATCCGCCTCTTCAAAACTCATGCGCTTTTGTACCACATGAAGGCGAATACGCCCCTTAATCTCATGTTTAATAATAAATTTCATAAAACCATTTTTCCTTTCCCGGGTCAAAAAACACCTGCAGATACCTCTGCAGGCGCCCGAATCTGATCTTATTAGATTGATCGATATTCATTTAGCAGAAGCTGGTTTCAGATTAAAAACCATCCCCTGCACTGTATGTATGGTTTTATTCTTCTACAGCTTCTGCTGTATCTTCCATTTCCATTTCTGCTTCCTGCTGTGCTCTCTCTTCATTGATCAGCTGTGCTTCTGCGTAGATATCCTCTGCATTTTCCTGAATCGTTGCAGCAGTCTTCATTACGCAATCCTTTGCACGCAGCACGGCAGCAGTACAGTTTGTATACAGTTTTTTTGCATCTTTGCTTGCCAGAATTTTAATTCCTGCAGTTCCAAATAACACACCTGCTGCAAAAATACCGGTATGTCTGGAATCAATTTTTCTAAAATCAAACATTGTTCGTCCTCCCTGATTTTTATCGTAACAATTCAGCCTATACTGAACGGTTATTATTTATGCTCATATCCGGTATAAATTGTCATCACCAGACAGATCACCATAGCCCAAGCCCAGAATTTATGATTTTTCATACGATTCTTCTCCTTCGCTCATACGTGTATGCAGTATCATCTAAAGCCTTTTCTATCATAAAAAACGATATGCAGGCTTTGAAACATGCAAAAAATATTTCAGCATATTTCATGCTTTCGTTTCATTATAAATTCCAGATTTTTCATTTTCAAGTAAAACACCCTTAATGATAAATTTTATCACTAAGGGTGCTGTACACTATTTAGAAACAAACGCAACACAGCGATTCTGCCATAATCCCATACTTTACCGAATAAATACTACAAATACTCTTTACGGAGTACTACAAATGCTCTTTACAGGAAAGTTCTTCTGCTTCCAGCTTAAATACACACACTTCCTTCAACATTCCCTCCGAATATTTCCAGTCCGTTTTTCCTGTCTTGTTTTTCTCTCTGATTGTTGTTAAAATGAGACTGCAATTTTAACAGTTACGATACCTGAAAAATCATTAATACAAGCTCTGGAAAGGATATGTCATGATCAATCTTACAATAAATGAAATCAACTGGAACCGTAATTCTTCCGGCGCCAACCGCGCAGAAGCTCTGTTTATGGAAGGATACAACTGCTGTCAGTCGGTATTTGCAGCGTTTGCACCCCGTTTTGGTATGAATGAAGAATACGCACTGAAGCTTTCCTGCTCTCTGGGAGGAGGAATTGGCCGTATGCGTGAAGTCTGTGGTGCAGTTTCCGGTATGGCTCTGATCGTCAGCCTGTGCAACGGTAACACCGACCCCCATGATTCGGATGCAAAGGAAGAAAATTACCGCACCGTCCGCATGTTATCGGATATTTTCCGCGAAAAACAGGGAACCATCATCTGCCGGGAACTGCTTGGACTTTCCCAGGCAGAAAAACAGGCCAGACCGCAGGATCGGACCAAAGCTTACTATGAGTCCCGCCCCTGCCCTCATCTGGTGAAAAATGCCGCCCTGATTCTGGAACATTATCTGGATTTCTATCCGGATTATCAGGAACCTCAGAACAAGCTGTAAAACTATAAAGTTGTGAGACTACAAAGTTGTAAAGCTGTGAGATTATAAAGCTATAAAGCCATAAAACTATAAAGTATAAAGGATCGATTTATGCAAAAAATACTAGAAAAAAACGCTTCTCTCCTGCCTTTAAAAGCAGTGATTTTTGATATGGATGGATTAATGGTGGACAGTGAACGTTTTGTCCAGCGTGCCTGGGATATGGCAGGTGAAGAACTGGGATATGGCCCTCTGGGCTTTCACATGCCTCATACATTGGGCATGAACCGTAAACGCCGGGAAGAATATTTTCTGTCTTATTACGGTCCGGATTTCCCTTTCGGGCTTTTTCTGGACACCTATCGACGTTTTTATATGGAAGAAACAGCAAAAACCGGACTTCCCATGAAGCCCGGCCTTGTGCCGCTTTTAAATTATTTGAAAGAGCATGGATATGCAGCAGCCGTCGCCTCCAGTTCCAGTTCCGAACATGTTCTGCGTAATCTGGAAATGCATCATCTGGAACCGTATTTTCAGGCTGTGATCAATGGAGGGATGATTCTCCATTCCAAACCGGAACCGGATATTTATCTGGAAGCCTGCCGCCAGTTAAATGTTTCCCCGTCTCAGGCACTTGCACTGGAAGATGCCCCCAATGGAATTCTGGCAGCACACCGCGCCGGACTTTACCCGGTCATGGTGCCGGATCTGGTGCAGCCCGACGAAAAACTAAAACCATTACTGTTTCACGTATGCAGTTCCCTCAACGAAGTTCCTGCTTTGTTGGAAAAACGGTTTTATCCTGCTAGAGCGTGTTTGAAAAAGGCTTTATGCAGGATGTGCATCCCATTTTGAGATAAATTTTTCTCAAATGAAGGAGGCGTAGCGGGCTACGCTGACTGAATCTGAGAAAAATTTAGCCAAAAC